>DATFFI010000158.1:0-7194 GCA_035250225.1 Rhizomicrobium sp. | reverse complement strand
TTCAAAGGCACCACCCGGCGCGCGCTGCTGAAGGGCGGCGGCGCCGCCGCGATCTATACCGCCGCGAACTCGCTGCTGCCCTCGGGTGCCTGGGCCCAGGCCGGCGGCGCGCCGGAAACGAAGGCCGCGGTCCTGGGCTTTATCGCCCTGACCGATTCTTCGCCGCTGATCATCGCCAAGGAGAAGGGCTTCTTCGCCAAATACGGCATGACCGATGTGCGCTTGGCCAAGCAGGCAAGCTGGGGCACCACCCGCGACAATCTCGAACTGGGCGGTTCGCGCGGCGGTATTGACGGCGCCCATATCCTGACGCCGATGCCCTATTTGATGGCGACGGGCCGCATTACCAAGGCGCCGCTGCCGATGAACATCCTGGCGCGTCTCAACACCAACGGCCAGGCGATCTCGGTCGCCAAGGCCCATCTGGGCGGCGGCGGCGTCGGACTCGACTCGTCGAAGCTGAAGGCCGCCTTCGCCAAGATCCGCCAGAATGGCGGCGATCCCAAGGTGGCAGTGACCTTCCCGGGCGGCACGCATGATCTGTGGATGCGTTACTGGCTGGCGGCCGGCGGCATCGATCCCGACAAGGAAGTTTCGACCATCGTGGTACCGCCGCCCCAGATGGTGGCCAACATGAAGGTCAAGACCATGGAGGCCTTCTGCGTCGGCGAACCCTGGAACGCCCAGCTGGTCAATCAGGGCATCGGCTTTACCGCGCTGACCACCGGCGAATTGTGGAACGACCATCCGGAAAAGACCTTCGCCATGCGTGGCGAGTGGGTCAGCCGCAATCCCAACGCCGCCCGCGCCCTGACCGCGGCCGTCATCGAGGCGCAGCGCTGGAGCGACGCCGCCGCCAACCGCAACGAGCTGTGCGAGATCGTCGCCCGCCGCGAATATTTCAAGGTGCCGGTGGAAGACATTATCGGCCGCACCTCGGGCACCATCGATTACGGCACCGGCAAGAAGGTCACCAACTTCCCCTATCTGATGAAGTTCTGGCGCGACGATGCCTCCTATCCGTTCCAGAGCCATGAATCCTGGTTCATCCATGAGGATATGCGCTGGGGCTTCCTGCCGCCCAACACCGATGCCGCCGGCCTGATCAAACAGGTCAATCGCGAGAATATCTGGCGCGAAGCGGCGAAGCTGGCGGGCGTCAAGGATGACGAGCTGCCCAAGGGGACCTCGCGCGGCGTCGAGAAATTCTTCGACGGCAAGACCTTCGATCCGGCCAATCCCAAGGCGTACCTGGCCAGCCTGAAGATCAAAAAGGCAGGCGTGTAACCCCCATTCACCATGGCCGGGTCAAGCCTGGCCATGGTGGGGGCAGTTTGACTAGTAGTTCAGGAGCATATCGTGACCATGTCATTGACCGGTGAACTGCCAAAGCCGCGCTGGCGAACGGCGCTGGCGCAATATCCCTGGGGTGAAAAGCTCCAGGGCTTTGCGGCGGTGACGCTGCCGCCCATTCTCACCCTGGCGGTGCTGCTGCTGTTCTGGGAAATGCTCTGCAGCCAGCCGGGTGCGACCCTGCCGCCGCCCAGCAAGGTGCTGACCGACACCTGGGAACTGATCATCGATCCCTTCTTCGACAATGGCGGCACCGATGTCGGCCTGTTCTGGCAGATCCTCGCCAGTCTCAAGCGTGTCGCGATTGGTTTCAGCTTGGCGGCGGTTGCCGGCGTCGGGCTGGGCGTGCTGATCGGCCAGAGCAGCTTTGCCTATCGCGGCCTGGATCCCATCTTCCAGGTGCTGCGCACCGTGCCGCCTTTGGCCTGGCTGCCGATTTCGCTGGCCGCCTTCCAGGAAGCCAACCCGTCGGCCATCTTTGTGATCTTCATCACCTCGATCTGGCCCGTCATTCTCAACACCGCGGTGGGCATCCGCCAGATTCCGGAAGATTATCGCAACATCGCCCGGGTGCTGCGGCTGAACGGCTTCGAATATTTCTTCAAGATCATGCTGCCGGCCAGCGTGCCCTACATGTTCACAGGTCTTCGGATCGGTGTCGGCCTGTCCTGGCTCGCGATCGTCGCCGCCGAAATGCTGGTGGGCGGCGTCGGGATCGGCTTCTTCATCTGGGACGGCTGGAACAGTTCGCTGCTCAGCGAAATCATCCTGGCCCTGATCTATGTCGGCATCATCGGCTTCCTGCTCGACCGCGCCATCAGCATGGTCGGACGCATGATCGCCGGACGCCCCATCTGAATTTGGCGATTTAAGGCCCCGATTCAAGGAGAAAGAAATGCACGGTTATCTCACCATCGAACAGGTCGGGATGAGCTTCCCCACCGCCGCCGGCAAGTTTCTCGCCTTGCGCGATGTTTCGCTGGCGATCGAAAAAGGCGAGTTCGTCTCCATCATCGGTCATTCCGGCTGCGGCAAGTCCACCCTGCTCAACATCGTGGCCGGGCTGATGCGCCCCACCACCGGGGCGGTGCTGCTGGACGGGCAGGCGGTGGACGATCCCGGTCCCGACCGCGCCGTCGTCTTCCAGAACCATTCGCTGCTGCCGTGGCTGACGGCCTATGCCAATGTCCGGCTGGCGGTGGACAAGGTCTTCGGCAAGAGCAAGTCGGCGGCCGAACGCGACGCCTGGACCCGCCACAATCTCAAGCTGGTCCATATGGACCATGCGATGGACAAGAAGCCGGGCGAACTGTCCGGCGGCATGCGCCAGCGCGTCGGCATCGCCCGCGCCCTGGCGATGCAGCCCAAGATACTGCTGCTGGACGAACCCTTCGGGGCGCTGGACGCGCTGACCCGCGCCCATCTGCAGGACACGGTGATGGAGATCCATGCCGCCACCGGCAGCACCGTGATCATGATCACCCATGACGTGGACGAGGCGGTGCTGCTGTCCGACCGCATCGTGATGATGACCAACGGTCCGGCCGCCACCATCGGCGAGATTTGCCAGGTTGCCCTGCCGCGGCCCCGCCGAAGGCTGGAGGTGGCGGATACCGCCGAATATGCCCGCTGCCGCAAGATGCTGCTGCAATTCCTGTATGAGAGACACGCCAAAGCGGCCTGAATGCCGCATCCTTCCAGCATTGAGCGGCGATGGAGATTTGTTACAGTCTTGACGTGCGTGGGACCCGGCAAAGTTCGATGATCGATCAGGATTGCATTCTGATCATCGATGAAAATCACGCCCGCGCCGCCATCATCCAGGAAGGGCTGAAGGAGGCTGGGCACCGCAATGTCCGCTGGCTGTCGCGCACCGACAATCTCCTGCGCCAGATCGCCGACATCGATCCCGACGTGATTGTGATCGATCTGGAAAGCCCCAACCGCGACGTGCTGGAGCAGATGTTCCAGGTCAGCCGCCTGGTCAAGCGTCCGGTCGCCATGTTCGTCGATCGCAGCGACAGCGGCTCCATCCGTGAGGCGATGCTGGCCGGCGTTTCCGCCTATGTCGTGGACGGGCTCAAGAAGGACCGCGTCAAGCATATCCTCGATATGTGCGTCGAGCGCTTCACTATCTTTTCCCAGCTGCAGGACGATCTGGAAAACGCCCGCGCGGCGTTGTCCGAGCGCAAGCTGGTCGACCGCGCCAAGGGCATATTGATGGCAAAGAAGAATGTCAGCGAGGAAGACGCCTATGCCGCCCTGCGCAAGGCGGCGATGAACGAACAGAAGCGCATCGGCGACGTCGCCCGCGCCCTGATCGAGGCGGAAGAGGGGGGCGAATTGTGAAACCCCTGCGCATCGGTTTTATCCCCCTGGTTGACGCCGCCATCGCCATCACCGCGGTGGAATGCGGCTTTGCCGAACAGGAGGGCCTTGAGATCGAGCTGGTCCGTGAAGTCTCCTGGGCCAATATCCGCGACAAGCTCACTTCGGAAATCTTCGACGCCGCCCACATGCTGGCGCCGCTCTCCATCGCCAGCAGTCTTGGCCTGGGCGGCCAGACGCGTATGCCCTTTGCGGTGCCCTTCGGCCTCAACGCCAACGGCAATTGCATCACCCTGGCGGCCTCGCTCTATCGCACGGTACAGGACATTACCGGGCAGGAGATTCCCGATCCGGTGGCGAGCGCCAAGGCTGTCCGCGCCATCATCCAGCAGCGCAAGCGGCTGGGCCTGCCGCCACTGAATTTCGGCGTGGTTTTCCCTTTCTCGATCCATGCCATCCTGATCCGTTACTGGCTCAAGCTGGGTGGCATCGATGTCAATAGCGACGTCCAGTTCCTGGTGGTACCGCCGCCCTTCATGGTCGAAAATCTCACCAGCGGCGCCATTGACGGCTATTGCGTCGGCGAACCCTGGAACAGCCGCGCGGTGGAAAGCGGCGCCGGCAGCATCGTCGTCTTCGGCTCGGAGCTGAACCGCTTCGCCCCCGACAAGGTGCTGGTGCTGCGCGAACCGCTCGTCAAGGACGAGGGCGAAACCGTGCTGAAGCTGCTGCGCGCCTACAAGGCGGCGGCGGGCTGGTGCGGCGATCCCGCCAACCGCACCAATCTTTCGCAGATATTGTCGCGCTCGGACTATCTCAATGTCTCGCCCAAGACGATCCTGAATTCGCTCAGCGGCGTGCTGCCGGTCAACCGCACCGAGAGCCGCAAGGATGGCGATTTCCTGATCCTGGACGATCACCAGGTCAATTGCCCAGATCCCCGCCGCGCCTGCTGGCTTTACACTGAGGTCAAGCAGCTCTTGGGCCAGGCGCCCGATGCCGCCGAAATGCGCGCCGCCGCCGCCGTCTTCCGCCCCGACCTCTACACCGCCGCGGTCGGCCCCCGGAATTACTTCGGTCCCGACGATCCGGTGCAATTGAAGTTCGGCCCCTCGCTCAACCAGAGCCTGGACGAATATATCGCCGCGGCGCGCTGAACCCGGTTCAACGCGGCGTTTCGGCTCGAAACGCCCGCTTTCCGAGCGTTGTTTCCCTGCCTGAAAACTGAGCATAATCGCCGGGTTAGGGGGACTGAATCGCCGATGGATTATTTCCTGCAGCAGCTGGTGAACGGGCTCAGCCTGGGCGCTATCTATGGCCTGATCGCGCTGGGCTACACCATGGTCTACGGCATCATGGGCATGATCAATTTCGCCCATGGCGACATCTATATGATCGGCGCCTTCATTTCCCTGATCGGCTTTTTGCTGGCGGCGGTGCTGGGGATCAGCTGGATACCGCTCGCCATCGCCCTGACCCTGTTCGGCGCCATTCTCTTCACCTCGGCCTATGGCTGGGCGGTGGAGCGCATCGCCTACCGGCCCCTGCGCGGTTCCAACCGGCTGGCGCCGCTGATCTCCGCCATCGGCGTCTCCATCGTGCTACAGAATTATGTGCAGATCACGCAGGGCGCGCGGGTCAAGCCCCTGCCGCCGATGCTGCGCGGCAGCTTTTCTATCGACATGGGCGCCATGCATGTCACCATCAGCTATCTGCAGATCCTGATCATCGGGCTGACGGTTGCCCTGATGATCGGCTTTACGTATCTGATCCGCCGCACGCCGCTGGGCCGGGCCCAGCGCGCTACCGAGCAGGACCGGGTGATGGCGTCCCTGCTGGGCGTCGATGTCGATCGCACTATCTCGATGACCTTCATCATTGGGGCAGGGCTGGCTGCCGTGGCCGGGCTGCTGGTGACGCTCTATTACGGCGTCATCGACTTCTATATCGGCTTCGTCGCCGGCGTTAAGGCCTTCACCGCCGCCGTGCTGGGCGGCATTGGTTCGTTGCCGGGCGCCATGCTGGGCGGCTTTTTGATCGGCCTGATCGAGGCTTTCTGGTCGGCCTATGGCAGCATCGCCTACAAGGATGTCGTGGTCTTCGGCGTCCTGGTGCTGATGCTGACCTTCCGCCCCACCGGGCTGCTGGGCACCCCGGAAGTGGAGAAGGTCTGACGTGCTGACACGCCGCAAGCTGGCGGATATTGCCGCGGCCAATCCTGCCGCGGGCATCCTGCTCGACGCGCTGGCGGCTGCGATCCTGGCCGCGATCCTGGCGGTGCCCTTCCTGGGCTTCCGCATGGTGGATTCGGCACAGGGGCTGAGCCTTGGCTATCGCTTCTCGCTGGTAGGCTATGCCGCGCTGGCCGTGTTCCTCGGCCGCTTGGCGCTGGGCTTTGCCGCACGCCACTGGTCGCTCTTTTCGACCATGCCGCGCTTCAAGCTTCCTGCGCTGGCCGCCGGCGAAGGCGAGCGCCGCATCGGCATCGCCCTGATCGCGGCGGCTTTGGTGCTGCCCTGGCTGCCTTTCGTCGATCGCGGCACCGTCGATATCGCCACCCTGGTGCTGATCTATGTGATGCTGGGCACCGGCCTGAACATCGTGGTCGGCATGGCCGGGCTGCTCGACCTGGGTTATGTCGCCTTCTATGCCGTGGGCGCCTATGCCTATGCGCTGCTATCGCTGCATTTCGGCCTGTCTTTCTGGATCGTGCTGCCGCTGGCGGGCCTGTTCGCCGCCGGTTTCGGCATATTGCTGGGATTTCCGGTGCTGCGGCTGCGCGGCGATTATCTTGCCATCGTCACGCTGGGCTTCGGCGAGATCATCCGCATCATCCTGATCAACTGGCAAAGCCTGACCGGCGGGCCCAACGGGCTGGGCCAGATCGCCCGGCCCGGTTTCTTCGGCCTGAGTTTCGGCCAGGGCGGCGGCAGCGACACCTTTGCCGGCTTTTTCGGCCTGGCCTTTTCGCCCACCCACCGCATCGTCTTTCTGTATTATGTGATCCTGGCGCTGGCGCTGCTCACCATTTTCTTCGTGCAGCGCATCCGCCGATTGCCGCTGGGCCGCGCCTGGGAGGCGCTGCGCGAGGATGAAATCGCCTGCAAGAGCCTGGGGCTAAATCCCACCACCATCAAGCTGGCGGCGTTCGCGCTGGGCGCCGGTTTTGCCGGTTTTGCCGGCTCCTTCTTCGCCACGCGGCAAGGCTTCATCAGCCCGGAAAGCTTCACCTTCATCGAGTCGGCGACGATCCTGGCGATCGTCGTCTTGGGCGGCATGGGCAGCCAGATGGGCATCGTGCTGGCGGCGCTGGTGCTGGTCGGCCTGCCGGAATGGTTCCGCGAGTTCGAACAATACCGCATGCTGGCCTTTGGCGGCGCCATGGTGCTGATCATGCTGTGGCGGCCGCAAGGCCTGTTGTCGCATCGCGAGCCGACCGTGACACTCCCCATCGGCAAACGGGGAGCGCGCAATGAAAGCGCTGCTTGAGGTCGAAGGGTTGACGATGCGCTT
>DATFFI010000157.1:0-5690 GCA_035250225.1 Rhizomicrobium sp. | reverse complement strand
TCCAGCTTTTTCTGGAGGTTGGCCATCCAGCCGGTGATGGAACCGGCGCCGGTGCCGATCACCACCGCGCCAGGCTTCATGTAAGGCTTCACCAGCGCGGCCAGGTCGGCTTCGCCCTCGATGGTGACGACATTGCGATGGCCATGGGCGCGCAGCGCCTCGGCATAGGTATCGCGATTGATGCCGTCGATGGGGGCTTCGCCCGCGGCATAGACGGGCGCGATGACCGCCACATCGGCGTCGTTGAGGCAGGTGGCGAATTGTTCAAAGGTGTCGCGCAGGCGGGTATAGCGATGCGGCTGCACCACCGCCACCACCGGGCCGGCATAGGCCTGGCGCGCCGCCTTGATGGCGGCGGCAATCTTGAAGGGATTGTGGGCGTAGTCGTCGACGATGGCGGCGCCGTTATACTCGCCCACCTTGGTGAAGCGGCGGCCCACACCTTTGAATTCGGCGAGCCCCTTGGTGATCATCTCGTCGGAGACGCCCAGCTGGCGCGCCACCACGATGGCGGCGGTGGCGTTGAGGACATTATGCTCGCCCGGCATGGGCAGCTTAAGGCCTTCCAGCCGCGTCTCGGGCTTGTCGCGTCGGGCGGCAAAGATCACGTCGAAATGCGAGGCGCCTTCCGAGAAGCTGACATTGACGGCGCGGGCATCGGCCTGGACGTTGAAGCCATAGGTGATCATGCGCCGGTCGGCGATGCGGCCATGCATGGCCTGCACTTCCGGATGATCGGTGCAAAGCACGGCAAAGCCGTAGAAGGGCACATTCTCGACAAAGCGCTGGAAGGCGTCGCGCATATTGTCGAAGGTGCCGTAATAATCGAGGTGGTCGGGGTCTTCGTTGGTGACCACGGCGACGGTGGCCGGCAGACGCAGGAAGGTGCCGTCGCTTTCATCGGCTTCCACCACCACCCATTCGCCCGCGCCCAGCCGGGCATTGGTACCGTAAGCATTGATGACGCCGCCATTGACCACGGTGGGATCGAGATTGCCCGCATCCAGCAGCGCCGCCACCAGCGTCGTGGTGGTGGTCTTGCCGTTGGTGCCGGCCACCGCGATGCAGGAGCGCAGCCGCATGATTTCGGCCAGCATCTCGGCGCGGCGGACCAGCGGCAGCGCCAGGCGGCGGGCTTCGTCGAATTCGACATTGCCGGGCTTGACCGCCGAGGAATAGACCACGGCATGGGCTTCTTTCAGGTTCTCGGCGCTATGGCCGACCGCCACGGCGATGCCCATGGCGCGCAGCCGCTTCACATTGGCGTTGTCGGCCGCGTCGGAACCCTGAACCTTGTAGCCGAGGTTATGCATGATCTCGGCAATGCCGCTCATGCCGATGCCGCCGATGCCGATGAAGTGGATGGCGCCGATATCGAGCGGAACACGCGTGGTTACTGATTTGCTCTTTGGCGACGCCATCTATGCAGCTTTCCTGGCCAGGCTTTCGACCATGTCGGCGAGATTCTCGGCAGCATGCGGTGTGGCGAGCTTGTGCGCCGCCATGGCGCGCGCCGCAAGCCCCGCAGGATCATTGAAGGCCTGCGCCAGCGTCAGAGCGAGACGGTCGGCATCGAGATCCTTCTGCGGCACCAGCCAGCCGGCATCGGCGCGGGAGAGCAGCGCGGCATTGTCGGTCTGGTGGTCGTCCATGGCGGTGGGCAGCGGCACCAGGATGGCGGGGCGGCCGATGGCCATCAGTTCCGCCACGGTGCCGGCGCCGGAACGGCCGATCACCAGATGGGCCGCCGCCATGCGCTGCGGCAGGTCGTCAAAGAAGGGTTTCAGCTCGGCCCGGATTTCGGCATTGGCATAGACCATGCGGACTTTTTCCAGGTCTTCGGGGCGGCATTGCTGCACCACTGCCAAGCGCATCTTGATGTCATGCGGCAGGCGGGTCAGCGCGGCGGGCACGATTTCGCTGAAGGCGCGGGCGCCCTGGCTGCCGCCGAATACCAGCAGGCGCAGGGGACCGGTGTTGAAGGCCGGCTCGTAGGCCGTGCCGAACAGTGCCTCGACCTCGGGCCGCAGCGGATTGCCCGTCAGCACGATTTTGGACGGGTCTTTCGGCGCGAAACGGGCGATGGGGAAGGCGGCGGCGATCTTCACCGCATGGTCCTGCACCAGCCGATTGGCGCGGCCGACCACCGCATTCTGCTCGATCACCGCCGTGGGGATATGGGCGGCGATGGCGCCCATCATCACCGGTACCGACGGATAGCCGCCGAAACCCACCACGACGGCGGGCTTCAGCCGGGAGAGCTTGAAAGAGGCGGTGACGATACCGGCCATGATCTTGAACGGCGCCAGGATGGAGGAGAAAGGCGAAGACGGCACGGTTTCGATCCGGGCGCCGGGAAACCGGGTGGCGTAATTGGCAAAGCGTGCATCGGTCATCACCACGATCTGCCAGCCCCGCCGCGCCAGCACGGCCGCCAGCGCCTGGGCCGGGAAGAGGTGACCTCCCGTGCCGCCGGCCGCCAGGACGATGCTCTTGTTCATGCGCGCGCCCATTGCAGCACGCCATCGGCACGGACCGAGATTTTCGGCCGGTGCCGCGTCAGCGCCAGCGCCAGGCCCATGGTCAGCGCCATGGCGAAGAGCGAGGAGCCGCCATAGGAGATGAAAGGCAGGGTCATGCCCTTGGCCGGCAGCAGCGATACCGCCACGCCCATATTGATGAAGGCCTGCACGGCGGTGACGATAGCCAGGCCCGCGCCAGCCAGCTGGGCGAAGCCTTCGCGCGCCGCCGCCGCACGCAGCAGCAGCCGCACCGTCAGGACGCAGAACAGGATGGCGATGGTGGCGCAGAGAGCCAAGCCGAATTCCTCGCCCGCCGTGGCGAAGACGAAATCGGCATGGGCATCAGGCAGGCGGTACTTGATGGTGCCCTCGCCCGGACCGACGCCGGTCAACCCGCCATGGGCAAAGGCCTTCAGCGCCAGCCCCGCCTGGTAACCGGTTTCCGAATGGCCCAGATACTGGTTCACGCGGTTATGGACATGCGGGAAGATCATGTAGACGCTGCCGGCCAGGCCACAGGCCACCGCCGCCATCGCGCCCACCCAGAGCAGCGGCAGCCCCCAGAAGAACAGCATCGCGCCCCAGAGCGAGAGCAGCAGGCCGGTCTGGCCGACATCGGGCTGCAGCAACAGGATGATCAGCGCCGGCAGCAGCAGCAGGAAAGTCAGCGCCGGCCGCGGCATGGGCAGTTTGCCGGTATCGGCCAGCACGGCGGCGGCCAGGATGGCGAAGCTGGGCTTGAGGAATTCCGAGGGCTGGAGATTGAACGGGCCCAGATTGAGCTGGCGTTTTGCGCCCAGCATCTCGTCGCCCACCAGCAACACCAGGAAGGAGCCGATCAGGGCCAGGGCGAAGACCACCGCGCCCAGAATCTTGATCTGGCGCAGGCTGAGCATCGAAGTGCCCGCGACGATGCCGATCCCGATCACCGCATAGGCGAGCTGGCGCAGGGCATAGCGAAAATCGCCGGCGCTGGCCGGGCCGCCGCTGATGGCGGGACTGGCGGCGAAGGCCATCATCACGCCGATACACAGCAGCGCCAGCATCACGCAAAGCGCCAGCCGGTCGACCGTGAACCACCAGGCGCCAAAGCCGCTGCGATCGGCGCGGTTCATGCGGACACCATGAGGGCTTTCAATTTCGCCACCGCCTCGCGGAAAGTATCGCCGCGATGCTCGAAATCCTTGAACTGGTCGTAGGAAGCGCAGGCCGGCGACAGCAGCACCACCGGCGCGGGCGCGGCGGAGGTTTCTGCGTCGGTGGCGGCGAGTTCGACCGCCCGCTCCAGCGTGCCGGCCATCACATAGGGCGCCTTGCCGTCCAGGGTGCGGGCGAAGGTCGGCGCCGCCTCCCCGATCAGATAGGCGCGGCGGATGCGGTCGAAGAAGGGCTTGAGCGGTTCGATGCCGCCATCCTTGGCCCTGCCGCCGGCGATCCAGAAAATGTCGGGATAGACACCCAGCGCCTTGGCGGCCGCGTCGGCATTGGTGGCCTTGCTGTCATTGATGAAGCGGACCTTGCCGATGGCGCCGACCGCTTCCATGCGATGGGCCAGGCCGGGGAAGGAGGCGATGGCGCCGGCGATAGCCCGCGCATCTTTGACGTAAGGCTTGCAGGCCGCATAGGCCAGCGCCGCATTCTGCCAATTATGCGCACCCGGCAGGCTCACCGCCTCGTCCAGCGTCATCACCTTGGTGGCCGCGCCGTTCTGGGCGTCATAGAGCACGCCATCGACCACAAAGATGCCGCGGCCCAGCACCTTGCCCACCGAGACCGGCGAGGCCTGGGCGCCACTTCTTTCATCTGGGCGCGCGACGCGCGCCGGGGCAGAGAGAGACGTGAAGATAGCGGCGCTATGCTCGTCATCGACGCCGATGGCGACCTGTCCGGATTTGGGCACCTGACGCATCAGCCGCGCCTTGATGGCGGCGTAATTCTCCATCGTGCCATGGCGGTCGATATGGTCAGGTGAGAGGTTGGAGAGAATACCGACATCAGGATAAAGACCTGGCGCCAGGTCGATCTGGAAGGTCGACATCTCGATCACATAGATGGTGCGGGCCCCCACTTTTCCTGAAGAAATGGGCGGATTCAGGTCCAGCACCGCCTTGCCGATATTGCCGCCGACCTGGGCGTCGAAGCCGCAGGCCGCCAGCACATGACCGATCAGGGCGGTGGTGGTGGATTTGCCGTTGGTGCCGGTGATGGCGATGACCGGCGCGCGGCCCGGCCTTAAGGGATCGGGACGGATCTCGCGGGCGAACAATTCGACATCGCCGATCACGGGCACGCCGGCGCGGCCGGCATGCTGCACCACTTCATGCGGCTTGGGATGGGTGAGCGGCACGCCGGGCGAGAGGATCAGCGCGGCGATGCCGCTCCAGCCCCATTCGCGCCAGGGCGCGATCTCGGCCCCGGCCTGGCCGCCCAGATCGCGGGCGGCGGAATTGTCGTCCCAGGCCAGCACCTCTGCCCCGCCCGCCGTCAGCGCCGCAATGGCCGAAAGCCCGGTGCGGGCAAGCCCGAACACCGCGACTTTCTTTCCGGCAAAGGCGTGGGAGGCGATCATGCGGGCTACCGGAGCTTCAGCGTGGCAAGGCCGAGGAGCGCCAGCACCACCGCCACGATCCAGAAGCGGATCACGATGGTGGGTTCGGTCCAGCCCAGCTGCTCGTAATGGTGATGGATCGGCGCCATGCGAAAGACCCGCTTGCCCGTGAGCTTGAAGGAAATCACCTGCACGATCACCGAGACGGTCTCGACCACGAAAAGGCCGCCGACGATTGCCAGCACGATCTCATGCTTGGCGATCACCGCCACCGCGCCCAGGGCGCCACCCAAGGGCAGCGAGCCGGTATCGCCCATGAAGATCATGGCGGGCGGAGCGTTGTACCAGAGGAATCCCAGCCCGGCGCCGACCAGCGCCGCCAGGAAGACCGCCAGTTCGCCCGAGCCCGCGACGTAGGGAATCTGCAGATAGGCGGAGAAACGCTCATTGCCGACCAGATAGACGATCAGGGTGAAGGTGGCCGCCGCGATCATCACCGGCACGATAGCCAGGCCATCGAGCCCATCGGTGAAATTCACCGCGTTGGCGGCGCCGGCGATGGTGACCATCCCCACCACCACGAAGAAGATGCCCATGGGCAGCAACAGGGTCTTGAGGAA
>DATFFI010000156.1:0-35616 GCA_035250225.1 Rhizomicrobium sp. | reverse complement strand
GCCGCGATAGCCGGTCTCGCTGAACATGTCGGACGACGCCATCAGATCGGCGATCTCGGCCTTTCCCGGCAGGTGATTCATCGTCATCAATTGAATGCTTTTCGGCGACAGGTAGCGCACGCCGTCCAGCTCGCCCTGGTTCAGCAGCATGCGGGCAAAGCGCAGATAATCCGCCGCCGTGCCGGCGAGGCCCCCGCCGCCGGATTCCAGTTTCGGCGGGCCGGCATAATGCACGGTCTTGGGCCCATCGTCCCAGGTGGTGAGCCGGTTGTCGCGCGACAGATAGCAGGCGGCAAAGCGGCCGCGCTTGCCTTCCGGCACGAAGAAATCGGTGTCACGCATGCCCAAGGGGCCCAGCAGGCGCTGGTGGAAAAACGCCGACAGGCGCATGCCGCCGGCGATTTCCACGATATGGCCCAGGACATCGGTCGCGACCGAATAATTGAACGCCGTGCCGGGCGAGAATTCCAGCGGCAGTCCCGCCAGCGCCTCGATCATGGCGGGCAGGCCGCCTTCCGTGTCGGTCTCGGCAATGCCCAGGCGGCGATATTCGTCATCGATCGGGGTGCGTTGCAGGAAGCCGTAAGTGAGCCCGGATGTGTGGCGCATCAGATCCTGCACTGTCATGGCGCGGGCGGGCGCCGTCGTCTTCCAGGCGCCCGGCGCGCCGCCGGCAAAGACCTGCAAATTCGCGAAGGCCGGGATGAAGCGCGCCACCGGATCGTCCAGCGCGATCTTGCCTTCCTCCAGCAGCATCAAGGCCGCCACCGAGGTCATCGGCTTGGTCATGGAATAGATGCGGTGGATGGTACCCTGCTCCAGCGGGGTCTTGCGGATCAGGTCGCGCTGGCCGGTGACGGCGTCATGGACGATTTCGCCCCGGCGCCAGATCAGGATCTGGGCTCCGGGGATCAGGCCGGGCTCGACGTAAGTCTGTTGCAGGAAGGGCGCGATCCGGTCGAGACGCGCTTGCGAAAATCCTTCTGACATCAGAGCTTCCGGCTGCTGCCGGCGTCATAGACGGTAAAGTCGCGTCCCATCAGGCCCAGTTCGTCCACCGCGGCGCGCCAGGGCACCATGTGCGGCGCCTGCAGGTGACGGTCCAGCGTCGCCTGGTCCGGCCAGGTCTCGCAAAAGCGGATCAGGCCGGGATCGAACAAATCCTCGGCCACGTCATAGGACAGGCAGCCATCCTTGGCCCGGGTGGCGGTGACCAGGGCCTCCAGATGGGGACGCGCCCGGGCGATACTGCCCGGGGGGAAGCGCAGCGCGCCGATGATCACGACCATGGATTTTCGGCCGCCTTGAGAGCGGGCCGCCTTTGCTTGGGATGCGCTCGGGATATAATGAAAATCCATGTCCAGAACCATCCCCGAGGACGAACTGGTCGAGCGCTTCATCCGCGCTTCGGGCCCGGGCGGCCAGAATGTCAACAAGGTCTCGACCGCGGTGGAGCTGCGCTTCGATGTCCGCAATTCGCCCAGCATTTCCGAGCTGGCGCGGCAGGTGCTGCTGTTCGGCGGCCAGCTCAACAAGGATGGCGTGCTGGTGATAAGGGCCGAGCGCTTTGCCAGCCAGGACAAGAACCGCGCCGATGCCCGCGCCCGGCTCAACGCCATCATCGCCAAGGCCTCGGTGCCGCCCAAGATAAGGCGCAAGACGCGGGTGCCGAAATCGGCGAAGAAGCAGCGGCTGGAAGGCAAGAAACGCCGCGGTGATGTGAAGAAGAACCGGGGCAAGGTCCGGGGAGATTAAAAAGAGATGTCATGGCCCACTTTACGTGGGCCATCCAGGGCAACCAGCGCCGGTGTTCGTGGCCCTGCCACTCGCTTTGGCTTGTGGCGTTCGTCGCTCAAATCGGTCCACTGGACCGATTTGCCCGCGCCGCTACGCTGTCGCTAGGCGCCGCCGGTCGCTCCTCAAGGATGGCCCGGGCAGGCCGGGCCATGACAGTTTAATTTGTGTCTGCGACCGTGCGATTATTTCAACACCGACAGCCCCAGCAGCACGGCGAACAGCGCCAGCACGGCGCCGCCGGCGCGCGGGATCAGGCGGGGATGCACAATCCTGCCGCCGGCGATGGCGGCGCCCAGTGCGATCCAGGTGAGGCTGGCCGCCACGATCATCAGACACAGCCCGCCCAGCCAGGGCAGGGCGGCGAACCATTGCCCGCCTGCCAGCGGCGGCAGCACGACAAAAGCAAAGACCAGCGCCTTCGGGTTCAGCAGGGTGACGAGAAAGACCTTGGCCGGGGTCACGGTCTGGCGCGGCAGCAATTCGGTTTGCGCCGTCCAGAGCCGGAAGGCCAGCCAGAACAGGTAAAGCGCCAGGCCCAGGCGCAGCGCGGTCTGGGCCTGCGGCGATTGCTGCACAAAGGGGCCGGCGACGAAACCGAGCAGGTGGATGGCGAGGAGATAGCCCGCCAGTTCGGCCGGCACGAACCGGAGCGAGCGGCGCAGGCCGGCCATTGCTCCGCCTACGGCCAAAAGCGTGTTGGTGGGGCCGGGCGTGAACAGCAGGCCGGCGGCCATGGCGATGAAGGCCAGGGTTTCTGTCATGGGAACGCTATAGGCCGCAGGGCGGAAGAGCACCAGACTGTTACCCACGCGTCGCAATCAGGGCTATGATGGCCGGATGATGGAATCGTACCGCTCTCTGCGCGGGCCAACATCGCTGATCCTGCTGGGGGTGATTTTCGGCGGCGCCCTGGTGGTCGTGCTGGGGCCGCAGGTGCTGTGGGGGATGATCCTGCTGGCGGCGGCGGCGTTGCTGATCGGCCGCTTCATTTCCTTCCAGCCGCCCGTGGTCAATGTCTCCACGCCGTCCGACGATCCCTTGGCGATCCTGCCGCCTTTGACGCGCCTGCTGTTCGAGCGCCTGCCGCTGCCGGTGATGCTGCTGGACGGCCACCAGAAGGTGCTGCTGGTCAATCACGACATGCGCATGGCACTGGGGCCGGGACTTGAAAGACGCCATGTCAGCGGCGCGCTGCGCAATCCCGACGCGCTCAACGCCATCGCCGAGGCGCAGGCCAGCGGCGAACCCGCCCATGCCGCTTTCAGCATCACCGGTCCGGTGGAGCGGCACTATGAAGCCTATGCGGCGCGGATCGATGGCGGCCTGGTGGCGCTGCTGCTGCACGATGTCACCGCCATCCGCCGCAGCGAGCAGATGCGCGCCGACTTTGTCGCCAATGCCAGCCATGAGCTGCGCACCCCGCTGGCGGCCGTGACCGGCTTCATCGAGACGCTGCGCGGTCCGGCGCGCGAGGACGATGCGGCGCGGGAACAGTTTCTGGGCATCATGGCCTCCGAATCCGGACGCATGCGCAGGCTGATCGACGATCTGCTCTCGCTCACCCGCATCGAGCTCAATGAGCATGTCCGCCCGGAAGCCCGCGAGGCGCTGGAGCCCATCGTGCAGCAGGCGTCGAACGCGCTGATTCCGCTGGCGCGGGAAGAGGACATCACCGTCACCATCCGCGGCGAGGCGCCCGATATCAAGGGCGACCATGACGAACTGGTGCAGCTGTTCCAGAACCTGATCCACAATGCCATCAAATATGGCCGCCCGGGCGGCGAGGTGACGGTGACGCTGGGCCGGGAAAACGGGCATGCCCTGGTGGCGGTGAAGGATGACGGCGAGGGGATTCCACGCGCCGCGCTGCCGCGCCTCACCGAACGCTTCTACCGGGTGGATGTGAAGCGCAGCCGCGAGCGCGGCGGCACGGGCCTGGGGTTGGCGATCGTCAAACACATTGTCAGCCGCCATGATGGGCGACTCGCCATCGACAGCGTGGTGGGCGAGGGCAGCACCTTTACCGTCACTCTGCCCGCCATGGCGCCGCCGGAAGCGCCGGAAAAGCCTGTGGAATCAGAGGCACCTGTCCCTGTCACGGAAGTGTTATAAAATCGTCGCATAGAGTTGGCGCGGGTCCCCTATCCCGGGTCCGCCACCGTCTTGCGAGTCTTATATGAGCGATCACACCGTCAAGTCCTTCGACGAGCAGCTTCAGACCCTCTCCACCCTGGTGGCGCAGATGGGCGGGCTGACGGAAGCCCAGCTTGCCGCCGCCATCGAGGCCATTTCCCGCCGCGACAGCCAGGCGGCCGAAAGCGCGGTGGCCGGCGACGGCCGCATCGATGCGCTGCAGACCGAGATCGAGGAACGCGCCGTCAAGCTGCTGGCGCTGCGCCAGCCCATGGCGGTGGATCTGCGCGAGACGCTGGCGGCTATCAAGATTGCCGGCGAGCTGGAGCGGATCGGCGATCTCTCCAAGAACATCGCCAAGCGCGCCCTGGTGCTGAACCGCGAACCGCCCATCCGCCTGACGCAGAGCCTCGCCCGCATGGGCCGCGCCGCCCAGGCCCAGCTCAAGCAGGTGCTGGATTCCTTTTCCAGCCGCAATGCCGAGGAAGCCGAGAATGTCTGGCGCCGCGACGGCGAGATCGACGAGATCTACAACAGCCTGTTCCGCGAGCTTCTGACCTACATGATGGAAGACCCGCGCACCATCGGGCTCTGCACCCATCTGCTCTTCGTCGCCAAGAATATCGAGCGCAGCGGCGACCATTGCACCAATATCGCCGAAGTCGTCTATCACATGGTGCGCGCCGGCCATCTTGCCGCCGCCCGCCCCAAGGCGGACACGACCAGCGAGACCTCCATTCCCTATGAGAGTCACGCATGAGCAAGCCCACCATCCTTGTCGCCGAAGATGAAAGCGCCCTGGTCACCCTGCTGCGCTACAATCTGGAGCGCGAGGGGTACCGGGTGCTGGAAGCGCGCGACGGCGAGGAAGCCCTGCTGGTCGCGGCCGAGGAAAAGCCCGATCTGATCATCCTGGACTGGATGATGCCGCAATTGTCGGGCATCGAGGTCTGCCGCCGCCTGCGCGGCCGCCAGGAAACCCGCAATGTTCCCATCCTGATGCTGACGGCCCGCGGCGAGGAAACCGACCGCATCCGCGGCCTGGATACCGGCGCCGACGACTATCTCACCAAGCCTTTCTCGATGACCGAGCTCCTGGCGCGGCTGCGCGCCGTGCTGCGCCGCATCCGCCCCAGCCTGGCCGAGGATGTGGTCCATGTCGGCGATATCGAGATGGACCGCGGCGCGCACCGCGTCCGCCGTGCCGGCAAGGAAGTGCATCTGGGCCCGACCGAATACCGGCTGCTCGATCATTTGATCCAGCATCCCGGCCGGGTCTTTTCCCGCGAACAGCTGCTGGATGCGGTCTGGGGCTCGGATGTCTATGTCGAAGCCCGCACCGTCGATGTCCATGTCGGCCGGTTGCGCAAGGCGCTGAATGTCGAAGGGACGGAAGACCCGATCCGCACGGTGCGGTCGGCGGGTTATTCGCTCGACGAAAGCGCCGTCGCCGCCAGGGCGTCGTAGGTTTCAACTCAAATTGTCATGGCCCGGGCAAGCCGGGCCATGACATCTGTGTTTATCAGCGCGGTACCGCGCAACCCGGCGCGGGCGGCCCGACCCAGTCGAAGCGCGCGTCGCTGACATCGCCCTTGCCGCCCTGGACGAAGAATTCCACCGCCGCCGGTGCGGTGCCTAGCATCATGCTCGCCTGTTTTCCGTCGGCGGTGACGCTGATGCGGCCGCCAGCGTCCCAGACGAGGGCGAATGCGATGTCGCGGCCATAAGCGACGCTGACGGGGAGATGAATGCCGTCGGCTTTGGCGCCGCCCTGTTTTTTCAGCATCAGCATCGGATGGCCGGCGCCGTCATCCTCGATATGCAGCATCACTTTTTCCACCGCCGTTCCGGCGGCGATCAGGTCCAACCCGGTGGCCGGCACGATCTGGGGACGGCGCTGCGGCGCGCTGAGTTTGATGCGGCCCTGGATGCGGTTGATGCCGCAGGGCAAGGGCAGGCGGTTGGTGACCGCGTCCAGGCCCTTGGCCTCGGCGCTCCAGCCGACCGGAAAGGCGGGCGGCATCGCATTCTGGGCGGTGGCGGGAGGCGTCATCAGCAGCCCCCCATGGAAAAGGCAGACAGCGAGAAGGCCGAAACGCAAACGCATGCACGGGTTCCTTCCATGAGGCGCAAGGTTACCAGCTTGCCCGCACGCGCGCCATCGCGCGCAGCGTTGCCCCGCGCCGCCGGCACGGGCAGGCGCGTCGTCCTTCTCTTAAGCCAGCAGCTTTTGGATCGGTTCTTCCAGTTCTTCCGGCTTGGTCTGGGGCGCATAGCGCGCCGTCACATGGCCCGCGCGGTCGACCAGGAATTTGGTGAAATTCCATTTGATGTTCTGGGTACCCAGAAGGCCGCTTTTTTCCTTCTTGAGATACTGGAACAGCGGATGGGCGCCCGGGCCGTTGACGTCGATCTTCTCGAAGATCGGGAAGGTGATGCGGTAATGGGTCTCGCAGAAGCCGGCAATGTCGTGGCTCGTGCCCGGCTCCTGGCCGCCGAACTGGTTGCAGGGAAAGCCCAGCACGGTCAGGCCGTCATCGCCGAACTGTTCGTAGAGGTCTTCCAGTCCGGCATATTGCGGGGTGAAGCCGCAGGCGCTGGCGGTGTTGACGATCAGAAGAACGCGGCCCTGCCAGCGCGACAGGGAAACCTCTTCGCCGTTCAGCAGGCGGGCGGAAAATTGATGGACGGACATGCCCCCATTGTCATTCTCGCGGAGGCGGGAATCCAGCTTTTTTAAAAGCGGTCTTTGGCGACTACCCCGTCATTCTTCCCTTGTTTTCGCGGCGCTGCTGTTGCGGCTGGTAGGCCTTGCGGGCATGGGCCTCGCAATAGGGCGAGCCCGATTTGGGATTGCGGCCGCAGAAATGGAATTCGGTGGCGGCGGGATCGCCGATCGGCCAGCGGCACATGCGGTCGCTGATGGTCAGCACGGTGGCGAAATTGCCGTCTTCCAGCTGCAGCGGATCTTCCTCCACCACCGGGGCGGCGGGCATGGCGTTGCGCAAGGTCGAAGCCTTGGGCGCCGACGGCAGTCGCGGGCGGTCGGCGCGGGCGGGGCTGGCGCGTCCGGCCAGGCCCAGGCGATGGACCTTGCCGATCACGGCGTTGCGGGTGACCCCGCCCAAGGCCCGCGCGATCTGGCTGGCGGAAAGACCTTCGGTCCAGAGATTCTTGAGCTGTTCGACCCGATCGTCGGACCAGTTTGCCTGTGTCATGTGCGAAAGCTCCATCAGGGCGCCTCTTGCGGGCTGGGAACGCGGACGACTCGTCCTTCGCTCCCCCAGCCACAAGATATCGTACCGTCGCCGTTGCCCCGTACAAGGCTTGCAGGGCCACCCCAACCCCTTGTCCACAAGAGTCCGGGGGTAGTGTCTCAGTTTGAATATAGTCCTAGGCGCTCTTCCAACTGAGCGCGGTCGATCATCCCAACAAGGTCGGCCATCGTGACCGGGGCGGTGGATAACTTAGCTGCCATGGCCGGGGTCTTGCCCTGGAGCGCCTGATTAGGACGCATCCAGTGGTAGTGCATGAAATATAGCGCCAGCGCGTGGCAGTGGTTTTCCACCTTCTTGCTGTGGGCATTGGTCAGGCGCGTGAAGCGGCGCAGGGACATGCGCATCGTGAGGTTCTGGCGCTCAACGTGCGAGGTCGAGATATGGCGCTGGTCAGGCTTGCCGCAAATCTTGTCCTTGTGCGCGCCGATGCAGACGGCGGGGCTATACTTTCTCTCGGGCGTCTTGGGGCCTAATTCCGCGTATTGCTTCACAAGCTGCGCAAAATCGACATCGGTGCCAAAGGCGTCTTTGACAGCGGCCAGATAGCCCGGAAAGCCATCGGTGGTTAGCTGGACGCGCTCTTTCAGGCGAAAGGCGAGATCGCCCATGAAATCCTTGCCGGTATAGGCATCACGATTGCCCACCCGCCAAGTCACGATCAGCTTGGAGTCGCTGTCGATGGCGGTCCAGGTCCACACGTCGCCAGCCGTGCCCGCCGCCTTCATGTCCTTAGGCGCGTTCTTGGCCTTGGCGTAGCAGAACGACCAGATTTCATCGCACTGGACCCGCTTGGCCTGCACGTTCCGGACATTCTCGTCATGGAAGGCCCCGGCGACGGTCCCGGCGTCCACCAGCAGCTTGGTCACGGTGTTGATACTGACCCCGGCCACCCGGCTTACCGACCGCATGGAGGACCCCTCCACCAGCATGGAGAGGATTTGGACGCGGGTTTCGAGGGGCAGGCGGTTCATAATGAAATTATGCTTGAGAAAGGAACTTATCGCAAGGCCATATGGGCGATTTTTTATTGATTTATTATTTTCGTCCATGCTATACAAATTCATCAATCAGCACAGGTACTTATATAGCACATATGGATGACGAAAACACCAACGAAGTCAAAGACATCGTCAATTTGGCGAGATTGGGCCTCTCTGGCCAGCGCCGAGACATCGAAACCTATTTGCGCCGGGTGATTAAGCGGAGTCGCGAGGAAAACCCTGAGCTTTCAGCAGCCCTCGCCAATCTCTTGTCCGCGGCCCTAACGCCAGAATCACCGCTTCGTGATGCAGGCGCGACAACCGTGCCTGTGGATAGGGACACCCGGCTTCAACTGCTGCGGCACGAAAGTCCAGTTTTGCTCAGTCATGAGCCCATACTTTCTCCACCCATTGCCGCTGCGTTGGAGTCGGTGGTCGCTGAGCGTCAACAAATCGAACGATTACTCAGCAATGACTTGTCGCCTACCCGCACTCTGCTCTTCACCGGCCCGCCAGGTGTAGGCAAGACGATGTCCGCGCGCTGGCTCGCGTCGCGGCTCAATTTGCCACTATTGACCCTAGACCTTTCCACTGTGATCAGCAGCTATTTGGGGAGGACGGGGGCCAACATTAGATACGTCCTCGATTACGCAAAAAGCACACCCTCTGTCTTGTTGCTTGACGAGTTTGACGCCATCGCAAAGCGCCGAGGAGACGAAACCGAACTGGGAGAGTTGAAGCGGTTAGTCACCGTGTTGCTCCAAGAGATCGACTTGTGGCCGCACGACAAGATTTTGATAGCAGCTACAAACCATGGCGAATTACTCGACAGGGCTGTGTGGCGGCGCTTTGACATGGTCTTTGATTTCCCGCTGCCAAGCAAAGTCGAAATTGAAAAAAATCTTGATCTTTACTTCGGCGATTTGACGCCGGGCCTTGGCCCCTGGCGCGAACTTTTGAAGGAGTTACTTCAAGGTAAGTCATTCGCCGATGTAGAGCGGCTCGCAAATCAGGTGCGTCGGCGGATTATCGTTAGTGGTGGGACAACGGAGGATGCGATTATTCAATCGCTCTCAAACTGGGAGCCGTTACCGCTCAAGCAGCGCAAGGCTCTTGGAGAAAAACTCCAGGAACAAGGGCTATCGGACCACAAGATCAATCAAGCAACAGGATTGGCGCGAGATACTCTTCGCACAATGAAGAAGATGGGACAAAAGGAAAGTGAGGAATAAGGATGGCTGGACCTAACTATCTGTTGGGCTTCGGGCAGCGGCTGACTCGCCCAATTTCGCTCAAATCTACGGGTAGAGCCCCTACGTTCCCTTGGACATTCGAAGATGCGCGCAAGCGTCTCGTTCCTGAATGGAGACGTGCGGCAGAAGCGATTGACGAATTGCCAGAATTGGCATGTCCCGAGGATCAATCGGTATTGTCTTTTGTGCTTCATCCCAAGTTTTTGGCGCGCAGCTATTACCCAACATCCTTGATTCGTGATTTCACGCTTCGTCCTATCGGGAGCCGAGCGAAGAAAATTCAATTGGACGATTCGAAGGTCATCAATGCGCCTGAGCTATTTTTAATGGGCAGGCGTTCACGCATTGGCAGGCTTGCCGACCAACTTAGCAATTGGCATTCCAGTCAGGAGTCCGAAAATGATCTGCGAAAAATTCTGGATGTGTGCAGCTTAGATCGGTCTCGTCTCAAACCTATTGCCGCGGATGAACAGAGAGACCTTGTCCCGCTGGAAGTTGTTCTCCATGCAGGAGACACTGAAGATGACGAATTTATCATTGAGGGCTTCAGGGATTATGCAAAAAGCCTTGACGTCAAAGTTGACCTTGACGCTCGGCTGCATGTCGGTGGTCTTTGCTTTCTTCCCGTGAGGGCCCCTAGCGATGTGTTGGGCGACCTGACCGATTATTCCTTTGTCCGCGTTATCCGCAAGATGCCTTCTTTGTCTCTTAATGAAAGCATTCTTCGCACAAGTGGCACTCCTGGCGGCTTTGCTGTGACGCTGCCGGACAAAGAAGCTTTAAACAAAGATGTCAGCGTAGCGATATTTGACGGCGGTATTCCGCTTGACGACGCGCAGTTGTCAAAATGGGTTACCAGTCGAGACGCGCCCGGCGTTGGCGCAGCAGTGCCGGCATATGAAGCGCATGGCGTCGCTGTGACTTCGGCCCTGCTGTTTGGGCCGCTGGAAGCGGGAAACACGCCATCGGTTCCATTTACCAACGTTCACCATTGGCGCGTTTTGGATCGTAACGCGCGCGGCGATGATTTCGAATTGATGCAAGTATTGCAACGCATCCTGAATGTCTTGAAACAGCGGAAGTATGAATTTGTTTCGCTGTCCATTGGACCCGCGCTACCGATAGAAGATGAAGAAGTGCATATTTGGACATCCGCCTTAGATGCTCATCTTTGGTCAGCCGGGACCGTCCTTACCTCGGCGTGTGGCAATTCGGGTGAGGATGATTGGATATCTGGAAATGCTCGCGTTCAGCCGTCATCGGACGGAGTGAACGCGGTGGGTGTGGGCGCAGCAACGACCCGGAAACAAAAATGGCTTCGGGCTCCTTATAGCTCCATTGGGCCGGGCCGTAGTCCTGGATATATCAAGCCCGATCTTGTCGCATTTGGGGGATGCGAGGATGAGCCCTTTTGGCTTCTCGATGCCCGTAGGCCTGGCTTTAGCGCTGGTAGAATGGGGACCAGTTACGCTGCGCCCTACGCCGCAAGGTCTGGCATTGGCATCCGCGCCCATTTCGGCGGCCAACTCAGCGCCGCCGCGATAAAGGCGTTGATGGTCCATCATTCAGAAAGACAGGACCAAGAGATTCGTGAAGTGGGCTGGGGTCGGTTGCCGTCCGATGTAAGCGATCTTGTTATCTGTCCGGATGGCGAGGTAACGGTCGTCTATCAAGGAACGCTTGAGCCGAGCCAATTTGTTCGCTTCATGGTCCCAGTGCCACGCGATCCGTTTAAGCACCCGGTTACAATCAAAGCGACGTTTTGCATATTTACGCCAATCGATCCCGAAGACTCTATGAATTACACGAGAGCCGGGCTCGGTATCGTTTTTCGGCCCACTACGACTGGCAATCCCGGGAAGAACCGCGAAGGCAAAACGCGGAGCGTCCACGAGTCGGCTTCTTTCTTTTCGGCGAAAGACTACTATCCGACCGAAATTTCGCTGCGTAAGGATGCCCACAAGTGGGAAACCATTGTTCGCAAGGAATGCGAATTTAAGCCGGGCGAGCTGGATCAACCCGTTTTTGACATCGAGCACCATTCGCGCGCCCATGGCCAATCCGCCGCTAGGCGCACAGACATCTCGTATGCTCTGATTGTTACCCTGTCATCGCGTCAGGAGCCTGATCTATATAACCGGGTGTTGGCTGCGTATCCCAACGTCTTGGAAATTATGAACCCGGCAATTCAGGTCCAGGTCAGACGTTAATCGTCCTTGCTCCAACGTTTTTGGGCAGCCTTCTGAGCAATTTTTTTCCGGTCGGCGGGGGAAAGGGCTGCCGCTCGGGCTGCGCCGCCCTTATTGCCGCCCAAACGCCCCCTGGTGATAGCGGCTTCGCTCGGGGTGGAATCTGATGCTTCTCCCGTGGCGATCCTGCCCACCATGACGGCGGCGCTCACTACATCGGCGGGGCGGTGCTCGCCGCGCGGACCCTTGGGCATTAGATGCGTCCCCTCAACGTCCGGTCTTTGGCGTGGCTCAGCCGAAACCCGGCGTACTCCCGCGTTTTTACGGGAAAGCTGCCTGGAAAGCGGATGACGGCTGCTTCGAGGGACCAGTCCAGCAGCCCTAAATCCTTCAGGCGAGCAAAGCCACTCTGGATGTCGCTACTTTCGACAAGCTTTTCTATTGCTCTTTCAAGTCCATAGTCCTGTCGCATCTTCTGAAAGATAGTGGGGTGATAGCCGCGCTCAAGTGAGCGGCGCAGTGATTCCTCAACAAAGGCTTCCAGAGTGTCCTGGGGCATGATTGGGCCTACTAGAGCCAAATACACCCCGCAAGATAAGCCCTAAATCATTGGCTTTCCAGCATAATTTATAGGCGCAAATTCCCATCAAACTGAGACAGTACCAGTCCGGGGCCTTCAGGCGCCGTAGGCCGTTTGGCCGAAGCATGATAGGCTTGCGCTCATATTCTTAGGGGAGGGCAGGCCAATGGCATCCGCGTCCGACAAGGCACCGCCCCGCACTTTTTCCGCCTCCGAACAGCGCGACAAGCTGGTCTGGGACCTGATCGCCAAGGAACGCGCTGACACCGACGCCAAGACGGCGAAGCTGCGGGCGCTGCGCTTGGCCAAGGAAGCGGCCGAACCGCCGCCGCAGCCCAAGAAGGCGGCGAAGAAGAAGTCTCAGACCTCCAGGATCTGATCGCACGCGTCGCACACCACCAATGGCGCAGCGCTTCTGGTGCGGCCGACCTCCTGATGAGAGCCCTTTGAGACATGGACGAGCCGGCGGGGCCGCCCGCGCCATCGTCTTCCCAGGCGGCAAAACCGTCCTGGCCGCAATTCGGGCATTGGAGGGTGCGGTCGGAACGCAGGGCTACATCCCGCGATGAAGGTGCGTGCTGGCGACGCCTCCCCTTCCTATGCGGGATAGCGAGGCCGGAACCGGAGCTATCTTTGTACGTTGGGACTGGTTGGGGTGTGTTTTTGGAGAGTGAGCCCAGCCGTGCGTGAGCCCAGCCATGAGTGAGAAAAGTCCGGAGCAATTGCGCAGGAAAGCCAGGGAAATCCTGGCCGATGCCGAGCGGGCGCGCGACCCGGACAGCCGGGGAACCCTGACCCGGATGGCGGCGTCCTACATCCAGATGGCGCGGCAGATCGAAGAGCTGGGCCTGCGCGGCTCCGGGCGCTGGGACATGACCCAGCAGCAGCCGCAACAGCAGGCACAGGGCAGAGACAGCAAGTAGCGTCAGAGCCGCGCGGACCTGGCTTTTCTTATGAGCGAAGCGAATTGGAAAAGCTGGTCCTGGCGAACCGGGGCGAGCGACCGCCGGCCTACAGACGAGCGCGGAGCGGGTAGGACCTGTGGAAGGGCTCGACCGCGAAGTCCGCCGCCCCGGTCTCACTGGCCAGATGGGCGGCCCGGACCAGGGCGATGGTCTCGGTCTCGGCCAGGGCCGGGATCACCTGGATCGGCTGGCCGGCCTGGTCGAAGAGATGGATCTGGAATTCCTGCATCGTCGCTCACCTGACGCTGGAAACACCGGCCGGTTCCGCACAGTTCCCCGCGTTCCGCGGGTTTTTGCCGCCTTTTCCGCCGATTCCACCAAGTTGGTAATTACCGCAAAGGCTTAGGCGCTGTGGGGTTTTAGGGCCATGCGCCGGCGGCATGGGTGAAAGACCATCTGTGGAGAATGGTCTTCTGTCTCAAAACCTTGTGCGGGCCATGGCAAAGGCAGATAACTCCCCGCTTTCCGGGGACCACCCTGTTCTTTCCCACTTCCACCCCGAGGAGGCCGCTTTGTTTCCCGCCGTTCTTCCCACCTATAACCGGGCGGATGTCGCGTTCGTCCGTGGCGAAGGTTCCTGGCTGTTCGCCGAGGATGGGAAGCGATACCTGGATTTCGGTTCGGGCGTGGCGGTCAATGCCTTCGGCCATGCCAATCCCCGCCTGATCAAGGCGCTGACCGAACAGGCGGCCAAGGTCTGGCACACCTCCAACCTCTACCGGGTGCCGGGGCAGGAAAGCCTGGCGGGCAAACTGGTGGCGAACAGCTTCGCCGACACGGTGTTCTTCACCAATTCGGGCACCGAGGCGATCGAGCTCGCGCTCAAAATGGCGCGGCGTTTCCATTTCGTGAACGGCAATCCCGAACGCTTCCACTTCGTGACGTTTGAGGGCGCCTTCCATGGCCGCTCGCTGGGCGCGATCTCGGCCGGCGGCAATCCGAAATATCTCGAAGGCTTCGGCCCCAAGCTGGAAGGCTTTCACCAGGTGGCGCTGAACGATCTGGCCGCCACCAGGGCCGCGATCACGCATGAAACCGCGGCGCTGCTGATCGAGCCGATCCAGGGCGAGGGCGGCATGCGCAGCGCGACGCCGGAATTCCTGCGCGCCCTGCGCCAGCTCGCCGATGACAACGGCATCCTCCTGATCTTTGACGAGATCCAGTGCGGTGCCGGCCGTACCGGCAAATTCTTCGCCCATGAATGGGTGGGCGTGACGCCCGATATCCTGGCCGCGGCCAAGGGCATCGGCGGCGGCTTTCCCATCGGCGCGGTGCTGGCCACGGCCGACGCCGCCAAGGGCATGACCGCCGGCACGCATGGTTCGACCTATGGCGGCAATCCCTTGGGCATGGCGGTGGGCAATGAAGCCGTCGCCATGATGCTGGAACCGGGCTTCCTGGATCACGTCAACCAAGTCTCCAGCTATCTGCGCCAGCAGCTGGCCGGGCTGGTGTCGGCGCATCCGGATGTGTTCGAGGAATTGCGCGGCCAGGGGCTGCTTCTGGGCCTCAAGCTCAAGACCCCGTCGGGCGATTTCATCAATGCCGCGCGGGCTGAAGGTCTTCTGACCATCGGCGCCGGCGAGAATGTTGTGCGTATCCTGCCGCCCCTGAATGTCAGCGAGGCGGAGGTGCGCGAAGCCATGGCGATGCTGGAAAAGGCCGCCATGGGGATCGCAAAGCAGAAAGTGGCAGCACAATGAATGCCCCGGTCAAAATGAACGCCACGCGGCATTTCCTGGATCTGTCGGATCACGACAGCGGCACGCTGCGCGCCATCATCGAGGACGCCAAGGCGCGCAAGACGCGGCGCGGGATTTCGCGCCCCAAGGGCATGCCCGATGACGACCAGCCGCTGACCGGCCGCACCCTGGCGATGATCTTCGACAAGCAATCCACCCGCACCCGCATTTCCTTCGACATGGCGGCGCGGCAGCTGGGTGGTTCGACCCTGATGCTGACCGGCAGCGAGATGCAGTTGGCGCGCGAGGAAACCATCGCCGACACAGCCAAGGTGATCTCGCGCTATGTCGATGCCATCATGATCCGCCTGCTGGACCATGAGATGGTGGAAGAGCTGGCGCACAATTCCTCCATTCCGGTGATCAATGGCCTGACCAAATGGTCCCATCCCTGCCAGATCATGGCGGACGTGCTGACCTTCGAGGAGCATCGCGGCCCGATCAAGGGCGCCAAGGTCGCCTGGACCGGCGACGGCAACAATGTGCTGACCTCGCTGATCCATGCGGCGGTGAAGTTCGGTTTCAGGCTGGATGTCGCGTCGCCGCGCGAATTTCCGGTCGATCCGGAAGTGCTGGACTGGGCGCGCGGCAGCGAGCTGGTGCGCTTCGGCACCGATCCGGAAGCCGCGGTGAAGGACGCGGACTGCGTCGTCACCGACACCTGGGTCTCGATGGGCGACGACAACGCCACCAAGCGGCGCACGCTGCTCAAGCCCTATCAGGTCAATGAGCAGCTGATGGGCCTGGCCAGCAAGGACGCCATCTTCCTGCATTGCCTGCCCGCCCATCGCGGCGACGAGGTCACCGACGCGGTGATCGACGGCCCGCAGAGTGTGGTGTGGGACGAGGCGGAAAATCGCCTGCATGCCCAGAAGGCCATTCTGGCCTGGGCGTTGTCGTAATTCCCGCAATCGCCATATTGGCCTGATGTCCCAGAGCTATAGCGATTTTGTCCTGCCCTTCGATCTGCCGAAGGCCGGTGTGCGTGGCCGCCTGGTGCGGCTGGATGCCTCGTCCGGCCGTGCCTTGTCGCATCACGCCCTGCCGGAAGAGGCGGCCCGCGTGGCCGGTGAGGCGCTGGCGCTGTCGGCCATATTGGGTTCCGCCCTCAAGCTGGACGGGCGGCTGACGCTGCAGACCAAGTCGGACGGGCCGCTCGATCTGGTGACGGTGGACTACTATGGCGCGGATGCGGAGAAGCCGCGCGGCGTGCGCGCCTTCGGCCGCCTGGATGCGGCGCGTTTCGCCGCCCGCACCGAAAAGACTTTCGCCGCGCTGGCGGGGCAGGGCGCGCTGGCCATCACCATCGAGCCGCGGGTCGGCGGCAACACCTATCAGGGCATTGTCGAGCTTTCGCCCGAAGGCCTGGCGGCCTCGGCCGAAACTTATTTCACCCAGTCGGAGCAATTGCCCACCGCCATGCGGCTGGCGGCGGCGCCCTTGTTCGTGGCGGGCGACAAGGCGCCACACTGGCGCGCCGGCGGGCTGATGCTGCAATCGATGCCGGATGCGAAGAACATGGGCGAGGATTGGGAGCGGCTTTCCATCCTGATGAAGACCGCCGAGGATCTGGAACTGGTCGATACCGCGCTGGCGCCCGAGACCCTGTTGTGGCGGCTGTTCCATGAGGATGAGGTGCGGGTGCATCCGGCCGAGCCCATCGCCTTCCGCTGCGATTGCGACGGGGCGCGGATCGCCGTCATCCTGAAAGGCTATTCGGCGGAAGAGCGCGCCGGCCTGGCCGATCCCGATGGGATCATCAGAGCTTCGTGCGAATTCTGCGGCAAGGTGCACGAGATCACAGACGAGATGCTGGCCTAACCTACCTAGGCGACCTCGCCGGCGCACCAGCCGGAGG
The DNA here is from genome assembly GCA_035250225.1 of Rhizomicrobium sp. Lineage (GTDB taxonomy): Bacteria > Pseudomonadota > Alphaproteobacteria > Micropepsales > Micropepsaceae > Rhizomicrobium. The sequence continues at coordinate 18,841 of DATFFI010000156.1, read as the reverse complement.
CCCAGGCCCATTGGAAATTGTAGCCGCCCAGCCAGCCGGTGACATCGACCACCTCGCCGATGAAATAGAGGCCCGGCACCGCCCTGGCCTGCAGGGTTTTGGACTCCAGGTCGCGCGTATCGATGCCGCCCAGCGTGACTTCGGCGGTGCGATAGCCTTCGGTGCCGGTGGGGGTGAGGCGCCAGTCATTCACGGCCGCCGCCAGTGCGCGCAATTTCTCGCCGGACAGATCGCCCAGGGTGCCTTGATAGGCCGGCGTGTCGGCAATCGCCTGGGCGAGGCGGCGGGGCAGCAGCGTCGCCAGGAACGTATGCGCCGCTTGCCGGCCGTTCTGCTGCCGCGCCGTCGTCAAGGCCTCGAAGGCGTCGGCGCCCGGCAACAGATCGATGGCGATTTCCAGGCCTTCGCGCCAACAAGACGAGATTTGCAGGATGGCCGGACCGCTGAGGCCGCGATGGGTGAAGAGCAGCGCTTCCTCGAACGCGGTCTTGCCGCAGCGGACGCGCGACGGCGCCGCGACGCCGGCCAGCGGCGCCAGTTTTTCCAGCAGGACGCCGTCGAAGGTCAGCGGCACCAGGCCAGGGCGGGTCTGTGTCACCCGCAGGCCGAACTGTTTCGCCAGTCGGTAACCGAAATCGCTGGCGCCCATTTTGGGGATCGAGAGCCCGCCCGTCGCCACCACCAGGGCGGCGCATTCCAGCCTGTCGCCGGACGACAATTGCAGGGAAAAGCCTTTTTCTGTTTTTTCAACGCTGGTGACCGTAACGCCCAGACGCAGCGCGGCCTTCGCCTGTTGCATCTCGTCCAGCAGCATGGCGACGATCTGGGTCGCCGAACCGTCGCAGAAAAGCTGGCCCAGGGTCTTTTCATGCCAGGCGATGCGATGGCGTGTCACCAGGGCGATGAAATCCTGGGGACTGTAACGGCTGAGCGCGGAAATGCAGAAATGGGGATTGGCGGAAAAAAACTGCGCCGGGGTGGCGTGACGGTTGGTGAAGTTGCAGCGGCCGCCGCCGGAAATCCGGATCTTCTCGCCCGGCGCTTTGGCGGCCTCCAGCACCAGCACATTGCGGCCGTGCCGTCCGGCCGCAGCGGCGCACATCATGCCCGCCGCACCCGCCCCGATGATGATGACGTCATGCCATGCCATGGCGCGGTTATGCCGGGGCGGGATGGGGTTGGGAAGCGTTCTTGTCATGCTCGCGAAAGACTCTCTTCGCTCGCGGACGCTCGCTTGGCTGGATTCCCGCTTTCGCGGGAATGACACCGTTAGGTTGACGCTTTCGCGATAACCTTCCGCAAAAAGCTTTCACACGCCGCCAGTTCGCTCAGCGCCACGAACTCGTCGGCCCTGTGCGCCTGTTCGATCGAGCCGGGGCCGCAGATGACCGCTGGAATGCCGTAGGACTGGAAGTGTCCGGCTTCGGTGCCGTAAGAGACCGCTTCGACCTGGTTGGCGCCGGTGAGTTCGCGCGCCAGGGCCACGGCAGGGGATTCTACGTCCATCTTCAGGCCGGGATAGACCGCGTGCTTGCTGGTGCAAAAATCGGCTTCGGCGGCGCGGGCGCGGTATTTGGGCAGGATTTCGCTGGCGGCGCGCTGTTCGACGCGATCCAGGATTATTTGCGGGTCGCGGTCGGGCAGGCAGCGATATTCCCAGGTCACTTCGGCGTCACGCGCCAGGATGTTCACCGCCGTGCCGCCGCCGATCACGGTGGCCTGCACCGTCGATTGCGGCGGATCGAAGCGGTCGTCGGGCTCCTGGCCCAGTTCCTGGCAGACGCTGTCCAGCATCGCCACGAACTCGCCCGCCATCATCACCGCATTGGCGCCCTTGTGCGGGGCGCTGGAATGGCCTTCACGGCCGCAAGCGTGGGTGACCAGCTTGGCGCCGCCCTTATGGGCGCCGACAATCTTCATCAGGGTCGGTTCGCCGATGATGGCGAGGGCCGGCTTGATGTTTTCCTTTTTCAGATCGTCCAGCAGGCCGGTGACGCCGACACAGCCGATTTCCTCGTCATACGAGAACGCGAAATGGATCGGGCGTTTCAGCCTGGCCTTGCCGATTTCGGCCGCCAGCGACAGCGCCACCCCGACAAAGCCCTTCATGTCGGAGGCGCCGCGGCCATAGAGCAGCCCGTCGCGCACCTCCGGCGCGAAGGGATCGCTGGACCATTTCTGGCCGTCCACCGGCACCACGTCGGTATGGCCGGACAGGACGATGCCGCCGTCACGCTCTTTTCCATTTTCGGGGGCGGGCCCGAAGGTGGCAAAGAGATTGGCCTTCCTGCCGGTGGCGTCGAAGGTGCGGCGGCAGCGGCCGCCGGCCTTTTCGATGATCCCTTGCGCAAAATCGATCAGCGCCAGATTGGAGCCGCGGCTGGTGGTGTCGAACGCGATCAGCGCCTTCACCAGGTCGAGCGCGGCACGGGGCATTTATCGATCGTCCCGGCTGGCCGGATTGCCGATGGCGGCGAGGAATTCGCGGCGGGTGTCGGAATTTTGGCGGAAGGCGCCCAGCATGGACGAGGTCACCATGGTGACGCCGGTCTTGTGCACGCCGCGGGTGGTCATGCATTGATGCGCCGCCTCGATCACCACCGCCACGCCCTTGGGCTCCAGCACTTTCTGGATGCAATGGGCGATCTGGGCGTTCATCTTCTCCTGCACCTGCAGCCGGCGGGCAAAGGCTTCCACCACCCGCGCCAGCTTGGAGATGCCGACCACCCGGCGGGTCGGCAGGTAACCGACATGGGCGCGGCCGATGATGGGGGCGAGGTGATGCTCGCAATGGCTTTCGAAGCGGATGTCTTTCAGGATCACCATGTCGTCATAGCCTTCGATCTCCTCGAAGGTGCGGGTGAGATATTCCTCGGGGTCCTGGGCGTAGCCGCTGAACCAGTCCTCGAAGGCGCGTGCGACGCGGGCAGGGGTGTCCGCCAGCCCTTCGCGCGTCGGGTCATCGCCGGCCCAGCGCAACAGCGTATGCACGGCCTTTTCGGCTTCCTCACGGGTGGGTCTGGTCATGGGACAGTTTCGCCTGCCGGGCGGGGTGTTTCAACCGCGCCACGGACAGGGGCTTAGTGGATTTGCCGCCGTTCGTAGGGGCTTTCCAGCAGGAAGGGCGGGATATCGGCCTCGAAGCTCTCGCCCGAAGCGACTTTGACCATCTGGTAGCGGCCGACCATGTAGCCGGAGGCGGTCTCCAGCGGGCAGCCGGAGGTGTATTCGAAGGCCTCGCCCGGCGCGATCACCGGTTGCGCCCCGACCACGCCGGGACCGCGGACTTCCTGCATCCGGCCGGCGCCGTCGGTGATGTTCCAGTAGCGCGACATCAGCTGTACCGGCTCTTCGCCGTTATTCTCGATCGTCACGGTGTAGGACCAGACATAACGGTCGCAATCCGGATCGGACTGGTCGTCGAGATAGGCCGGCTTCACCGCGACGCGGATCTGGCGGGTCTCGCGCTCATAGCGGAAGTCGCCGCCGTCGGCGGGGCTGCAATAGGATCCGATATGGGGACGCGCGCTCATGGGCGGGCAGTATCGGGCGGCGCTTTTTCCCGCGCAAGCGACGTTTGGGCGCAGCAGGGCTGCGGTTGTGAATATGACTAACGGTGGTTCCGGGAAGGTTCCGCGGCGGAAATTTCGGCGGGATTTCAGGGCCCTAATTGTCATTCCCGCGAACGCGGGAATCCAGCTTTGCGAGCGTCCGCGAGCATAAAGTCTTCCGCGCCCGCAGGTCCGTAGCGACAGCGCGCGGACGGCGCACTGGATGCCCGTTCATACGCTGTCGCTATGAACTCGCGGGCATGACAGGTTATTTATCTGGGCTCGACCGTCACTTCCGTTTTCACCGAATTGGCGATGAAGCAGGCCTCGTGCGCCCGATGGTGAATCTGGTCCAGCGTCGCGGCGTCGGCGTCGCAGCGCACCTTGGGGCGCAGCACCACGCGGGTCAGCCAGAGCTTGCCGTCTTCCTTTTCCAGCGTCCCCACCGCGTCATCGTCATAGGCTTCGACGGTGATGCGCTTTTTGGCGGCGATGGCGAGGAAGCTCAGCATGTGACAGGAGGAGAGCGCCGCCACCAGCATGTCTTCCGGATCGCCCTTTGACGGGTCGCCCAGATAGGCGGGCGAGGCGGAGAAGATCTGCGGTGCGCCGTCCTTGAACGCAATGGTGTGATTGCGCGGATAGGTGTCATAGGTGAAGGGCACATCGCCCTTGAACCATTTCAGCGTGACCTTGTGTTCGGACATGGCGGCTCCTAGGTGGGCGTATCGCTAAAGGGATAGGCGGCGACCTGAAATTCATCCTCATAGAGGATGTATCCCAGCCGTTTCGCCTTGATCATCTGGACCGTCACGCCATAGCGCTCCAGCACATCCTGCATTTCCCGCATCCTGGCGATATGCGCGGTCGCCGTATCACGATACCAGCTGATGGCCTGTGCCTTGCTGTGCGGGCGGGCAGAGACGGCCAACCGCGTGGGCTTTTCGAGATTTTCTTTGAACCAGTTCCAGACAGATTCGAGTTGCTGCTGATCCGCTCCCGTCAGGCGGCCGGAGTCCTTCAGGTCCGCGGCTGCCTGGAACAGGCCCTGACGCCGTCCGGACCCGGAATCCAGATCCTTGATGACAAAGCGAACGAACATGACGCGGCCACCTTCGTGTCGCGATGTAAGGGTTACGCGACCTTCAGCGCCTGGGCGAGGTCGTCGCAGATGTCTTCGGCGTCTTCCAGGCCGACCGAAAGGCGCAAGAGTCCCGAACCGATCCCCAGCGCGGCGCGCGCTTCCGGCGTCAGCTTCTGGTGGGTGGTGGTTTCGGGATGGGTCAGCAGGCTTTTGACGTCGCCGAAATTGTTGGAGATGTCGATCAGTCCCAGCGCATTGGCCAGCTTGAACGCCGCCGCCTTGCCGCCCGTGACCTCGAAGGTCACCACGCCGCCGCCGCCATCCATCTGGGCGCGTGCCAGATTGTGCTGCGGGTGGCTGGGGAGGAAGGGGTAATGCACCTTCGTCACTTTTTTCTGGACGGAAAGGAAATCGGCGACCTTCAGCGCTGCTTCGCAATGGGCCTTCATGCGCAAATCCAGCGTCTCCAGGCTCTTCAGATGCACCCAGGCATTGAAGGGGCTGATCGAGGGGCCGGTGTTGCGGATGAAGGGCTGCAAATGGGTGTCGACGAAATCGGTCGGCGCCAGCACCACGCCGCCCAGGGCGCGGCCCTGGCCGTCGATATATTTGGTCGAGGAATAGGCGACGATATGGGCGCCGAACTCCATCGGCCGCTGCAGCGCCGGGCTGGCCATGGCGTTGTCCACCACCACCAGGATGCCATGGGCGTCGGCGATCTTTGAGACGGCCTTCAGGTCGACAATGGTGAGGACGGGATTGGACGGCGTTTCCAGGAAGAACATCTTGGTGTTCTTCGTCACGGCCTTTTCCCAGGCAAGCGGGTCTTCGCCATCGACCAGTGTGTGGCTGATGCCGAAGCGGCTGAGCACGGATTCGATGACATAGCGGCAGGAGCCGAACATCGCCTTGGCGGCGACGACATGGTCGCCGCACCTGAGATAGCAGAGCATCGAGGCCGCCACCGCCGCCATGCCGGTGGCGGTGGCGCGTGCCGCCGGCGCGCCTTCCAGCTGCGCCATGCGGGCCTCGAACATCGCGACGGTGGGATTGCCGAAGCGGGAATATTGGAAGCCGGCGCTTTCGCCCTTGAAGCGAGCTTCGGCTTCCTCGGCCTCGTCATAGGCATAGCCCGAGGTGAGGAAGAGGGCTTCGCTGGTCTCCTGGAAGGGCGAGCGCATGGTGCCGCCGCGCACCGCCAGGGTCCGCTTCTTCCATTTGCCGGGCTTTTTGTTGGTCGCCATCTGCTGCCTTGGGCTTAATTCCGGAAAAACCGTGTGTTTTGTGGCGCTTGCGGGGAGCCGGGTCAAGCGCCTAGGGTTGGTGCACTCCTCCCTTGCATGTGGTGCATGTGAAGCAAGGCATTGTTATACGAAAACTGAGGCCCGGCCTCCCCCTCGGCGCGAAGCGCCAGGGAGGGGGAGGTGCCCGTAGCACGCAGGCCGCTTGCGGCCCCCTCTTCTTCTTGCGCGCTTCGCGCGCAGGGGGCGTGCGAAGGGCGGAGGGGGTCACTTGAAAAGACTTCTTTTGTTTCGTCACGCCAAAGCCGAGCCGGGCGGTCCCGAGCTGGATGACCATGACCGCGCCCTGACGCCGCGCGGCGTTTCCGACGCCGCCGCCCTGACGCGCACCATCAAGCGCAAGGGCTATGCCCCCAGCCGCATCCTCTGTTCGACTTCGGTGCGCACGCGCCAGACCGTGGAGCCGTTGTTGCGCGAATATACGCTGCCGGTGGAATGGCTGGGATCGCTCTATCTGGCGCCGGCGGGCAAGATCATCGCCCTGGCGCAGGACGCCGACGCGGGCGACAATGTGCTGATGCTGGTTGGGCACAATCCGGGTCTGGAACAGGCGGCGTCGATGCTGGCGCGCGATGCGGTCCGGCCGGCGGAGCGGGATTTCCACGACCTGCTGGAGGAGAAATTCCCCACCGCGGCGCTGGCGGTGCTGGATTTCGAGATCGACAAATGGGCGAAGCTGTCACCGGCGAGCGGCAGGCTGATCGATTTTGTCCGGCCGAAGGATTTGTAGCCTTGTCATTCCCGCGAAAGCGGGAATCCAGTCATGCGAGCGTCCGCGAGCAAGAGGCTTTTGCGTCCGCAGGTCCGTAGCGACAGCGTGCGGACGACGCACTGGATGCCCGCTTTCGCGGGCATGACAACAAAGGCAAGTGAAGCCGAATCGAGAATCCTGTAACCTTCCCCCCATGCTGATCGTGACCCGTCTTCTGCTGCCGCTGGCGCTGTTATTTTCCAGCGCCATGCTGATCGGGCGCTACTTTCCCGGGCGCGGAATGCGGTGGTTCTGGCTCGCGCAGGGCGTGCCGGCGCTGCAATGGGCGGCAAGGCTGACGCTGGCGGTGGCGATGGTGCTTTTATTGGCGCCCGCGCCGATGACGGCCGCAGTGGCACTGGCGCTGTTCCTGGCGCATATCGGCATACTTACATACGCCAAGGCCAAGATACCATAACGCGTCCCTGCCTAATTCGAACGCTCGGCGTTCATCGCATCGGCAATCTGTTTGGAGAGTCTTTCCGCCGACGCTTCCATTTCACGCACGATCATCTGCGCCCGGTCATTGAGCGGTGTGCGTCCCAGAAGGCGCGTCCCGGCCTGCATCGCCGCCAGCGTGTTCTTCATGTCATGGCCCAGCCCAGCGCGGAAGACGGCTTTCAGCGCCGCATTCTCGCTTTCCATCGCCTGGAGCTGGCGGTGCAACTCGACCTCATGGGCGATCAGCTGGGCGAAGAGCCGGTACATGCCCAGCACATTGACGGTGTTGACGGCATGGGGGCGGGGATCGATGGAGCAGAGCGTGCCGAAGAAGCTGCCATCGGCCAGCGTGATCGGCACCGAGATATAGCTCTGGAAGCCGTACAGAGCGGGCGTGGGATGGCTCCGGAAATTCGGGTCCGTGTTCACCTCGTCAATGGTGACGGCGTCGCCGTGACCGCGGATCTCATTGCAGATGGTGGTCTCGACCTTGAGTTCGCCGCCCGGCACCAGGCCGAAGGCGATATCGTCCTTGACGGCGCAGCAGACCCAGCGATCCTCGGTGACGCGCGCCACGGCGGCAAAACCCATGCCGGTGGTGCGGCAGACCACCTCCAGGATGGTGCCGATCGAGGGAATGGACGCAATCGCGTCGATGTCGTCCTGGAAATCGTGGCGCACGCAACCGGCTTTCAATATGCCGGGCGAGCCTAAAGGGCCACGTCTGCCCTGTCTCGCCCGCCGGTTGCGGCGCATGCGCGTGACGCCGGAAAACCGGGCTTTTTAGGGGGGTGAGGAGCAGTTCGCGAAGCGCGAGCGGCCGGGGGATCGGTACGGTGGAGGACGAAGGTTAGGACTTGAGAACCTTGTCGCCGACCAGAAGACGCTTCCAGCCGAAGGCGATTTCCGGCGTCTCTTCGCCCATCAGCCGGGTGGTGCGGGTGCCGACGCGCTTGCCGCCCATCGCCTCGTAGAAGTAGCAGGCATTGTTGCGGGCGTGGGACCAGATCACGCAGGAGCGGTATTTCTTTTCCGTCAGCGCCGCGAAGGAGGCCGCCAGCAACAGCTTGCCGGCGCCCAGGCCCAGAAAGGCGGGATCGACATAGAGCGTATAGACTTCGCCATCGAGGCCCAGGCCCTTGTCGCGCGCCGGCCCGAGACTGGCGAGGCCGACGGTGCCATGGCGCGGATCTTCCGCCAGCAGCACCGCGCCGGGGCCGCGCATGGTCTGCTGCCAGCGCGCGGCCTGGCCTTTTTGCGACATGGCGGAGAGCAGGGAATGGGAAAGGATGCCGGCATAGGCATCGCGCCAGGACTCGATATAGATGCGCGCAAGGTCTGCGGCGTCTGCAGGCCGCGCCAGCCTAACGCTCAGCGCGAGTTCGTCCATAGGCGAAGCATTATCCAGTCACGGGCGTCGCGCAAGTGTCATTTTGGCTCAAAAAATTATTTCTGCCTGTTGCGGAATTCAGCGCGTGTTCATCAGCAAGTGATTTGCAGTGATGCTTGCGCAAAAAAACCCGCGGGCGGGGGAGGAAAGATAGGGAGTTGGTTGCACCGCCGGTCCGGCCGCTCGCTTGTGCTCGCGGCGTTCGACGCTCAAATCAGTCCACTGGACTGATTTGCCGGCCTACGGCCGTCGCGTCTCACCCTGCAACTTCGCCAGGAATTTCGCATTCTGCTCGCCGCCCTGGCCGAACGCCTTGGCGGTGGACCAGTCGGCGATCTGGTCGAAATGGGCGGCGATGTCTTCCGCCGTCGCCTGGTGGCCGAGATTGACGCCGTCCGTCTCTTCCAGCCGCGCCACGGCGAAGACCCCCGCGGCGGCGGTCAGGATCAGGCCGGTGGGCGCGTCTTCCGACACCAGGTAGGAGACGGCGGGGGAGACATATTCCGGTTTCAGCATCTCCTGGATGGCGGGTGGCAGCAGGTTTTCGGTCATGCGGGTGGCCGCCACCGGGCAGATGGCGTTGACGCGGATATTGTCCTTGGCGCCTTCCAGCTTGAGCGAATGCATGAAGCCGACCAGCGAGGCCTTGGCCGCCCCGTAATTGGTCTGGCCGAAATTGCCGTAAAGGCCGGTGGAGGAGGTGGTGACCACGATGCGGCCGTAAGTCTGTTCTTTCATGATGGGCCAGATCGCCTTGGTGGGCTTGACCGTGCCCATCAGGTGCACCGCCATCACCGCCTCGAAATCCTTCAGCTCCATCTTGCCGAAGCTCTTGTCGCGCAGGATGCCGGCATTGGCGATGAGGATGTCGATGCGGCCCCATCTATCCATGGTCTGCTTGACCAGGTTGGCCACGCCGGCGTCATCGGAGACCGAGGCGCCATTGGCAATGGCTTCGCCGCCGGCGGCCTTGATCTCGGCAACGACGCTTTCGGCCGCTTCGGAATTGCCGCCGCTGCCGTCCAGCGACCCGCCCAGATCGTTGATCACAACCTTGGCGCCACGCCGCGCCAGTTCCAGCGCATGGCAGCGGCCCAACCCGCCGCCGGCACCGGTGACGATGGCGACCTTGCCTGCGAATGAGATGGTCATGGATGCACCTGCTTATTATTTATCGGGACGATTGGGAGGCGGCGACAAGCTCGAACAGGCTGGAGCCGAAGACATAGCCGAACAGCAAGAGCTGGATGGCGACCGAAAGCCAGAAATTGGTGGGCGATTTGGCCTGTTCGACCGGCCTGGTGAAGCCCAGGATGCTGGTGGCGCCCTTTTGTACGTCGCGCCAGAGCAGGAAGAGGGCCATGCCGCTCAGGGCCAGGAAAAGGGCGCTCCAGATCATGCTTGCTCCGCGAGATTATGCAATGCCGGAAGTTGGCGCTGCCGGGCGTGGCCGGTCAAGCTGCCGCCGCAGCCATTTCGCCGCCGGCGTCTCGATTTTCGTGGCCAGCAGCCCGCCCCACATCGTGCAGATCACCATCAATAAAATGGGTTCGGCCCAGAAAGCGACATCGGCGAAGGCAATGCCGAAGACCGGCGTCTCCGGCGCCGGGTAGAAGCGGAATTCGATCACCCGCATATATTGCAGCCAGAACGTCTGGCCGATGTAGATGCCAAAGGACCATTCGCCCAGCCTCTGCATCCAGTCAAATTTGAGGAAGTCGGCGATCACGCCCTTGTCGAAGGCCAGGGCCGGGATCAGCGCCTGCATCGAAAAGGCGGTGAAGAGGTCGCGCGGCGTGTGCGACCAGCCGCTGTTGGTGAAGACCAGCAGCATCTGCGCCACCAGCACGATCTGCAGCACCGAATGGACCCAGACCGGAATCCTGGCATGGCGGAATTCGGCGAAGAGCCGCGCCAGCCCGACGCCGATGGCGAAATCGGCCAGCCCGCGCAGCACGCCCTTGTTGAAAGTGAGGTCCAGGCCATGGGCCGAGGTGAAGACCAGAGCCGCCAGCCCGGCCGCGCCCCCCGCCACCAGCGCCACCCCCCGCCAGGCGCGGCCATGCTGGAACCAGACAAAGAACGGAAAGAGCAGGCAGAGGGCGAATTCGACGCTGACGAACCAGGAGGCGCCGTTCCAGGTCAGGGTGGAAAGCGTGTTCCAGCCATGCACCAGGAAGAGCGAGGCGAAGAAGCCTTCCGGCGTCATGTTGGGATGATAGGTCGGCCGGTCATAGATCGAGACATAGCCGCCATAATCGGCGGCGGCGCGGACGCTGAGCATCAGCACCAGGAGCGCCAGCAGCATGAAGAGATGCAGCGGATAAAGCCGGATCAGGCGCGATTTGAGGAAGCCGAAATAGCCGGACCGGGTCCAGAGCTCCTTGATCCGGCTGGCATAGACATGGGTGAGGATGAAGCCGGAGAGGGCGAAGAAGAATTCGACCCAGAGATAGCCGCGCGCCGCCACCAGATCGAGCAGCCGCACGCCGGTGTAATGATGGCCCTCGCAATAATGATAGAGAACGATCAGGACAGGCGGGATGGCGCGCGCGCCCGCCAGGGCGAGGATGGTGGAGGGTTTGGCGCTCACGAGGCGTGATTCCGCATGCCTCGGAATGTAGCCGCCTGCATGCTTTTGACGCAACAAACCCAGATGTCATGGCCCACGTGAAGTGGGCCATGACATCGAGATTAGAGACCGCGCTTGCGCCGCCCAGCCGGAAAGGCTTCACTGAAAGCGCATCGGCGCCGGGGGTTGCATGAGTTCTGTTCTGCCGCACCTCCAATCGGCGCTGGGGATTGTCGTCATTATCGGGCTGGCCTGGGCGGTGTCGGAAAACCGCAAGGCCTTCGACTGGCGCATCGCCGCCGCGGGCCTGGGGCTGCAACTGTTCCTGGCCGTCATCCTGCTGCAGCTGCCCATCGCGCGCGACATCCTGTTCGGCCTCAATGGCGTCGTCACCGCCCTGAATGAAGCGACGCGGGCCGGTTCGGGCTTTGTCTTCGGCTATATCGGCGGCGGGCCGCTGCCTTTCACCGCCACCCAGCCGCAGAACCTGACGGCGCTGGCTTTTTCGGTGCTGCCGCTGGTGATGGTGATCAGCGCCTTGTCGGCCATTCTCTGGCATTGGGGCATCCTGAGCCGCATCGTCGGCGGCGTCGCTTTCGTCCTGCGCCGCACCCTGGGGATCGGCGGCGCGGTCGGGCTGGGCGCGGCGGCGACCGTCTTCTTAGGGAATATCGAAGGCCAACTGGTGATCCGGCCCTATCTGGCGCGCATGAGCCGCACCGAACTCTTCATCCTGATGACCACCGGCCTGGCGGTGATCGCCGGCACGGTTTTCGTGCTCTATGCCACCATCCTGGCGCCGGTGTTGCCGGACGCGCTGGGGCATTTGCTGGTGGCGTCGATGATGTCGCTGCCCGCCGCCATCATGATCGCCCGCATCATGGTGCCGGGCAAAGCCGACACCGACCATACCGGCAAGAGCGGGCATGAATATCGCTCCACCATGGATGCGATGGCCGACGGCACCGAGAACGGCCTCAGGATCTATCTGCAGATCATCGCCATGCTGCTGGTGACGGTGGCGCTGGTGGCGCTGGTCAACGCCATCCTGGGTTACCTGCCGGCCTGGGGCGGTGCCCCGATCACGCTGGAACGCATCCTGGGGGTGCTGTTCGCGCCGGTGGTCTGGCTCTATGGCGTGCCGGCGGGCGAGGCCGTGACGGCGGGCGGATTGATGGGCACCAAGATCGTGCTCAATGAGCTGATCTCTTACGTCAACATGGCTGGCTTGCCGCCGGGCACGCTCAGCGAGCGCAGCATCCGCATCATGGTCTATGCCATGTGCGGCTTTGCCAACACCGCCTCGGTCGGCATTCTGATTGCCGGCATGGGGGCGCTGCTGCCCGAGCGGCGGGACGAGATCGTGCCCCTGGCGCTGAAGGCGCTGCTGTCGGGCGCGATGGCGAGCGGGTTGTCGGCGTGCTGGATCGGCCTTCTGCCCTTGTAGCCGCAGCCCCTCGGCGCAGCCTCGGGGCGGGTCCTTACGGATTCACCCTTGTTTGTACCGGCGTGTCCGTGCCCCCTTGAACAGGGGTGGCTCATTGACGTTTCCGCTTGTTAACTATCTGAATTATATACCCGGCGGAACTCTTTTCCTGGCTTTCCGGACTAAATCGTCACCATGACGCCAGGTCCGGCCTGGGCTAAAAAACAGGCAATGGCCTTTTCGTCGCGACCACTTTTCGATCCTTTCCTGCCCGCCGAATCCCGCGGCGACATCCTGCCTCTGGAACGGCTGGATGCCGAGCTGGCGCGCACCGGCCTGTCCTATTGGCGTTCGCTGAAGGCGGGCAAGGCGATGCCCGCGCGCGCCTCGATGATGTCCTGCCTGTCGCCGCAGATGCGGGCGCAGAGCGTGCTGATCGAAGTGGTGGCGCGCGGCGACGATTACGAGCATCGCTTTGTCGGCGCCGACATGACCAGGGCCTTCCAGTCCGACTTTACCGGCAAGCGCCTCTCGGTCCTGGTGGATGATTTCCCCAAATTCGGGCTGTCGCTGCGCATGGTCTATGAAATGGTGCGGGCCAGCGGCGAGCCGCTGGGGTATCGCGGCTGGGTCGGCAATGACCTGCCCGGTGCCAATTTCGTCTATCACGAGAGCGTGATTTTGCCCCTGGGCGAAGACGGCGTCGTCGATCACCTGTTGGCTATTACCGTGCTGGTGCTGCGCGGCGAGAATGCGGTGGCCTGAGTAATGTCATGATCCGGCTTGCCCGGGCCATCAAGGGCCGCGAGCGAGTTGGTTGCCCTGGATGGCCCACGCAAAGTGGGCCATGACAATTGGGATTTGCTGCACGAAGCGGCAATCAACTAGTCTCCCCGCCAATGAAACCCCTTGCTGCGTTGCTCCTGGCGCTGACGCTCGCCGCCTGCGCGCCCATGACCGCGCCGCCCGGCGTCCTGCCGTCGGCGCCGGGCCTGGGCCCGGAGAGTTTCCTGATGCGCGATGGCCTGCGCCTGCCGCTGCGGCGCTGGGCGCCGGACGGAGACATCAGGGCCATCATCATCGCCCTGCATGGCATGAGCGACTATTCCAACGCCTTCGCCATGCCCGGCGCCGAATGGGCCAGGCGCGGCATTCTCACCCTGGCCTATGACCAGCGCGGCTTCGGGAGCGCGCCCAATCCCGGCCTGTGGGGCGGGGCGGAGACCCTGCGCAACGATCTGCGCGACGCGGTGGCGGCCGTGCGCGCCGCGCATCCCAAAGTGCCGCTGTTCGTGCTGGGCGAAAGCATGGGCGGGGCGGTGTTGCTGACGGCGCTGGAACAGCCCTTGGCGGTCGAGGGCGCGATCCTGGTGGCGCCGGCGGTATGGTCGCGCGGCGACATGCCGATGCTCTATCGCGTCGCCCTGTTCCTGGCGGCGCGGCTGATGCCGGGGCTGGTCCTGTCCAACAGCGCCGCCTCCCGCGTCGTCACCATCATCCCGTCCGACAATATCGAGATGTTGCGGGCGATGGGCCGCGATCCCTTGGTGCAGAAGCGCACCCGTTCGGACGTGCTGTTCGGCCTGACCAACCTGATGGACGAGGCCCGCACCGCCCCGGCGCGGCTGCCGCCCGCCTTGCCACCCTTGCTTCTGAGCTACGGCGCCAGGGACCAGGTGATCCCGGCCCGGCCGACGTTGGCGGTGATTGCCGAACTGGGCAGCCGCGCCACCGTAAAGCGCTACGACAACGGCTATCACATGCTGTTGCGCGACCTGGGCCGGGCGGCGCCGCAGGGTGATATCGCCGATTTCGTCCTGGGACTTGGTGCGCCATAGCGCAAAGGGGAACCGCAACCAAGCCCGCCCCGTGACGTTCTCCCTAGGGCAAGCTCCCATGGAGACGAAAATGGCCAAGAACCGGAAGCATGATCTGCGCGACCAGGTGAAGCCGAAGCCCGGCGTCACGCCCACCAACACCGATGTCGAATTCGCGGGTGACGAGAACCGAACCGTGATGCCCAGTTCCGGCCGCCTGGTGACGCCCGACCCCGGCAATGTGGTCGAAGGCCAGACATCGAAGATGTAAGGCCCCCGAAGCTGTTGATCGTTTGGGACCGGATCGCGGAAATGCCGGCGGCTAGGTAGTTCTACCGGGTCGCGCGGAAACCAGTTTGCAAGAATATGCGCGCTATCACGAATACGGGTTGACCGGGGCAGGTGCCCAAGGTCGTTTCCGAGAGAGCCGAGGCGAAAGTTTCCGGCTCTTTTTTTGCGCTTCACGGCTTGCCGGGCCGCAGCGGCACACGCGCTTTTGTTTTCTCGCGCAATTTACCCGAAAACCGCTTCGCACTTTTCGGATTGCGCGTTAATGCACCGAGCCCTGCACCAGCTCTTCCTGGATGGTGTCGCAGATATCGCAGACGATGGTCGCCGCGCCAGAGCGAGCGGGCCCGTTTTCAGGATGGAAGCCACGCGACAGGAAGACCAGCCGCGGATGCCTTTCCGGCGCCGGATCGTTCGGCCCCGCGCCTTCCCAGGCGACAAAGCCGGCCTGGCCGCAATGGGGGCAGCTGATCTTGAGCGAAAAGGGTGTCCCGGCCGACCGCATCATCGAATCGATATTTAGCGCCCCACGCGGCAGCGGGAAAGACGCGGCCCATCCATGGAACTTTACGCGCGTCGAACTGCGGCAACTATCCGGTCCAGGAGCGCGATCAGCAGTACCGAGGCGCCGAACAGCGGCAGCAGCAGTCCCATCACCGCAATCGCGATGACGATGCCGCGCATCGAGACGCCCGGCACGGCGGGCGGCGCCCCCAGCTTGCCTTCAGGACGGCGCTTCAGCCACATCAGCACGCCCATGACGGCCGTGGCGATCAGGGCGATGGCGGTCAGAAGGCCCATCACCTGGTTCGCCACCCCGAAGAGCTGGCCTTCATGCCAGGCGATGCCGGTCATCACGATGCGGTCGATGACATGCTTGTCGGCGAAACCGCTGCGGCCGGTTTCCATGCCGGTGGCGGGATCGTATGTGACCTGCCGCGCCAGCGGCCGGTTCTGACTTTCGGATTTGACGGTCCAGACGACCCCGTTGCGCAGGCCGGAACGCTGTTGCGTGTCGGGTGGCACCACGATGACGGGCGGCGCCATCTGCTGCTCCCGCGCCAGGAAAACAAAGGCTTCCAGCGGCAGGCTCTTGATCGCTGCTGATGGGTTCGCCGGCATGGGCATCGCCACCGCGCCATGGCCGGCATGCTCGGCCCTGGCGCCGGTCTTCCAATCCTGCGCGCCCTGGACCAGGCCAAGTTCGGCCCTGACCCATTTGAAGGCGCCGCCCCAGGCCCCCGCCCAGGGCAGGCCGCTGGCCAGCATCATCAGCACAAAGCCCGCGACCCAGAAGCCGGTGACGCGATGAATGTCCTTCAGCAGCGGCCGTCCCTTCAGGGAAAGACGCGGCCAGAACGTGCCGGCGAAGGCGAAAGGCCGCGGCCACCACAGATAAAGCCCGGTGAGGATCAGCACGATGGTCCAGCTCGCCGCCAGCTCGACCAGCCAGTCCCCCCATTGTCCCAAGAGCAGCGTGCCATGGATCACCGACACGATGCTGGAAATGCGCGCCCTGGTATCGAGCGCGCCCAGCACCTGGCCCTGGGGCGAGACAAAGACCTCGCGCGTGCCGCCGTCCGCCAGGGCGAGCCGGACCATGGCGGCATCGCCGCGGCTTTGCGGCAGGCGATAGGAGAGGAAGCGCGAAGCCGGATATGCGGCCAGCGCCGCATCGCGTTGCCGGTCGGCCCAGACAAGTCCCTGGCTGCCCGGATTGTGGAAGGCCCGCTCTTCCCAGCGGTCGATCTGCGGCTTGAAGAGATAAACCGCGCCGGTGAACGAAAGGATCAGGACAAAAGGCAGCACGAACAGGCCGGCATAGAAATGCCAGCGCCAGAGGGTGCGATAAAGCGCGCCGTCATTGGCTTCATTGCGCATAGTGAATTTCCATCAGGAAGGTGCGCTGCGGGAAAGGGTGAAAGAGGAAATATTTGTCGTTGCCCAGATTGTCGATGCCGGCGGAAATCGTCCAATTCCCGTCGAGACGATACTGCGCGCGGGCATCGACGACGAAGTAGCCGGCAAAGCCCTGATAGGTCTGCGAGACGATGTCGCTATTGTCGATGGTGCCGAAGCTGCGATCGCTATAGCGCGCGCCCAAGCTTATGGACCAGTCTTCGTCCGGCCGCCAGGTCGCCAGTGCATTGGCCCGCCATGCCGGGATTTGCGGCAGGAATTTTCCCACCGAAGCCGGAAAGACCGGGTTGTCGAGCACGCGGCCTTCGGCATAGGTGACGCTGCCCTGCAGTTCCAGGCCCATGAGCAGCACGTCACGCCGGCTGGCCACCAGCTCGAAGCCGCGCACCCGCACTTGGGTTACATTCTGCACATAGCTGAACAAAGTGGTCGAACCGGCCACCAGGGGCGCCGATTGCGAGATCAGGGCGTCGCCGATGTCCTGTTGAAAAAGGGAAAGCCGCACCATGCCGCCGTCATCGCGCCGTTCCGCCGCCAGTTCATAATCCGTGCCTTGCTCGGGCTTGAGATGGGGGTTCGGCACCGTCAGCGTCGTGCCGGTGGTGATGGCCTGGTAGAGTTCGGTCACGGTCGGCATGCGATAGGCCATGCCGAAGGAGGCGGTGAACCGCCAGCTTTCGCCGGCGGCCCAGGCCAGGGATGCCTTGGGCGAGAAGGTGCGGGCGGAGATTTCCGGCTGGTTCGTGTTCAGCGCAGGCGCCGCGGAGAAATTGTTGCCGTCATAGGCGCGCCAGTCCTCATAGCGGCCGCCCAGCGCCAGTTTCACCTTGTCGGTGATCGACCAGATGTCCTGCGCCCAGACCGCGTTGGTGGCGGTGCGGCCCCGCGCGGAATTGACCACCGCGCCCGGCGCGCTCCGGGTCCAGTCGGCCAGGCCGCGCCGGATCTGGCTGAAACTCTCGACATCGCGGTGGAGCCCCGCGCTGAGTTCATGGCCTTCCCAGCCGCGCCACAGAATGCCGGCGTCGAACGTCGTCCAGCCGGTGCCGTTCAGGCGGTTGACCGTGCCGGCGCCGCCGGTGAAGGCGGCGGGCAGCGACGCTGTCGGCATGCGCTGCTTGTCGGTGAGATAGTCGAAGCGGCTGACCAGAAGCTCCCAGGCGAAATCGCCGTCCCGGGAGGATTGCAGCGACAGTCCCTGGGCCAGCTTGGTCTGCTGGGTGTTGTAAGTGCTGTTGGAGAAGGTGCCGGCGGCGATATTGTAATTGTAGCCATCGATGTTGCTGTTGCCGCCATAGACCACGGCGCCCGCGGCGTTGCGCAAATAGCTGGCGACGTCCGAATCATTATCCTGATGGAAGACACTGGCGAGGTAGCTCAGCCTGCTGCCGTCGTCGAAGTCATAGGCGAGCTTCAGCGAGACCGTATCCTGCATCTGGCTTTCGATGCCGCCGGCGCCCACCACCACAATGGGACTGCCGGTGCGGTTCCGGTCGTTGAACGCGCCCGTCAGCACGGTCCCGGCGGCGCTGGGGCCGGCCGGACGCGCCAGCGTGGCATAGACCAGGGGATGGCCGACAGAATCGAGATGATTGGCCGACAGCCGCCAGGAGAAACCGCCCCGGCGGTCGCCGATGCCGCCGGCGATCTGCAGCGTGCCCACCGTCATATCCGAGCCATATTGCGCGAATTGCTGCACCGCGCCGGTGGCGCCGGCATAAAGCTCGAATTTCTCGGGCATGCGCGTGGTGATGTTGATGGTGGCGCCCATCGAATTGCCGGCATAGCGCGCCGCGAAAGGCCCATAGAGAACATCGATGCGGCTGATGTCATGCGGTGCCGCGACGCCGAAATGGGGCGTGGCGCTGGTATTGTTGTTGCCGATGGGGGCGCTGATCATGATGCCATCGACAAAGATCAGGTTACGGGCCGAGGCGCCGACGCCCGAGGTGCGGGTCGCGACCGGATCATGCGTGTCGCCGTAATGGCGTTTGCGCACCAGCAGCGAGGGCGCATATTTCAGCATATCCTCGGTATTGACGGTGTTGATCTGCTCGCGCGCCCTGGCGGCCGTCACCCTGGTGTCGGCGCGGCCCGGATCGGCCGCCTCACGCTCGGCATTGACGATGACATATTCGGGCTGAAGGCCGCTGCCGATGGCCTGCGCGAAAGCAGGCGTGGTGGCGCAGATTGCCAGCGCGGCGGCGGAGGACAAAAGGGAAATGCGCATGCGTTTTCTGAAACAGCAAGGTTCGGATCGCGCGGACCCGGAAGAATGGCGTGGGGATGCGCCGGCGGCG
>DATFFI010000155.1:0-9205 GCA_035250225.1 Rhizomicrobium sp. | reverse complement strand
GCTTCGTCGGCGCGCTCGCCGGGGGCGTCGCGTTCCGCGGCGGCGGGCGCCTCGCCGGCCGGCGCTGCGGCGCTGTCGTCGCGTTCCAGGATCGGATTGCGCTCCAGCTCCTGCTCGCAATATTCCGCCAGCTCGATGTTCGACAGCTGCAGCAGCTTGATGGCCTGCTGCAATTGCGGCGTCATGACCAGGGACTGGCCCTGACGCATTTCCAATCTTTGACCGACTGTCGCCATGCTTAGAGGGAGAATTTCTCTCCCAGATAGACGCGGCGCACATCGCGGTCGCTGACGATTTCGGCCGGCGTGCCTTCCTTCAGCACCTGGCCGTCATGCAGGATGTAGGCGCGGTCGATGACATCGAGCGCGTCGCGGACATTATGGTCGGTGATCAGGACGCCGATGCCGCGATCCTTGAGATGCTTGACCAGGTCGCGGATTTCGCCGACCGCGATGGGATCGATGCCGGCGAAAGGTTCGTCCAGCAGGATGTAGGAAGGATGGGTCGCCAACGCCCGGGCGATTTCGACGCGGCGGCGTTCGCCACCCGACAGCGCGATCGACGGCGTGTTGCGGATATGGGTGATGCCGAATTCGGCCAGTAGTTCTTCCACCATGGCGTCGAGGCGGCCGGAATCCGGTTCCATCAGCTCGGCGGTGGCACGGATATTCTGTTCGGCGGTCAGGCCGCGAAAGATCGAGGCTTCCTGCGGCAGATAGCCGATCCCTAAGCGGGCGCGGCGATACATGGGCAGGCGGGTGACGTCATGGCCGTCGACTTCGATGCTGCCGGTGTCGGCGGCGATCAGGCCCGAGATCATGTAGAAGCAGGTGGTCTTGCCGGCGCCGTTGGGACCCAGCAGGCCCACCGCCTGGCCCCGCTTCAGGGTCAGGCTGACGGAGCGCACCACCGGACGCTTGTTGAAACTCTTGCCGATGCGCTTGACCACCAGGCCCTTGCCGCCCTCGATGGCGCGCAAACGGGCATCGGCGCCGTTTTCGGCGCTTTCAGCGGCATTTGCGGGGTCTTCGAACGTCATGGCAAAAATCATGCCCATTCGTGCTTAAGGAACGATGAAAGCCTCATTGGCTGCTGCTTTTGGGGATAAAGACGCCCTGCACCCGGCCGCCCGGCATGCCCTGGGCCGGCGCCGTGCTGGCCGTGCCGGCGACCGGCGCGGCCCCCAGCTGGGCCTGGCCCGTCACCATGTTCACGGTCAGCAGGCTACCCTTCATCGTCGCCTGGCCGGGCTTGTTGAGCACGACATCGCCAGAAAGCGTGACGATCTTGCGGGTCAGGTCGTAGATGCCGTTGTTGCCGGTGACGGTGCCGCTGGTGGGTGACGTCACCACCACCTTGCCGTTGGCATGTATCTTGTTGTTGTTCTGATCGGCCGTCAGCTTGTCCGCGCCCAGATGGATGGCGCCCTGCACCACCTTGACCCGGCCGCTATAGGTGATGGTCTTGGCCTTGTCGTCATACTCCGACTTGTCGGCTTCGATGTTCACCGGCTTGTCGGTGTCATGCTTGCCCAGGATGCCCTGCGCCAGCGCGGCAGCGGGAAGCGCCAGAACCAGAAGCGCGGCGATCGCGGCGTGTTTCATTTACTCTCCGGCAGAATGGTGGTGCGGACATTGCCTTCCAGGGTGAGGCGTCCGGCGTCGCGGTCATAGCGGAAGGTATCGGCGCTGAGGGTGCCGCGGGGGCCCTGGCCGCTGACAGGGCTGGCGCCCTGCATCACATTGGTCCGAAGATCGACCGAGGCGCGCGCCGTGCGCAGCATATAGCCGCTGTCGGTATAGACATCGATGCCGCCGTCCAGCTCCAGCTGCTGCGCGTCCATGTCGACCAGGCCACGGGCGGCCTTGGCGTTGACCCAGCCCTGTTCGGTGTTCATGTCGGCTTCAAGTGTGGTCAGCGTGGCGCGCCTGGCATTTTTCGGATCCTGCACCGCGCGGCTGGCGGTAATGGTGAAGGGATTGCCCTTGACGTCGACGCCGGTCAGGCGGGGATTGATCATGGCGAGATCGTCCTCACCGCTCAGCTTGTCATAGGTGAGCGCCAGCTGCTGCGGCGCCCGCTCGACGAAGAAGAAGGCCAGCACCGCGAAGATCACGGCGAAGGCGGAGATGGGCAGGATGCGCTTCATGCGCCGAACGAATTTGGTGTAGCGGGTCGCGTCCAGGATGGTGCTGCGGGTGCGGGCCGACCAGTCATAGCGCGGGCGGAGGGGCCTTTCGCTCACCATCATGCCAGTCCCGCGCGCAGGCAGTCATGGATGTGCAGGATGCCGACCGGCTTGCGGTCAGGCTGGATCACAAAAAGCTGCGTGATCTTTTTTTCCGTCATCAACGACAGGGCTTCGGCCGCCAGCTGGTCGGGGCTCGCCACCTTGGGGTCGCGCGTCATCACCTCGGATGCCTTGCGACCTTCAAGTCCCCGAACGGCATGGCGGCGGACATCGCCGTCGGTGACGATGCCGGCCAGCGCGCCCATCGCATCGACAATGCCGACACATCCCAGGCGCCCCGAGGCCATGGCCAGCAGCACGTCCTGCATCGGCATGTCTTCCGGCCCCAGCGGAATCTCCGCGCCCTTGTGCATCAGGTCGGAAACCCGGATCAGGGCGCGGCCCAGGCTGCCGCCGGGATGGAAATCGCGATAGCGGTCCTCGTCGAAGCCGCGCCGCTCCATCAGCGCCACCGCCAGGGCATCGCCCAGCGCCACCATCATGGTGGTGGAGGTGGTGGGCGCCATGCCGATGACGCAGCTTTCCGGCGCCTCCGGCAACAGCAGCGCCACCTCGGCGGAACGCGCCAGGGTGGAATCGCCCCTCGCCGCGATGGCGATCATCGGAATGTGGAAGCGCTTGGCATAGGTCAGAAGATTGGCCAGCTCTTCGGTCTCGCCGCCCTTGGACAGCAGCAGCAACACATCGTCGCCGGTGATCGCGCCCATGTCGCCATGGCTGGCTTCGGCGGGATGGACAAAATAGGCGGGCGTGCCGGTGGAAGAGAGCGTCGCGGCGATCTTGCGCCCGACATGGCCGGACTTGCCCATGCCCGACACGATCACCCGGCCCCTGGCGGCCAGGATCGTATCCACCGCCTTGCTGAAGGCGCCGTCCAGCCCGGCAGACAGGCTTGCCAGCGCTTCGCTGGCCAGGCCCAGGACACGCCGGGCGGCCGCCAGGTCGCCTTCGATGGCGCTGGCGACGGGGCTGGTGACGGCCTTGCGCATGGGTTGCGGGGTTTTCATCTATCCCTTTGAAAGGACTTAAGGGTTTTTAACCATGGCAGCTTCCGGGACCGCCAACGCGAATTTCATGCCAAGTTTAGGCCCATCCCGTATGGCACTGCAAGGCGAACAGCGGCGGGTCGATTTACGCGGAGGAGTGCGAAAACAGCCCGCCACGAGAAGTGCGTTTGCCGCGGCCGCTCGCCCAAGCTCGCGGCGCTCGCTCCTTTCGCAGGTCCACTGGACCTGCTCACCCGCTACGCGGGCCGTCGCTCTCAATGCGCGAAGATGTCCAGCTCTTCCCAACCGCCCAGATCGAGGGCGGCGCGAGTCGGCAGGAAATCGAAACAGGCCTGCGCCAGATGGATGCGGCCTTCGCGCGCCAGCATGGCATCCAGCGCCTTCTTCAGTTCGTGCAGATGGGCGACATCGTTGGCGGCATAGGAGAGCTGCTTCTCGCTCAAATCCTTCGCGCCCCAGTCCGAGCTTTGCTGTTCCTTGGAGAGGTCGACGCCCAGAAGTTCGCGCACCAGGTCCTTCAGCCCATGCTTGTCGGTGTAGGTCCGCACCAGCTTGGAAGCGATCTTGGTGCAATAGACCGGCGAGACCGTCACACCTAGATAGCGCTGGAACATGGCGACGTCGAACCGGGCGAAGTGGAACAGCTTGGTGACTTTGGGATCGGCCAGCAGGCGCTTGAGATTCGGAGCGTCATAGGCGCCGGCGGCGAACTGGACAGCATGGCAGACGCCGTCGCCGCCCGACAACTGCGCCAGGCAGAGCCGGTCGCGGAAGGGGTTGAGGCCCAGCGTCTCGGTATCGATGGCGACCAGCGGGCCCAAATCAAGGCCGTCCGGCAGGTCATTCTGGTAGAGCTTGATCTTCACAGGGGTTGCATAACCCAGGACGGGTTAACGGGCAACGACGGCGGGCAACGACAGCGTTCAATCGCCCGGGGTGATCGGTTTAGGATAAGGCATGGAGCGCCCCCTGCCCTTCCAACCGGCCGACCGGAGCCCGTATCCACCCGGCTGGATGCTGTCGGCCGGCCTGCATCTGGGGTTGCTGCTGGCCGCCTTCTGGTACATGACGGCGCGCCCCATCCTGCCACCCATGCTTCCGGTGCTGCCGGTCGACCTGGTGATGCTCAGCCCCGTGACCCGCCCGCAGCAGACGCTCACCCCGCCCGGCCGTTCGGCGCCACGCCCGGCGGTGGCGGCGGCGAATGCCGGGACCCGGCCCGACGGCATCACCCCGCCGGAGGACGAATTGGGAGACAAGCTGCAGGCGCTGTCGCAACTGCGTGCGCCCAATGGCCCGCTGAATCTGGGCGCCGGCGAAGGCACGGGCAACGGCGGTCTCTCCTTGCGCGATTTCATCCGGGCACAGATCATGCGGCGCTGGATACCGGATATTTCGCGCGGCCAGCGGCGTGACCGGGCGGTTCTGCTGCGCGTCACCGTCAATGCCGCCGGCGTCATTACCGACGTCGTCATCCTGGATCGGCAGCAATTCGACGGCGATCTGCTGTTCAGAAATATGGCCATCGGCGCGCGAAACGCCGCCATCCTGACATCGCCCGTGCGGATGCCGCCTGGAAACTGGCCCGCATCGTCAACTGTCGATATCGCCTTGGATCCTCGCGCCGCCTCAAGGTAGGTCGCGTGCCAGCCTGAACCCCGCCATGCTCGAATAATCCGAGAACACGTTGCTGTCGTCGCTGTTGTTGGGCGCGGCGCTGCGGGTGGCGGCGCGCACAAAGGCCGGCAGGTTGCTCCAGGAACCGCCGCGCAGGACATGGCGGCTGCAATCGCCGCCGGCCCAGACGCCGCCATCGGCAGGCGCGCCGGCATAGGTGGGATGCCAGCAATCCTCCACCCATTGCCAGGCATTGCCCAGCATGCCGTAAAGGCCATAGAGATTGGGCTTGAAGGCGTGCACCGGCGCCAGCAGCTTGCGGTCATAGACACTGCCGCAGCCATTGCAGTTGGCATTGTTGCTGCCGATGTCGTTGCCCCACCAGCGCGCGGTATGGGTGCCGGCGCGCGCGGCATACTCCCATTCCGCTTCGCTGGGTAGGCGATAGGGATCGCGCGTCAATCGCGGATTGGCGGCGCGCGCCAATCCGTTGATCCAGGCGACGTAGGCGCGGGCATCGCGCCAGTCCAGGCAAACCGCCGGCCAGTCGGGTGGCTCCTGGTCATGCGGCGCATTGGCCAGGCCGCGGCCGGGTATTTTCCAGCCCAGGCCCAGGGCCGAATTGCAGGGCGGCGGCCGATGACCGGTGGCGCGCAGGAAGGCGAGAAATTCGCGGCTGCTCACCGGATATTTGGCAAGGGCGAAGGCCTTGACCGACACGAGGCGCTGCGGCCCTTCGGCCTCGAACCGGCCGGCTTCATTGGCCGGGCTGCCCATGACAAAGCGGCCGGCCGGAATGCCCACCATCTCCGGACATTCGGGACATTCGCGGAATTCACGGCCGGGCTGGTCCTGCGCCAGCGCGGCGGAGGCCAGAACCAAAAGGCCAAGCGAGAACGCCCATTTCTTCATAAGAACAGTCTGGGCATTCTCGGCGACAGGGTCAACGAATGACCCGGGCTCGCCTAGCTTTTCTTGGCAAGCGCAGCGCGCCTAGAAAAAGCTGGCGCTGGCGCGCCGCCCCGGTGCTGAAAGGACGCACTAGCGGATCACTCGCGCGCCCTTGCCCTTCATCACCGCTTCGACTTCCGCGACATTGACCATGGAGGTATCGCCGGGCGTGGTCATGGCCAGGGCGCCGTGCGCCGCGCCATATTCCACCGCCGCCTGCGGCCCCTTGCCCTCCAGGAAGCCATAGGCCAGGCCCGAGGCGAAGCCGTCGCCGCCGCCCACCCGGTCATAAATTTCCAGATTTTCGCGCATCATCGACTGGTAGAATTCACCGCCGGCATAAAGGATGGCGGACCAGTCGTTGAAAGTCGCCGTCCTGGCGTTGCGCAGCGTCGTGGCAGCCACCTTGAAGTTGGGGAACTGCTTCACCGCCGTCTGGATCATCTTCTTGAAGTTGGCGGGATCGATGGCCGAGATATGCTCGTCCAGCCCCTCGACCTCGAAGCCGAGGCAGGCGGTAAAATCTTCCTCATTGCCGATCATCACATCGACATATTGGGCGATGTGGCGATTGATCTTCTGCGCCCCAGCCTTGCCGCCCTGCGATTTCCAGAGCGACGCGCGATAATTGAGGTCATAGGACACAATGGTGCCATGCTTGCGGGCAGCTTCCACCGCCTCGATCACCGCGTCGGAGGTGTTGGGCGCCAGCGCCGCGAAGATGCCGCCGGTATGGAACCAGCGCACACCTTCCTCGCCGAAGATCTTTTCCCAGTTCACTTCACCCGGCTTGATCTGCGAGGCGGCGGAATGGCCGCGATCCGAACAGCCCAGGGCGGCGCGGATGCCGAAGCCCTTTTCCGTGAAATTGAGGCCGACGCGGGTGTTGCGGCCCAGCCCGTCGAAATCGCGCCAGACGATATGCGAGGTATCGACCCCGCCCTGGCAGATGAAATCCTCGACCAGCCAGCCCAGATCGTTTTTCGGCAGCGCCGTCACCACGCTGGCGCGCTTGCCCCAGCATTTGCGCATGGCGCGGGCGACATTGTATTCGCCGCCGCCTTCCCAGACCTGGAACTGGCGGGCATTGCGGACCCGGCCGAAGCCGGGGTCGAAGCGCAGCATAACTTCGCCGAAGGAAAGGCAATCCCACTTTACATCGGCGGCGGGGCGGATTTTCAGGATGTCGGTCATGACGTGCCCCGGATCTTCCGGATCAGCGCGATGGTGTCACGCACCTTCGCCTCGATGCCGGCATAGTCCTTGGCCGCCAGCAATTCCTTGGTGATCAGGTTGGAGCCGATGCCGCAGGCGACGATGCCGGCGCCGAACCATTTCTTCAGCGACTCCTCGGACGTGTCGACGCCGCCGGTGGGCATGATCTTGCTCCAGGGCATCGGACCCAGGACATTCTTGACGAAATCGGGACCGCCGACACTGCCGCCCGGAAAGACCTTGACGATCTCGCAGCCATATTCCTCGGCCACCGAGATTTCGGTCGCCGAGCCGCAGCCCGGATGATAGGGAATCTTGCGGCGGTTGCAGAGTTTGGCGACATCGGGATTGAATCCCGGGCCGACCACGAATTTGGCGCCATTGGCGATGAACAGGCCCGCGGTGGGGGCATCGATGATCGAGCCCACGCCCATGATGACGCTGGGATCGGCGGATGCGAAATGACGTGCCGCTTCCAGGAAGGTCTGGGCCGCGAAGTTGCCGCGATTGGTGATTTCGACGCATTTGGCGCCGCCATTGGCACAGGCCTGGATCACCTTGATGCAGACTTCGGTATCGGAATGGAAGAAGACGGGCACCACGCCCTGCTCCATCATCGCGGTCAGAACCGCCATGCGGTCATGCTTCATTGTCGGGCCTTTTTTGCTGTTTTGAGCGGCCCGCATTGCTAGCGGAAAAGGGCGGCCAGGGACAAGGGCCGGCCAAGATGCGGACCTGGAGAACGTCCTATTCCCGGAAGCTCTTGAAGGCCGCCGCGCCGCCACTTTCCAGCGCGGTGATCTTCACCGCCGGATAGCCCACCATGGCATTGTCGCTGTCCTTCCAGGCCATCACGACCAGGTCGCGCAATTCGGCCGCGCCCCGCGCCAGCTGGCCGGTGGCAAAGTGCATGCCCTCCCCCGTCGCCGCCCGGAAGGCGCCCCGCTTCTCGAGTGTATACAGCGGCACGACCTGCTCGAAGCCGGCGCCAAGATAGGCGCTGACGCGTTCGTTGATGGTGCAGGCGCAATCCTTCAACGCCGGCATCGCCGCCCGCACCATGGACGGGGCCAGATTGGTGCTGACATAGGCGCTTTCGAACGGCGTATGGATGCGTTCGGTGGTGAAGCCTTGCGGATTGGGAAAATCGCCCCAGCCATTATAGTGGATGGTGGCGTGCAATGGCTGGCTGCCGTCGCCCACGAAATGCGACCACAGACCGATGGCGGCCAGCACCCTTGCCTCGCGCCGGGGCCGGTCGGCGCCATAACGGGCGCGCTCGGCGGCGGTGGGCGCGAAGCGCGCGCCCGCCACGGCCAGCCGCCACAGCGCCATGGTCTTGCGCACCAGCTCATAGCCGCCGATCATCTCGTAGGGAAGATAGCCGGCCTTATATTGGCTCTGTCCGGCCGCGCGCAGCGCGGTGTCGAACTCCTCGCGCGTCGGCGGCAGGGATTTCAGCGGCGGTCCGCCCATCACTGAGCCATCGTCATAGACGTCGACAAAATGAGCCGGATCGCGCTCGCGGTCTTGCACCGGGCCGGCGCCGCGAATCCGGTCGGCCTCGGGCGCCAGATATCCCACCTCGCGCGCCGCTGCGGCGGTGCGCAGGAAGGCCGGGAGCGTCGTGGGCAGCGACTGCAGCGCCAATTCGCCGATCATGCGGTGGCCATCGGCGCCCCAGGCCAGCACCGGCGTGGGCATAGCAAGAAGGACCAGGGCACAGGTGGCGTTGCGGATCATTCTGCTCTCCGGCGGCAAATAAAAAGGCTGGCCTCGCAGCCAGCCCTTTCGAGGGGATCATACCAAGCCTCAGAACACGGTGCGAAGGGTAACCGAGAAGGTCTGGGGATAACCCACGCTGAACAGGGGATAGGTGGTGCAGCCCGCCTGCCCTCTGGGCACGAAGCAGCGCTGGCTGGAGATCGAGCCCAGATACCGTTCATTGAACAGGTTGGCAGCATTGAACTTGATGTAGGAGCGTTCCCAGCCCAACTCACCCAGATCATAGGTGATGTCGGCATCCACCAGCACATAGCTCGGCACCCGGAAATCATTGGTGTCGGTGGCATAGCGGCGGCCGGTATATTTGGCGCCCAGGCCGATATTGAAGCCGGCGATCTTGTACTGGAAACGCTGGCTCAGGGTCCAGTTCGGGGTTTCC
>DATFFI010000154.1:0-4267 GCA_035250225.1 Rhizomicrobium sp. | reverse complement strand
TTCAAATTCTTCAGCCCGTTCGCGGCTTCCAGCTTGATCGGACGCGGCACCCAGCCCTTGCCCTTGCCCTTGCCCTTGCCCTGCGCGTTCCAGCTTCCCATCTGGGCGACGAAGTCCTTTTCGACGCGGTAGATGGTGTTGCCGTCATAATGGCCCATGCGCGCCATGCGCAGGATATGCGCTACGCTTTCGGGCGCGCGCACCGAGTCGAGCTGCACCACAATGTCGCCCAGCGTGGTCGCGATCAGCAGTTGCGGCCCGGTCATGGCCGGGTTGCTCGGCGGCGGAGGAGGGGGCGGATCGCCCACCACCGAGATGCGGCGGATCACGATGGGCGTAAGCGGCGCCGACGCCGCAAAGGGGCCATAGCCGCCATTCACCGGCGTGTCGTTGATCGTCTGCAGAACGGCACGGCTCGCCTGGGTCACTTCGCCGAAGACGGCGAAGCCGGTGGTGTTGGCGGTATCGCCTTGCTTCTGGTCCAGCCCCAGATTGTCGCGCATGTTGATGTAGAAGTCGGGTCCGGCGCCGGTGGGGTTGTCGCCGCGCGGCAGCGCCACCGCGAATTTGAAATTCTTCAATCCATTACTCGCTTCCAGCGGCACGGGGACGGGGGTCCAGCCACGGCCTTTGCCGTCGGCACCCCAGCCGCCCATCTGCACGACGAAATCCTTCTGGACCCGGTAAATGGCGGTGCCGTTGTAGAAGCCGGCACGGACCAGTTTCAGCATATGCGCCACGCTCTGCGGCGCCCGCACATCGTCGAGCTGCAGGGTGATGTCGCCCAGCGAGGTCTGCAGCAGCAGTTGCGGCCCGGTCATGGTGGGATTGGCTTGTGGGGGAGGCGCCTGGCCTAAGGCGGCGCCCAGGGTCAGCAACAATCCGGCGGCGGCAAGCGTGAGAATGCGCATATGTCCGGTTCCTCCCATCCCACTTTAGCGGCCACTCTCCAAAGGCAAAAGCGACAAAAGCCGGAAGAATTTCGTCTCCCGGCTTTTGCGTGTTCGCTGGTGCGCGTCTTTCGTGGACGCTCAGCTTTTTTGCTGTGTTCGCGTCCTAATGGACGCTCACGGGGGTGAGCTCATTCTGCACCGCGGCGCCATAGGCGGTGGCATAGGCATCGGTATAGCCCAGCACGCTGCCATCGAAGGCATGCAGGACATACAGCTTCATGCCGGCGGGCAGGTCGATATTCTCCGGCAGCAGGCCGAGGCGATGCGCCTCCGCGCTGTCCGTGGGCTTGATATAGGCGATGCGGGCCTTTTCCAGCTCAGCGCCCAATTCCCTGTCCGTAATCATTGTAGGCCTCCACTCTTGATCTCAATCGTCCGCACCGGCGACTCAGCCTGGGGACGGGCCAAATCGATTTTCAGCAATCCATTTTCCAACGCGGCAGATGAAACTTCGATGCCGTCGGCCAGCACGAAGCTTCGCAAAAATTGCCGAGCGGCAATGCCGCGGTGAAGGAACGTTTTGCCGTCTGTCTCAAGCTGTTTGCCGCGGACGACCAGCTGGTTGTCCTCCACCGTCACGGCAAGCTCATCCCGGGCGAAGCCCGCCACGGCCAGCGTCAGGCGCAAGCCGCCCTCATTGCCTGCGCTGTTGCCAGGCAATTCTTCAACATTGTAGGGCGGATAGCCCTCGGCCGAGGCCCGCTGGCTGCGTTCCAGCAGGCGCTCCAGCCGCTCGAACCCGAGCAAAAAGGGGCTATTGGGGAAAGCCCGGCTATTCATTCTCCAAGCCCTCCTTTTGAGCGGCTCATCGCCCGGCCCCGAAATGGGCGCCGGTAGAACAAAAATGGGGTGCGGCGGCGAAGTTTCAAGGCAAACACGGGTTGCAGCCACAAACGCCGGTTGAAGGCTGACGCTGCGGCAGGCACAAAGTCCTGCATGCGGGTCATTCTGGATTTTCCGGGCCGGCGGCGGGTCTTCCAGGCGCCGCGCCAGGTCATCAGCGCCGACAGGGCCGAAGATGTGCCGCAGGCTCTGGCCGCCGTCGCCGAGGCTCTGGGGCAGGGCCGTCATGTCGCCGGTTGGCTGGGTTACGAACTGGGGTATGCGCTGGAGCCCAGACTTGCGCCTTTGTTGCAGGCCAGTTTGCAGACAAATGTGCCCTTGCTCCGGCTGGGCGTGTTCGACACGGCGTCTGCGGAGGCGATGCAACCGATCGGGCGCGGCTATGCCGGGCCGCTTGTCCATGACTGGGATGAAGTGGCCTATGCGGCGCGCTTCGCCAGGGTGAAGGATCTGATCGCGGCGGGTGACATCTATCAGGCCAATCTCAGCTACCGTGCCCGTTTCGCTTTCGTCGGCGATCCGCTGGCGCTGTATGAAAGGCTGCGCGGCGGCGCCAGGGCGCCGTGGTGCGGTTTCGTCGATGACGGCGCGCGGCAGATTTTGAGCCTGTCGCCGGAATTGTTCTTTGACTTATCGGCGGATGGCGTCATTTCCGCCCGCCCGATGAAGGGAACGGCGCCGCGCGCGGTCCTGGGCGGCGACGACGCCGTCATCCGCGACGCCCTGGCCGCCAGCACCAAGGACCGGGCGGAGAATCTGATGATCGTCGACCTGATCCGCAACGACCTGGGCCGTGTCGCCGAAACCGGCAGCGTCGCGGTCAAGTCGTTGTTCGCGGTGGAGACCTATCCCACCCTGCACACCCTGGTTTCCACCGTCTCGGCCCGCAAACGCGGCGATGCCGACGTCGCCGACATCGTGCGAGCCCTGTTTCCCTGCGGCTCGGTGACCGGCGCGCCCAAGATCCGCGCCATGGAAGTTCTGCGCGAACTGGAGGACAGCCCGCGCGGCGCCTATTGCGGGGCCGTCGGCTTTTTCTCTCCGGATGGAACGGCGCAGTTCAATGTCGCCATCCGCACCCTCATCATCGATGGCCATGCGGGTGTGCTGGGGATCGGCGGCGGCGTGGTGCAGGATTCGCAAGGGTCCGCGGAGTATGCCGAATGCCGCCTCAAGGCGCGCTTCTTCGAGGAAGGCCGGCCGCCGCTGCAACTGATCGAAACGCTGAAATGGGAGGGGATGTTCGTCCGCCTGGCATCGCATCTGGCCCGCATGGAGAATTCGGCACGGGTCTTCGGTTTGGCGTTCGATGTCGCCAAGGCCCGCGAGGCGCTGGACCGGGCGGTAACGGAAAGAAATGGTCTCCTGCGCGTCCGCCTGACCCTGGATGAAGCCGGCCGCCACGAAGCCTCCGCCGCGACGCTGGAGGCCAATCCACCGCATTGGACCTATGTGATTGCCGATACCCGCGTCACCAGCACCGACCTGTTGCAACAACACAAGACGAGTTGGCGCGCGCTGTATGACAAGGAGGCGGGCCTGGCCGACGAAGTGCTGTTCTGCAACGAAAAAGGCGAGCTGGCCGAAGGCGCCCGCAGCAATATCTTCATCGCGCGGGCCGGCCTGCTGCTGACACCGCCGCTGAGCGCCGGGGCGCTGGATGGCAGGCTGCGTGCGGAACTGGTCGCATCCGGAGAGGCGCGGGAAGCAGTGCTGACGCCCGCCGATCTGAAGAATGCCGATGTCTATTGCGGCAATTCGCTACGCGGCTTGATCCGCGCCGTGCCGCTCTAATTGGTCTTGGCGGCCAGGGTGGCCATCAGCGCCACGCTTTCCGGCACCAGCCAGCCGGCCGCTTCGGCCAGGCGGCCTTCTTCGGCGTCGCGCGCCGTCGCCTGTTGTAGCGTGAAGCTGCCCAGCAGGGTCCGCAGCCGCGCCGCGGTCGCATCGGCCGAAGCCTCCGGCATGGTCTTGACGGCCTGGGCGCCGAATTTGCGCGCCCATTCGCGGTCATCGAGGCGGTTCAGGACATCGTCATAGGGCGTGGGCGGATAATGCGGTCCGAACAGGCGAAGTTTCCATGCCACGCCGCCGCCCGCCGCCGTCGCCAGCACCGCGCCGCCGCCCAGTAAGAGTGCGCGCCGCTTCATGCCAGCACCGTCTTCAGATGATCGCCCAGCCGCAAGGTAAGCGCGATGAGATTGAGGGTGGGATTGGACGAACCATAGGTGGGAAACACCGAACTGCCCGCGACAAACAGATTGGCGACGCCATGCACCTTGCTGTCGGCATCGACCACGCCCTGTCTGGGATCGACATGCATGCGGGTCGTGCCCATGTGATGACTGCCCCACCAGGGTTGTTCATCGGGCCTGTTCATGCTGCCGAGCCATTCGGCGCGGCTGCGGTAATGGAGCCGCACCATCCCGGCCTTCGACACCAGCAATTGGCGCCCCAATTCACGCAAGGTG
>DATFFI010000153.1:0-11338 GCA_035250225.1 Rhizomicrobium sp. | reverse complement strand
CCCGCACGCTACCCGGCATTGCCGCGGCAACCGCACCGGCGCCCCAGGTTGCCGCCGCTTCCGGCGCCTATGTGCTGCAGATCGGCGCCTTCAAGAGCCAGGCCGAGGCCGATGCTGCCTGGCGCGCCTATAGCGGTCGCCACGCCGCGCTGCTCAAGGGCTACGGCCCGAACGTCCAGCAAGTCGATCTGGGCGAAAAAGGCATCTGGTATCGTCTGCGCATCGCCGGCTTTGCCGACCGTGACGTGGCATCGGCGCTCTGCGACCGTCTCAAGGCCGACAACGGCGCCTGTTTCCTTGGAAGATAATTGATGCGCTCCCGCGCGATTTATGGCCTGGCCGGGCTGGCGCTGTCGGCCGAGGAAAACGCGTTTTTCCGCGACGTCCGGCCCTGGGGCTTTATCCTCTTTGCACGGAATATCGCCGATCCCGCCCAGGTGCGGGCGCTGGTGTCTTCGCTGCGCGAGACGGTGGGCGATCCCAGGGCGCCGGTGCTGATCGATCAGGAAGGCGGACGCGTCGCGCGCCTCAAGCCGCCGCACTGGCATGCCCGCCCGCCCGGCGCACGCTTCGGTGAGGCCTATGGCGTCAGCGCCGAAAGCGCACGCGAGGCCACCTATCTCAATGCCCGGCTGATCGCCCATGACCTGTCATCCCTGGGCATCAACGTCGATTGCCTGCCGGTGCTGGATGTGCCGGCCGCCGGCGCCCATGATGTGATCGGCGACCGTGCCTTCGCCGCCGATCCCTCCGTGATCATCGATCTGGGGCGAGCCCAGATCGAAGGCCTGCTGGAAGGCGGCGTCCTGCCGGTGATGAAGCATATTCCCGGCCATGGCCGGGCAGGGGCGGACAGCCATTTTCACCTGCCCCGGGTCACGGCGGGGGCCGAGGAGCTTTCGGCTGTGGATTTCGTGACCTTCCGCAGTCTGGACACCTGTCCGATGGCCATGACAGCCCATCTTGTCTATGATTCGATTGATCCACAGCGGCCTGCAACCACCAGCCCCAAAGTCATTCGGGATGTGATACGCGGTGAGATAGGATTTGACGGGCTGCTGATGTCCGACGATCTGTCGATGAAGGCGCTGGACGGCCCGCTGAATGTGCGCGCCAAAGCCGCCCTCTTCGCGGGCTGCGATGTCGTGCTTCACTGCAATGGCGATATGAACGAGATGAAGGACGTGGCGGTGGAGGCGGGAGTTCTGGAGGGCGCGGCGCTGCGGCGTGCGAACCAGGCCCTGTCCCTGCTGTTGGAACCCAGGGACTTCGATCCCGCCGCCGCCGAGGCGCGGGTGAACGCGCTGCTCGGGGGCACGGCATGAGCGAGCCGCATGAGGCGTTCGACGCATTCGACACCCAGCCGGTAAGCCCGGAAGAGGGCGGCCTGGTGGTGGCGGTGGACGGTTTTGAAGGGCCGCTCGATCTGCTGCTGGCGCTGGCGCGCAACCAGAAGGTCGATATCGCCCGGATTTCGATCCTCAAGCTGGCCGACCAGTATCTGGAGTTCATCGAGACAGCCAAGAAGCTCAATCTCGAACTGGCCGCCGACTATCTGGTGATGGCGGCCTGGCTGGCCTATCTCAAATCCCGCCTGGTGCTGCCGCAGGAAAAGGGCCCGGACGGCGAGCCCACGGCCGACGAGATGGCGACGCGGCTGCGCTGGCGGTTGCAGCGGCTTGATGCGATGCGCGCCGCCGCCACCCGCCTGATGGGCCGCGAAAGGCTGGACCGCGATGTCTTCGGCCGCGGCGATCCCGAGCCGGTCAATGTCGTGCGCCTGCGCACCTACAAGGATACGCTCTACGACCTGCTCACGGCCTATGCCACCGAGCGGGTGAAGAAGCTGGGCGGGGCGACCTATCACCCGGCCATGGCGCCGGTGCTGCAGATCGAGGAGGCCCGCGCCCGCCTGGAGCGGATGCTGGGCCGTATCCATGACTGGAGCGGGCTGGAGAGCCTGCTGCCCTTTGAATGGTCGGGCGGGCCGCGCCGGCGTACCGCCATGGCTTCGACCCTGCTGGCCGCCTTGGAGATGGCGCGGGACGGCAAGGTGGAACTCCAGCAACTGGCCCCCTTCGCCGAGATTTTTGTCCGGGACCGGGCCGCCAACGACGGGACCCCGGCCGAGCAGGCAGGGGCATGACATGAGCAGCGTGGCCAAGATGATTGAGACGATTGAGACCGAGATGGACGCTCCTATGGACCCTGAGGCGGGCGTGAATGCCGAGCATCTGCGCATGATCGAGGCGCTGCTGTTCGCCGCCTCCGAGCCGCTGGACGAGAAAGCCTTGTCAACATCGCTGCCGGAAGGCGCCGATGTGCCGGGAATCCTGAAGGCACTTCAGGCGCAATATGAAAAGCGCGGCGTAAACCTTTGTTGTGTCGCCGGAAAGTACCAGTTCCGGACAGCGGCCGATCTGGCCTTCCTGCTGCGCAAGGAAAAGCCGGAACACAAGCGCCTCAGCAAGGCAGCGATCGAAACCCTGGCCATCATCGCCTATCACCAGCCCGTCACCCGGGCCGAGATCGAGGACATTCGCGGCGTCGCCCTGTCCAAGGGCACCCTGGACGCCCTGATCGAGGTGGGCTGGGTCAAGATCCGCGGCCGCAAGCGCACCCCCGGCCGCCCCGTCACCTACGGCACCAGCGAAGCCTTCCTGATACAGTTCGGCCTGGAAAGCGTCGGTCACCTGCCGGGCCTGGACGAACTCAAGGCCGCCGGCTTCCTGGAAGCCATGCCGCCTTCCGGCTTCGACGTGCCCAACCCGTCCGAGAGCCTGGGTCCGGATGAGGACCCCTATACCGGCGAAGAACCGCAGGACATGGCGACCGGCTCGGTGCACCTAGACCAAGCTTAAGCCGCCACCGGCGTCAGGGTCGTCTGTGCAAGGCCGCCGGCAAAAGCTTTCTCATGGTTCGTCTTCCATAAGTTCGACGATCACGGCCTCGCCATTTTCCAGGGCGATGGCCAGGTCGCCCTTTCTGAGCAGTTTGGCGTCGTTGCCGAAAACCTCGGCCCGCCAGCCGGCCAGGGCGGCCACCCCGTCATCCTCATGCGCCGCCAGCCGCTCGATATCCTCGGCATTGGCGATCAGGCGGGGGGCGACCCCGGCCGCTTCGGCCCGCAGGCGCAGCAGGGTCTTGAGCAGGTCGATTGCGGCAGGCGAGGGCTCGCGGCGGCGGCGGGGCGGGGCGGTACCCACGATCCCTTCCGGCGGCTGGCCGTTGCGGCCCGCCTCGATGGCTTCGACCAGGCCCTTGCCCATGCGCGAACCAGCAAAACCCTTGGGCACGGCCCGCACCCGCTCCAGCGCCTCGCCGCTTTCGGGCGGGTGGGCGGCGATCTCGGTCAGGGCTTCGTCCTTCAGCACCCGGCCGCGGGGAATGTCGCGGGCCTGGGCCTCGCGCTCGCGCCAGGCCGCGATCACGGCCAGCATGGCCAGGAAACGCTTGTTGGTGGTGCGGGGCTTGAGCCGCTTCCAGGCCACTTCCGGTTCGATACGGTACAGCGACGGGTCCTGCAGGGCGGCGACTTCCTCGGCCACCCAGCTGGTGCGGCCGGTTTTCTGCAGCTGCGCCGACAGCTTTTCATAGATCACCCGCAGATGGGTGACGTCGGCCAGGGCATATTCCAGTTGCCGCTTGGACAGCGGCCTGCGGCTCCAGTCGGTGAAGCGGGCCGATTTGTCGATTTCGACATGGGCCAGGCGCCGCGCCAGGGTTTCGTAGGAGGCGGCATCGCCGAAGCCGCAGACCATCGCCGCAACCTGGGTGTCGAACAGCGGATTGGGCAGCACGCCGCCCTGGAGAAAGAAAATCTCGATGTCCTGCCGTGCCGCGTGCAGCACCTTGACGATCTCGGGCCGCTTGATGAAGTCATAGAAGGGCGTCAGGTCTAGGCCCGGCGCCAGGGGATCGATGATGCCTTCGACGCCCTCTTTAGGCGCCGCCATCTGGATCAGGCAGAGTTTGGGATAATAGGTCTGGTCGCGCAGGAATTCGGTATCGAGCGTGACATAGGGCGCATCCGACAGCTCGCCCAGAAATTCCGCCAGCTGGTCGTTATTCTCGACAATCCGCACGCGCTGCCTCCCGGCCGCTTATTGCGGCCATCCCCTTGTCTCGCTCCGCGCGAAGGGGCTCAGAAATGTGATACCGGGATTCGGGATTTTCGCCAGTTATTTCGCAGGGGCTGCCAGAGTTGCCGAAAGCCCAACCGTGCGCCCGGGAACGCCACGCTAGCCACCCTTCGTGACAGGGCAACCCGGCGCCGGCGCGATACTTGACCGCCCCCCGGGAAACCGCCACAAACGCGGCGTTTTCCTCGGATTCTCAAGGTTTTCGCCATGCACGCCTACCGGACTCATACCTGCGGCCAACTTCGCGCCAGCGATGTCGGCAAGCGTGTGCGCTTATCCGGTTGGGTCAATCGCCGACGCGACCATGGCGGGCTGATCTTCATCGATTTGCGCGACCATTACGGCCTGACCCAGTGTGTGATCGAACCCGACGCCGCCGCTTTCCCGGTGGTGGATGCGGCGCGTTCGGAATGGGTGCTGACGTTCACGGGTAAGGTGGTGAAGAGACTGGAGGGCACCGCCAATGCCGACCTGCCCACCGGCGAGGTCGAGCTGCGCATCGAGGAAGCCTCAGTGCAGGGCAAGGCCCAGGAGCTGCCGCTGCCCGTGTTCGGCGACATGGACTATCCCGAAGATACGCGCCTGACCTACCGCTTCCTCGATCTGCGCCGCGAGCGGCTGCACCGCAACATCATGCTGCGGGCGAACATCGTCACCAGCTTGCGCCGCCGGATGATCGAGCAGGGCTTTACCGAATTCCAGACCCCGATCCTGACCGCGTCCTCGCCCGAAGGCGCCCGCGACTTCCTGGTGCCGTCGCGCCGCTATCCCGGCCAGTTCTATGCCCTGCCGCAGGCGCCGCAGCAGTTCAAGCAGCTGATCATGGTGGCGGGCTTCGACCGCTACTTCCAGATCGCGCCCTGTTTCCGCGACGAGGATGGCCGCGCCGACCGTTCGCCGGGCGAGTTCTACCAGCTCGATCTGGAGATGAGCTTCGTCACCCAGGACGATGTCTTTGCCGCGGTCGAGCCGGTGCTGGCCGGCGTGTTCGAGGAATTTGCGGACGGCAAAACGGTGACTAAGCCGCCCTTCATCCGTATTCCCTATGCCGAGGCGATGCTGAAATACGGCACCGACAAGCCCGACCTGCGCAATCCGATCGAGATTGTCGATGTCAGCAAGGTCTTCGAGCGTGAGGATGTCGCCTTCAAGGCCTTCAAGGGCAAGACCGTGCGCGCCATTCCGGCGCCTGGGGCCGCGCCGCAGCCGCGCAGCTTCTTCGACAAGCTCAATGAATGGGCCCGTTCGGAAGGCGCTGCCGGCCTGGGTTACATCCAGTTTGAAGAAGAGAATGGCGCGCTGGTGGGCAAGGGCCCCATCGCCAAATTTATTCCGTCTGCCGCACTGGCCGAGATGGCGAAGATCGCCGGCGTGAAGGCGGGCGACGCGCTGTTCTTTGCCGCCGACAAGGCTGAACGTGCGGCGAACTTGGCCGGCATGGCCCGCACCCGCATCGGCCACGAACTGAACCTGATCCCGGACGGCGAATACAAATTCTGCTGGATCGTCGATTTCCCCATGTATGAATGGAACGAGGAGGAGAAGAAGATCGACTTCTCCCACAATCCCTTCTCCATGCCGCAATTCGACCGCGACAAATTCATGGCCCTGGATAAGGCCGATAAGGATACCATTCTGGGCATCAAGGCCTACCAGTACGATATCGTCTGCAACGGCTATGAGCTGTCCTCGGGCGCCATCCGCAACCATGACCCGGATGTGATGCTCAAGGCCTTCGACATCGCCGGCTATGCCCGCGAGGAAACCGAAGAGAAGTTCAAGGGCATGCTCAACGCTTTCCGCCACGGCGCTCCGCCGCATGGCGGCACCGCGCCGGGCATCGACCGCATCGTCATGCTGCTGGCGGGCGAGGAAAATTTGCGCGAGGTCACCATGTTCCCGATGACCCAGTCGGCGCAGGACCTGCTGATGAACGCCCCCAGCCCGGCGAACCCGAAGCAGCTGAAAGAGCTGCATCTCAAGATCGTCTATCCCGACAAGGCGTAGACCGCGCACAAGCAAAAGCGGCGGCAGGAGCCCCTGCCGCCGCTTCCTGTGCCCGTTGAGGCGGTTAGTTCAGCTTGTTGCCCAGGTCCTTGATGCCGGCCGTGATCAGGCTGGAGGCCTTGGCGGCGTCCATGCGGGTGGCGATCAGCTTCTCGGCGCCCGAGACGGCGGCATCGGCGGCGAGGCCACGGATTTCGTTGAGGGCAGCGGCTTCGGCCTGGGCGATCTTGTCCTGGGCGGCCTTGGCGCGGCGCTCGATCTGCTGGGCGAGGGCGGCGCGGCTGTCGGTGGCGAAGCGGGCGGCTTCGGCTTGGGCGTCCTTGAGGATGGCGGCGGCTTCCGCTTCGGCGCCCGCGGCCTTCTTCTTGTAGTCGGCGAGCAGGGCGGCAGCCTCGGCCGAGAGGCGCCTGGCCTCTTCCAGCTCGGCGGCGATGGCGGCGGAACGCTGGTCCAGCATCGTGCCGATCATCCCCGGCACGCCCTTCCAGAGCAGCAGGGCGACGACGAGGGCGAAGCCGATATATTCCCAGGTGTGATAGTGGTGCAGCGCTTCCATTTTAAGCCTTCACCGCTTTCTGGGCTTCATCCGGCGACACCGTTTCACCGGTAAGACGGGCGACGATGGCGATGGCCGCATCGCGCGCCGCATCGGCCACATGGCCCTTGGCGGCGTTTCGGCTGGCATCGATGCGGGCATCGGCGGCGGCCATGGCGCTGGCCGCCTGGGCTTCGGCATCGGCCTTGGCCTTGGCGATTTCGGTATTAATGCCCTGGCGGGTTTCTTCCGCCAGGCCTTGCGACTTGGCGCGGGCGCTCTTCAAGGCGACCTCATAGGCGGCGGAGGCGGCGTCAGCCTCTTCGCGCGCCTTTGTGGCCGCCTCGATGGCGGAATTGATAGCGGTACGGCGCTCGGCAATCGCGTTCTTGATGCGCGGTCCCGACACCTTCCACAGCATCACGAACAGGATGGTGAAGAACACCGCCAGCCAGAAAAGCTGGCTGGGGAAGGTGGTGGTGTCGAACGGCGGAAAACCGGCCGAGGCTTGGTGGCCGGCTTCCGTCGTTTCCGTGGGTGCGCCGTGTTCCTGCACGATATCAGTTGCCGTACAGGATGATCAGGGCGACGACGAGACCGAACAGGCCGGTCGCTTCGCAGAGCGCGAAGCCCAGCAGCAGGTTGGTGGTCTGCGAGGCGGCGGCGCCGGGGTTGCGCAGGGCGCCCGACAGGTAACTGCCGAACACGTTGCCGATGCCGATGCCGGCGCCGACCAGAGCGATGCAGGCGATGCCCGCGCCAACCATTTTCGCTGCTTCAAGTTCCATAGTTCAGATCCCTTCTGGTGATTAGTGATGATCGTGGAGGTGGAGAGCTTCGTTCAGATAGATGCAGGTCAGGATCGCGAAGACATAGGCCTGCAGGAAGGCGACCAGCAATTCCAGCAGCATGATGGCGATCATCAGCAGCATGGGCGCAATGGCGAGCGCCGACAGCAGGCCGCCGGCGAAACCCAGCGAGACCACGAAGCCGGCAAAGACCGCCAGCAGGGTGTGGCCGGCCAGCATGTTGGCGAACAGACGGACCGAGAGACTGATCGGGCGGGTGAGGAAGGAAATCACCTCAATCGGGATCAGCAGGATCAGCAGGTACCAGGGTGCGTGCGGCACGAAGAGTTTCAGGAACCCGATACCGTGCTTCATGAAGCCCGTTACGATCACCATCAGGATCACCAGGCAGGCCAAGGCCAACGTGACGGCGAACTGGCTGGTGACGGTGAAGCTGCCCGGCACCATGCCGAAGAAGTTGCAGCACAGCACGAACATGAACAGCGAGAAGATGAAGGGAAAGAATTTCAGCCCGTCTTCGCCCGCAGTGGAATGGATCATGTTGCCGACGAATTCGTAGGACATCTCGGCCATGGACTGGGCCCGTGACGGCACCAGCCGGCCCGGCTTCACCGAAAAGGTCAGGAACAGGGTGGAGGCGGCGACAACCAGCAGCATCAGCAGCGCCTGGTTGGTGAAATAGATCGGATGACCGCCGAGATGGAACAGCGGCGTGGCGACCAGATTCTGGATGGCGAATTGTTCCATCGGGTTCATGGTCGGCTACTTCTCCTCGTCCGATTGCGCCTTGGCGATCTCGGCGTTGATCTCTTTGGCTGCGCGTACCACGTTGAGAATTCCGGCGGCGGCGCCCAGCACGACAAAGCTAATCATGAAGACCGGACGGGTATGAAAGCCGAACCAGCCGAACAGCCAGTCGATCCCCCAACCCAGGCCACCTCCCACGATCAGCGCCCCCACCAGTTCGGTGGAGAAGCGTCCCGCGATCCCCAGTTGTGACGGCGGCGGCTGCTTGTAGCGGGCCGCCTGTGTCGCCTGGAGCTTGTCGAGCCGCTTGCCCAGGTTACGCAATTGGTCGGGATCAGGAGCCATGAGTCTGCTCAAACACCGAAAAATCGCAGGAAAACCGGCCTTCGCGGCTCCGAAGGCGGGGGGACCATAGGTGTGGCCCTTTGGGGTGTCAAGAAAGTCAGATTGCCCGCAAACGGTTGATACGGCTGAGTAAAAACGGCGCGCGCATTATGTCGCGCGGAACCGCGCTAGAATCACTCGGCAGCGATCTTCTCGGCATCCGCCAGGGACACCGAGACCAGCTGGGAGACCCCGCGCTCGGCCATGGTGACGCCGAACAGGCGGTCCATCCGGCTCATGGTCAGGGCATGGTGGGTGATGACCAGGAAGCGGGTGCCGGACGACTGCACCATCTGGGTCAGCATCTTGCAGAAACGCTCGACATTGGCGTCGTCCAGCGGGGCGTCCACTTCGTCCAGCACGCAGACCGGGGCCGGGTTCACCAGGAAGACGGCGAAGATCAGCGCCATGGCGGTCAGGGCCTGTTCGCCGCCCGAGAGCAGCGCCAGGGACTGCAGCCGCTTGCCCGGCGGGCGGGCGAAGATTTCCAGCCCGGCTTCCAGCGGGTCTTCGGATTCGGTGAAGGTCAGCTTGGCTTCGCCGCCCTCGAACAGCTTGGTGAAGAGGATATGGAAGTTGACGTTGACCTTCTCGAAGGATTCCAGCAGCCGCTCGCGGCCTTCCTTGTTGAGGCTGGAAATGCCGCGGCGCAGGCGGTCGATGGCGCCGGTCAGGTCGTCGCGGTCGGCCACCAGGGTGGTGAGGCGGGCTTCCTGTTCGGCCGCTTCCTCTTCGGCGCGCAGATTGACGCCGCCCAGCTGCTCGCGCTCCTGCTTGAGGCGCTCGACGCGCTTCTCGGCCTGGTCGAGCGGCGGCAATTCCTGGCCGTCCTCGATTTCGGCGCGTTCGCGCAACTCGCCCGGCACCGCTTCCAGCTCGTCATGGATACGCTGGGTCAGTTCGTCGATCCGCGCGGCGGCGCTTTCGCGCACGGCCTGGGCGCGGGCGCGCTCTTCGCGGGCATTGGACAGCACCGCATCGGCCGCCTTGGCCTGCTTATCGGCTTCGGCCAGAACGCCTTCGGCTTTCTGACGCGCGTCCGAGGCCGCGTTACGCGCCGTTTCGGCTTCGCTGATGGCTGAGAGGAGTGCGCCGCGCTTCTCGGCGATCTCTTCCGGCACGCGCTCGGCCGATTGCAATTCCACGCCCAGCTCTTCCTGGCGGCGGGACAGTTCGACCAACTGCTGCGCGGCGGCGCTGCGGCGGGCATCCCAGCGGCCTTTGTCCTGGGCGATGGCGGCCAGGCGGCGGTCGCGGGCTTCATCCTCGCGGCGCAGGGTCTCCAGGGTGGCGCGGGCTTCGCTGGAGGCCGTGCGGGCCTTGGCGGTGGTCTCGCGCGCGGTGACGGCGCGGGCGGCAAGCTCGCTGCCGTCGCCCAGTTCGGCCATGCCGCGATCGGCTTCGGCGCGATTTTCCTCGGCGGTCTCGACCGATTCCGTCAGGCGGCGGATTTCCGCTTCCAGCGAAGCCAGGGCGCTGGCGCGCTCGGCGGCGGCGCGGGCGGCGCGGGTGGCATTGTCCTGGGCGGCGATCAGCGTCTGCTCGGCCGTGCGTTCACCGCTCTCGGCTTCGCGCAAGGCGTCACGGGCCGCGGCAGCCGCATCCTTGGCGGCGGCATAGGCTTGCTGCGCCGTGGCGCGAACGGACTTGGCCTGCTCGATTTCACTTTCCAGCGCCGCCAGGCGATTGCGCTGCGACAGGCGCACGGCCGCCGGCGCCGGCGCATCGGCAGAGGCGACATAGCCGTCCCAGCGCCACAAATCGCCGCGCGCCGATACCAGGCGCTGGCCGGGACGCAGCAGCTTCTGCAGCGCCGCGCCCTGGTCCGGGAACACCAGCCCGGTCATTTCCAGGCGGCGGGTGAGCGCGCTGGGGGCGCGCACAAAGGCGGTCAGCGGCTTGGCGCCGTCCGGCAGGCGCGTGTCGTGTTCAAAGCTACCCAGATCCCGCCAGTGATGCGGCGAGGAATCGTCCAGCGGCGCCTGCAGGTCGTCGCCCAAGGCAGCCGCGAGCGCGGCTTCATAGCCGGACTGCACCGTCAGCGCATCGATCAGCGGCGGGAACAGGCCTTCGCCTTCGGGATGGAGCAGGTCGCCCAGCGCCTTGGCCTCGGCGGCCAGGCGTTGCACTTCGC
Source organism: Rhizomicrobium sp. (assembly GCA_035250225.1). Taxonomy (GTDB): domain Bacteria; phylum Pseudomonadota; class Alphaproteobacteria; order Micropepsales; family Micropepsaceae; genus Rhizomicrobium. The sequence goes on along the minus strand of DATFFI010000153.1, from coordinate 580 downwards.
GCTCGGCCGCTTCCAGCGGCTCACGCGCGGTGCTTTCGGCCTGCTCGGCCTCGCTGCGCGCCTGGCGCGCGGCTTCGGCGCGCTGGCGGATGTCTTCGCGGCCGGCGCGGGCGCTTTCGGTGGCGCCTTCGGCGGCATGGACGTCGGGCGCATCCTTGGCGCCTTCCATGGCGCGGTCGAGCCGCGCCTTGGCGTCGGCAAGCTGGGCCGTGGCGGTTTCGGACAGGGCGGTGGCCAGGTCGCGGCCGCGGGCAAAGCTGGCCTTGCGGGCGTTCCATTCCGCCAGTTCGGCGGTGATGCGTTCCAGCGCGGCTTCGGCGTCGGCCAGGGCGGCGCGCAGCGCGGCTTCCTGCTCGGCGGCAGCGGCGGTTTCGGAGCCGGCGCGTTCGGCCGCAGCGGCCAGACTGGCGGTTTCCTCGTCCAGCCCGATCAGGGCGGCTTCGGCATCCTTGTCCAGCGCGGTTTCGCGGGCGATGTCATTTTCGCCCTGGGTCAGGAGCTGGCGCAGGCGTTGCGCGGCTTCACGGGCGCGGGCTTCCTCGGCATCGAGCTGCTCGCGCTGCGCGATCAGGCGGTGATG
>DATFFI010000152.1:0-31987 GCA_035250225.1 Rhizomicrobium sp. | reverse complement strand
AGTCTTTCCGCAAACGGGAGCTGGGCCATGGCTGTGATGGATGAAAGCGTTGCAATGCCGGTCAGCCGGATGCGGCTGGCGATGGGGGCGTCTTCGGCCGTCTATCTGCTCTGCACCGGGCTGGTGGCCGCCGCCATCGCGCTCTTCCTGGGCACCGGCGAGATGCTGTTCCTGTTGCTGCCGCTGCCCTTTCTGGTGCCGGTGCTGCCGTCGCTGCTGGAAAGCGTCAAGCTGGCCGTCCATCCGGCCCCGGCGATGCTGCTGGAAGAGGGCGGCATCCGGGTGGGCGAGGATGTCCTGCCTTATGAGAATATCCAGTGGGCCGAGCTGGACGGTCCCGCCGCGCGGCCGCGGGTGCGTTTCATCTGCACCCCCAATGCCCATCCGCCGTTCCGGAGCTTGCCGTTCGAGAAGACCCTCTGCCGCATTCCCGGCGTCTATGACCCGCGCCACCTGGATTTTGTGCAGGAGATCAATCTTCGGGTTCGGATGACGGGTAATCCGGGTATCCGATAAGACGACGGCCCCGGTGCGGGGGGCACCGAGGCCGTTCTTCTTCTTACGTCCCACCAACCTCAGCAGACGCAATTCAGGCCCTGTCCCTGGGTGCCGGGATCGTTGGCGACATAGACCGCCCGTCCTTCCAGCGCTTCGGCCGTCTGCACAAACAAATCGGCATAGTGCGGATCGCCGGTGGCGTCCGCGTAGTCCCGTAATGTCCTGGCCAGGACCAGCAACGTACGCAACTCCTGGGCTTTGAGAGATTGGCCCATGCGATTTGCCTCGATTGCGATGCAAACCGAAAACCGATTGTAAACCGGTTGGTTGCGCGCGCGGCGCCGCAAACCCGGGTCACGGTAAAGAAGTGGTTACCAATCGCGGCGCGAAGGCCTTTCCAGGCTGAATTCCTCGCAATCATTCCTTAGGCGGCGTTCCTTACTCTCATGGGTTGAAAGCGGACCCATCACAGGCCTCGCGCCGGGAGCGCATATCCATGTCCCTTGCCGCGACCGCGGAAGGATTTTTCCATCGCGGATTTCTCCGCGCGGTGGAGAATTACTGCAAGCTGATGGCCGGGACCTCGGCCAGGCTGGGACTGCAGGCCGTCTATTTCTTCCTGCTCGCCAACACGCTGAGCCTGGCCGATATGGGCCTGTTCGCCGGCGCTTCCGCCGTCGGCCTGATGATCGCCAGCTTTGCCGGCTTCGGCTTCGGCAGCTATGCCTTCCGCGCCGCCGCCGGCCGTCCCCGCCTGCTGGGCCGGTATCTGGGCCTCTTCTATGGCGGCCTCGCCATCACCACGCCCATCGGCATCGTGGCGTCGTTGCCTTTCTTTTTCCTGCTGTTCGAGGGCGCCATGGCGCTGCCGGCTTTCATCGGCATCGTCCTGGTCGAGATCCTGTTGTGGCGCATGCTCGAGACCTTGGCGATGGTGCAGAACGGCATGGGCCGCTTCGCCGCCGGCGCCCTGGCCATCACCATGGCCGCCGCCATACGCTGCGGCGGCGCCATCGCCTTCGCAGCGGCCGGCGGCGGCGATATCGGCCAATGGGTATTGTGGTATGTCGCCTCCAACTGCCTGGCGCTCAGCGTTGGACTGGTGGCCTTCTATCCCCCGGTCAAGGCGCGCTTCAGCTGGCGCCTGCTGCGCGCCCGCTTCCGCGACGGGCTGATGTTCTCGCTCTCATACTTTGCGCTGAATGCGCAGGGCCAGGCCGACAAGCTGATTGTGCTGAGCCTGACCGATGCGCGCTTTGCCGGCATCTATGCGATTTCCACCCGCATCCTGGAATTCACGGCGCTGCCCTTCCGCTCTTTCTATACGCTCTACACCCGCAAGCTCTTCGCCGAGGGCAAGCGGATCCAGAATGCCCTGGCGCGCACCCTGAAGGTGGAAGGCGCCATATTGGGGCTTTCGACCCTGGCCATCGCCGCGCTGGATGGGGCGCTGTGGTTCTGGCCCAACCTGCTGGGCCCCAACGTGGCCGTGGCGGCGCATCTTTTCATGCTGATGCTGATGGTGCCGGCCTTCCGCAACCTGATCGAATTCCATGGCGAGCTGTTCTTCGTCCATGGCCGCATGACCGCCCGCGCCGTCATCGCCATCGCCCTGGTGACGCTGAACATGGCGCTCCTGGCGCTGCTGCTCTGGACTACCCGCGACCTTGTCGCCATCGCGCTGGGCCTCAACGCCATTTACGGCCTGCTTTATGTGCTGTCGGCCGTGGCGCTCTATCGCTTCATCACGGCAGGGGCGCGGGCATGAGCAGCACCCTGACCAAGAATATGCCGCCGCCGGGCTGGAAGGTCGCGGTGCCAAGTCTTCTGGCACGCGTCCAGCACAAGCTGGCGACGCATCTGCCGGTGGCGCCGTTCAATGCCTCGTCCGATGCGCCGGTGGTCAGCTTCACCTTCGATGACGTGCCGGTGTCGGCGGCCACTGAAGGCGCTGCCCTGATGGAAGAGGCGGGCGCCCGCGGCACCTATTATGTGTCCGGCGGCCTTTTGGGCCAGCGCACCGATGAGTGGGAGGTGATCGGCCCCGATGCGGTGATCGGCCTGCATGCCAGCGGCCACGAGATCGGCTGCCACAGCCACAGCCATGCCCGCGCCGACATGCTGAGCGGGAGCGCGATCGAAGCCGATATCGCCCGCAACCACCAGGCCCTGCGCGCCATCGAGCCGTCGCTGCCGCTGACCAATTTCGCCTATCCGTACGGCCAGACCTCTTACGCCTGGAAGAAGCGGCTGAACCGGCATTTCCGCTCCAGCCGCGGCATCCGCCCCCGCATCAATATCGGGCTCACCGACGCCCAGTTGCTGCAGGCGGTGCCGCTGGTCAACCGCGAGATCGACGAGGGCGGCATCGACCGCGCCTTCGAGCAGACGGTGAAAGCCAGGGGCTGGCTGATCTTCTATTCCCATGACGTGACGGCATCGCCCAGTCCCTACGGCTGCACGCCGCGGCTGATGCGCCATGCCCTGAAGGCGGCGGAACGCTTCGGCGTCCGCGTCGATACCGTCAATGCGGCGCTGACCCGGATCGGCGCGCGCCTCAGCACGCTGTGGCTGATGAGCCTGCCGCTGATTTAAGCGACTGCGCGGGCCGCTCCTCAAGGATGACGGGTCAAGCCCACCCATGGTGATGGGAAGGGTGGGCCCTTGCATTCCTCATGAACCAGTTGTACCATGGGTTCGACTGGTACATATGGCCAGCGCCCAGGAGCCGCCGCCGCGATGGACATCACCATCGATATCGACAATCCGGTGCCGCAATTCGAGCAGCTGATCGAACAGATTAAGGCTGCCGTCACCGCCGGCGTGCTGAAAGCCGGTGACGCGCTGCCCTCGATCCGCCAGCTCGCCAATGACCTGGAGCTCAACAGCAAGACCGTGGCCAAGGCCTACAAACTCTTGGAACGGGACGCGGTGATCGAAACCAAGGGCTATCGCGGCACTTTCGTCCATCCGCGCGCCAGGGCGAACTGCAAGGTCAACCTGCAGGAATGGACGCTGCAAAAGCTGGGCGAAACCGTCGCCGAACTGCGCGAGGCCGGCGTCACCGATTCGGAAATCCGCAACGCATTCGCCGGCGTCGTCAGTCGGCAACCGGGAGGCAAGCCATGATCGAAGCCTATGCAACCCTTGCGGTGTTCATGGTGCAGATACTGGTGGTGTCGGTGCTGCATACGGCCTGGGTCATTCGCTATTTTCAGGGGAAGCTGGAGAACCATTATGCGGATGAACGCTATGCCCGCTTCTTTCCGGACTGGGATCGCGCCCGCATGGACCGCTTTCTCGCCGGTTTCCGCACGGTGAATATCGGCATCGCCCTGCTCGGCGTAGTGCCGCTGTTCTGGTTGTTCGACATGATGCAGAGCCCGGACTGGGATGTCTGGGCGGTGCGGCGCGTGATCAGCCAGTATTTCATGGTGCAGATGGCGCCCTTCATGGTCCTTACCGCGAACTGGATGTGGCTCGTCATCAAAGTGCGCCGGCGTGCGCCGCCGGAGGTAAAGCGGACGGCCAGCCTGCAGCGCCGCCAACTGTTCGATTTTGTCTCGCCTGCCACGGTTTTCATCGCCGTGCTTGCTTATGTCCTCTGCGCCGGCCTCTCGCTGTATTTCCTGCAAAACCCCGTTCCGGAAATCAGCCACCCTGTCAGGCCGCTGGCCATGGCCACGGAGGTTTATGCCATTTACGCCGCCGTCATCTACTGGATGATGTATGGCAAGAAGGTCGCTCCGCTCGACACGCATGCCGAACGCATGCGCGAGGCCGCGCTGGGCATAAAGGCCATGTTCTATGTCGGCATTATCATTATCGCCCATGTCTGGTTCAACCTCGGGCTGGAGGTGTTGCATGTCGAGAGATGGATACCCGTTTCCACAAGCGTGAACCTGATGGTCATGATCCTTGTCGTGTCCAGATGCCTGACCGTCCCCCCGCGCGCGCCGGAAGCGGCCGGCAATCTTCGGCAGGGTGCGGCGCTGTCATGATCGAGGTCTGTGCCTTTCCGGCGTGCTGAACAACGCCGGAATTCCGTGTTGCGTCGCTTCGCCTGAAATTGCCCGGCAAACAGAGAGGAGCCGACAATGCTGCAAACCCTGTTCTATCCCGATGGCCGGATCGGTCCCGTCGCCTTCCGCAACGCGGCGCTGGCCCTGATCGCGGCCGGCGCGGCTGTTTCGCTGACACCCGTGGCGGTGCCGGCGTTGTGGATGGTGTCCTTCGCCGGCTTCCTGTTCCTCTATCCGTGGGTGGTGATCTGGGTGAAGCGCTTCCATGACGCCGGCAAGTCCGGCTGGTGGTTCCTGGCCGTCTTCGTGCCCTGGCTGGTCACCGGCGCAATCGCCAACCATTTCATCACCGCGGAATTCGGCCTGGCGCCGCCGCAGCCCGGCACGCCGGTCGATATCTGGGGATACATGGCGGCCCAGACCCAGGCCATCGCGCTGCCCGCCACCATCGCCTCGGTGGTCATCTCGCTGGTCTTCGCCCTGGTGGTGAATGAAGAGCTCAAATCCGACCCGGGCGAGAACCGGCATGGTTCGCCGCCGGCGCGACAGTAGCCCCGTACAGGCAGCCTTCACGCCGTCGCAACGGGCGCGTAGCGGCGGAGGAAAGACAGCGCGCCAGTTGCTTCAATGCGCGCTAGTTGGCCTGGCTTTCAGCGCCGCTTCTTCCCGCGTGATGCGCTTGTGGAATTCGCCGCGCGCGGCGGCGGCGAAGTTGCGGCAGGCCTGCGGATTCACAAACGCATCGGCCTGCTTGTCGGTGTCGCGGGCCTTGAGCTTGCCGAGCAGATTGGAAAAGCCGGGATGCGGCGTCAGGAGGATGTCGCAGGGCAGGGATTCCAGCGTGGCGAAGCTTTTGCGGAAGCCCTGCAACAGCTTAGGATGGGCGGTGTAGAAATAGGAATCCCCCGACACCGCGGTCAGGCTGTCGATATAGACCAGATTGAGGCAGCGCGCCTGTTCGCAGGACTTCCAGCTCCAGCTGGTGCCGCCCGGCGTATGGCCCGGGGTAAAATGCGCCGTCAGCGCTACTGTCCCCACACGCAGCACCTCACCGTCGCGCAGCGTCTGGATGTTTGCCACCGGCGGCGTCGCTATCCCCATGCCGAATTGCGGATCGGCCTTGTCGGTCACGCCCCTGGCCAGGGTTGCCGCGCTCCAGGGGCTGGCGGCGACTTTCGCGCCGCTCTGTTTCTGCAGCCAGGCAATGCTGCCGGCATGGTCGAAATGGGCGTGGGAATTCAGGATCAATTTGATGTTGCGAGGATCGAAGCCCAGCGCACGGATATTGCCGGCGATCTGCGGTGCGGATTCGGGCAAGGCGGCGTCGATCAGGACCAGCCCATCAGGTGCGGCGATCAGAATGGCGCTGAGTTCGCGCGTTCCCACATAATAGGTGTTGCCGTAAATCCGGAACGGTGCCTGCGGCACGTTCCAGGCGGCGCAGGAATCGCATTTGGTCGGGCTGGTGTCCTGCGCCATGGCGGCGCCCGCCAGCAGCAGGAGGGCCACGGTCATCTGCCATTTCATGTTTTCGTCTCCCGTGTTGGTCAGGCTGTAGGACCATAGAAAAATTGATGGCAAGATTTCCCACGCGCCGGCTCAGGCTGGCCGCAAGGTATTGATTATGTGGAAAAATATGAGTGCGTGCCGAGTGACGAATCGAGTGACGAATAGGGTGCAGTTGTTTGCCCAGGCTCTCAAGCGATGATAATTCTGGGCCGTCCATACTTTTCCTATTGGCTGCGATGGCACTCAGCGAAATTTCCCTCAATCCCCTGCGGGCCTTTGAGGCGTCTGCCCGGCACCTGAGTTTTACGCGCGCCGCCGAAGAGCTTTGCGTGACGCAAGCGGCGGTCAGCCATCAGGTCAAAGCTTTGGAAGAACATCTGGGCAAAAGTCTTTTCCGCCGCACAACGCGCGGACTGGTGCTGACCGATGAAGGTGTAGCGCTGGCACCTATCGTCGGCGGCTCATTTGCAAGTATCGAACGCGCGCTCGCGGCCATCGCTGAAGGGGGCGCCCGCGAAGTCCTGACCGTCGGTGTGGTCGGGACCTTTGCGGTCGGTTTCCTGATGGAGCGACTGGCGGAATTCCGCGCCAAGAACCCGTTCATCGATCTGCGTCTGCTGACCAACAACAACAAGGTCGATCTGTGGACCGAGAGTCTGGATTTCGCCATCCGCTTCGGCGCCGGCGCCTGGCATGGAGTGCATGCCGATCCCCTGATGGCAACGCCGCTCTCGCCGCTCTGTTCGCCGCAACTCGCTGAGCAGCTTCGTGATGTGGGCGATATGGGAAAGTTCGTGCTGTTGCGGTCCTACAGGGCGCAGGACTGGCCGGCATGGCTGGCAGCCGCGGGCGCACCACAACTATCCGCGCGTGGTCCGATCTTCGATGCTTCGACGCTGATGGTGCAGGCGGCGATCCTGGGCGAAGGTATCGCACTGGCGCCGCCACGCATGTTCCGGCGCGAACTGCATGCCGGCCTGCTGGTGCAGCCTTTTCCCATTGCGGTGGATGCGGGTGCTTATTGGCTGACCCGGCTGATCTCCAAAAATCCCACGCCGGCCATGAATGCGTTCAGGACATGGTTGATGGAGCGCTGCTCGGAAGACGGAAATTGAGCGCGCGTTATGGGTTCAGTTCCGCCGGCGTGTTCGTGCGTTTCCAGGCCCGGCCATGGTGAGAGGAGGGCTTTATGCTAAAATCCGGCTCATGCACGGCAACTGGTCGCCCTGGTTCAATTGCCCCGCCTGTGGCGCGGGCTACCAATGGTCTTTGGGCTCTATTGGCTGGAGCTGGCTCGCCCGCATCAGGTGCAAAACATGCGGCACCCGGAGCGAAACCCGGATGGGCTGGGGTCCGAGGATACTGCTTTCGGTTTATTCGACGATTTTGTTTTTTATCTTTTCCGTTCCTGTTATTGGCACGCTCGCGGGCGGCCACTGGCCGGCGGCGGTGGCCGCGATAGCGCTGTTTCTCCTGCTGCTGATGCCGCCCATGATGATCTTTTATGCCCGGGCGTTCCGGAAGCGGGTTGACGAAACACATGTTCACCCCTGCTATCCTGCATAAGGGCCGGTTTGCGCTGGCCGACATCGCCGTGCGGGTGGTGGACGAGGCGTGGCAACCCGGCGCCGCCTATGACGCGCTTGTGCAGGATGCGTGGCAGGCGCGCGTCAGCGCGGCGGCGAGCCGTGCCCAGAAGATATGGGATGGACGCTATTATCGCGTCACCAATGTCCCCGAGATGAAGGATGGCCTCGCGCGGCCGGGATTGCGTCTGGGCACGATATCGTACCGCTATATCGCAACCTATGGCGCGCTTCATGGTCATCATGCGAAGGAGGGCCTGGAACCGCTGCATCATCTGACCACCGCCTGTCTTGTCCGCACCCGTGACGGCACATTTCTGTTTGGAAGGCGCAGCCGCGACGGCGCCATCGACCTGATCGGCGGCGGCGTGCAAAGCGATGAGCTGGCCGTCGCATGCGGTTCGGACCTTGAGGCCAATCTGCGCAAGGAGATTCTGGAAGAGCTGGGCGTCGCGAGCGCCCACATACGCAGTATCGGGGGCGTGGGCATCCTGCTTTCAACGACCTCGAACGTCCTCATCATTGGGCTGGTAGACCTCGCCCTTTCCCTGGATGAGGCCGCCGCGCAATTCGCGCAGCGCAGCGACGATGAAATGTCGGAACTGGTTGCCGTCAGCCAAGACGATCTGGGCGGTTTTCTTGGGGCAATGACCGACTATCGCACCTTCCTGCCGGAATTGATGCGGACGCCTTAAAGAACGCCGCACAAATCTGAAGTTCCCTCTGGAAGCCGAGAAACCGGCGCTGTAAAATAGGGCCGGTATGGGAATTGGAGGCTTCCATGCAGGAATACGAAATCCGCATTTTGCGTGCCGACAAAACGACCGCCACCGTGATCGAGGTCATGCACCTCAACGATAACGCGGCCATCAGATCCGCCAGGGCAATCGCCAACGGCCAGGCCTTCGAGGTGTGGCGCGGCCTGGATTGCGTCTATGGCCGGGATTATCCCTGCCACGCCCCGGCGCAGCCGCCTGCGGCTCCCCAGCCCTAGGGGGGCGGGTCTTGGTCGTGAATGCGTCGCCCGCCGCTTCGCATAGGGCCGGCTTTTCTAATTCGCTTCGTTCATAAGGAATGCTAGGCCTGCTCACGGGCGTTAAGCCGCTCCGCGCGACGCTCCTGCTCACGCCCCAAATCCCCGCGCCATAAGCGAGTGTGCTCAGGAGAATTCGTCCGCCACTGCATCGGGCGAAGCCAGCGGGTCGGAACCGAAGCGGTTATCGCCTTTGGTGCCGCGCCGGAAACCCATCTCGATCAGTCCCCACAGCGCGAGCGCCAGCGCCAGCAGGGCGATCAGGCCGGCGATGATGCTGAGCGGTGCGTCTCTTGCCTGCAGCCAGCCCAGCACCATGGCGGGCACCAGCACCCGCGGCACCAGCCACCAGCCGCGCGTGTCGCGGTCATGCAGGCGGCGGAAGGCGGTGGCCGTGGTCACCCATACCAGGATGCCGGCCAGGGTGCCGCTGACCAGGACAGCCATTAAGCCGCGAGGGTTCGGGTTCAGAGCCGCGATGCTTTCCGTGATTCTCGGCACGGGAAAGCGGGCGAGCCAGGCCAGGATGATGATGATCCAGAAGCCGGTGCGGGTGGTGCGGCCGCGAAAGCTGAAGAGCGCGAGAAAGTCGCGGAAGGTGTACGGGCTCAGACCTTCCCCCATCCCTCATTCTTGCTCGCCTGTTTCACCCAACTGGCTAGTGGTGTTGCGTTCAGATCCTCGCCTTCATGGATGTCAATCCATTTGCCATGCTTGTCGCGGCCACCGCCGGGCACGGGCTTGAGCAGGTCGCCGCGGAAGAAGGTCACTTTGATATAGTGGTTGAAGGCATGGAACGAGACGATCCAGCCCTGTCCCGCCATGCCGTAGAAGGGCGAATTCCATTTCACCGCCTTCACGGCTTTGGGCGCATTCTTCGTGATGAGGGCATCGAGCTTCCTGCCGAGATCGCGCTTCCAGCCGGGCAGGGCGTCGAGATAGGCCTTCACCGGGGCGGCACCGTCCCCCTTAGCGATCTGCGGATTGCCGCCGGAGAGGAGCTTGACCTTCCTGCGCGCGGGGGCCGTTCTGGCTTTGGGCGTTTTCTTCTTTGCGACTTTGACCGGCTTCTTCATGATCATTCCCAAATCATGGATGTCATGGCCCACTTTACGTGGGCCATCCAGGGCAACCAGCTCGCTTGTGGCCCTGGATGGGCCGGGCAGGCCGGGCCATGACACCGAGTTTATTTCTTCTTCGACTGGTTCAACGCCACCGTCGCCTTGATCAGCGCCTTGAAGGCCTTTTCATCCAGCTTGGCGCCTTGCTTGATATCGATGGCGCGCCTGGTGTTGCCGGTGAGGCTGGAAATGAACAGGCCGGCGGGATCGGCCAGCGCCGCGCCCTTGGCAAAAGTCAGCTTCACCGCCGCCTTGTAGGCCTCGCCGGTGCAGAGGATGCCGTCATGCGACCAGACCGGCACCTCCCATTTCCAGTCTTCCGTCACTTTGGGATCGGCCTGATGGATCAGGGCGCGGATCCTGGCGAGTGTTTCACCGCGCCAGCCGCCCAGCTCCTTGATGCGGCCGTCGATCAGCTTGGAGGCCGAGGCGGTGGGTTTCTTTGCGGCGGGCTTTTTGGTGGCGGGCATGGGGTCCTCTTCGGGGAAAGGGTACTGCAGCCGCCATTAAACACAAATGTCATGGCCCGAGCAGGCCGCGCCGTGACACCAGAGCCCGCCTCGCTACGCTCGGCTAGACCTAGCTTTTCTAATTCGCTTCGCTCATAAGAAAAGCTAGGTCTACGACGCCCGCTGTTTCGCCGGCTGCTCGATGCCCAGCGCCGCGGCAAGTGCCGCCAGCTTGCCCATCAGCAGCGCGGGCTGGATCGGCTTGGCGACATAATCGTCCATGCCGGCTTCGAGATATTCCTGGCGCGCGCCGCTCATGGCATGGGCGGTCATGGCGATGATGTGCACGCTGTTCTTGGGGGCCGGCAGCTTGCGGATTTCCGCTGTCGCGGCCGTGCCGTCCAGCTCGGGCATCTGCACATCCATCAGCACCACGTCGAAATCGCCGTCCTTCACCGCGTCCACCGCCTCGCGGCCATTTTCCACCGTGGTGACATGGCAGCTGGCGCGGCCCAGGAAGATGGCGGCGAATTGCTGGTTGACCGTGTTGTCTTCGGCCAGCAGCACTTTCAGGCCCTGGCAGGCCGCTTCCGGCATGGGCTGGACGGCGGCAACGGGCGCGGGCGCCGGTGCCGCCGCGCTGCAGAAGATACCGGCAAGGGCGGCGCGCAAATCGGCATGGCGGATGGGCTTTTCCAGCACCGCATCCAACTGGAGCGAAGCCTGCTCGCTGAGGCGTCCGGCGGTTGAGGCGATCATCACCTTCATCTTCGCCAGCCGCGGATGGGCGCGGATGCGGCGGGCCAGTTCGTCGCCCGCCATTTGCGGCATCCTATCGTCGATCACGGCGAGGTCGAAGGCCTGGCCGCCATGTTCGGCCCGCTCCAGCATCGCCATGGCGGAAAAGCCGTCGGCGGCCGTCGTCACCGTGATGCCGAAGCCTTCCAGGGTGCGGCGCATAATGTCCAGACTGACGCGGATATCGTCGACCACCAGCGCCTTCAGCCCGGTCAGGCGCAACGGCGCCTGGTCGCGGCCGGCGCCGGCAACACGCGGCAGAGGAAGGGTGAACCAGAAGCTCGAGCCTTCGCCTTTGCCGCTGGTGACGCCGATTTCGCCGCCCATATGCTCGACCAGCTGCTTGCAGATGGCCAACCCCAAGCCGGTGCCGCCGAACTTGCGGGTGACGGAGCTGTCGGCCTGCTCGAATTTGCGGAACAGGCGCGAGACGGCGCTGTCATCCATGCCGATACCGGTATCGGTGATTTCAAAGCGCAGCGGCACGCAGCCATTGGCGGCGGGCGCATCGGCCTTGACCGCCACCGCCACGGCGCCTTTTTCGGTGAACTTGACCGCATTGCCGACCAGGTTGAGCAGGATCTGGCGCAGCCGCGTGGGATCGCCGCGATAAAGCCCGCATGCCGACGGGTCGACGAACAAAGCCAGGTCGATGCCCTTTTCGCGCGCGCGCGGCAGCATCAGGCCGGCGGCGCTTTCCACCGTATGGCCCAGGTCGAAATCGATGCATTCGAGATGCATCTTGCCGGCTTCCAGCTTGGAAATGTCGAGAATGTCGTTCAGCACCGCCAGCAGGGATTTGCCCGATTCCTGGATGACGTGCAGGTAACGGCGCTGTTCGTCGGTTTTCAGCGTCTCTTCCAGCAGATGCGCCATGCCCAGCACGCCGTTCATCGGCGTGCGGATTTCGTGGCTCATATTGGCCAGAAATTCCGACTTGACCCTGCTGGCGGCCTCGGCGGTTTCCTTGGCGATCCGGTTCGCCATCAGGTCATCGGCCATCTTCTGGCGTTCCAGGGCGCCGTCGCGGAACAGGCGCAGCGACTGGGCGAAGCGGCCAATCTCGTCCTTGCGGTCTTCGTAAGGAATGGCGAGCTCGAGATGGCCGCCCACCACGCCTTCCATCCGCTGGGTAATCACCTTCAGCGGTCGGATCACGCGCCAGACAATGATGGCGGCGGTGCCGGCGGCCAGGCAGAGCGACATCAGCATCAGCGCCAGAGCGATATAGAGGTTGCGTTCCGCCGCATTGGCTTTTTCGGTGGCGCGGGCTTCGGCGAGATCGAGCGCCACGTTGCTGACATGCAGGATGCTCTGTATGGCGCGGGTGGAACTGTCATACCATTGCTTCAGGGTCAGCTGCACCGGCAGGCCCTTCATCCAGCGGTCGAGTACGCCCTGCCGCTGCGTGACATAGCGGGTAAAATACAGGTCCTGCGCCCTGTCGATCGCCTGGCGCAGCCGCGGCGGCAGATTATAGGCGACGACATCGGCATTGACCGCGGCCCAGTGCGCGCCGATGCGGCCGGACAATTCGCTCAGGGTCTGAATCTGGGCGGCGGTGGGCGGCTCGCCGCTGAAGATCGCCGCGGCGACACGCCACCGCTCGGTGCCGCTATCGCTGCGCGCCCGCCAGCCCAGATCGCTGATCTTCATCATCTCGTTGATGAAGGCATCGGCATTGGCGATGCGCGAGGTGGCGGCTTCGGCTTCCCGGGTGATGGCCAGGTTGATCGGGGTGTCGGCATCGCGGCGGCGGGCTATCAGCCCGGGGTCGCGCTCGGCCTTGGTACGGGTGAAAGCGTAGGCGATTTCGCCGACAATCCGGTCATAGACTTTCGACCATTTGATGATGTCGGCGACGGGTTGGCGGTTGGAACCGGGATACCTTTGCAGGCGCGCGATCACGTCATCGATGGCGGCCATGGTACGGTCATGGTCGGCGCGGAAAGCCTTGCTGTCGGCCGGCGACAAGATGGTGTCGGCGTCGTAGGAGACGGTGAGGGTTCCGGCTCCGGTGCGCATCAGCCCGCGCACGGCGAGCAGCCGGCGGGCAAGGTCGACATTCTCGGCGATATTGCGCGCGGTCCGGCGTTCCTCGAAGGCGCTCTTTGCCGCCCAGGCGAACACGCTCACCAGCAGCACCACCAGGATCACGGTGATGGCCGAAAGCAGTGCGGCAATGGACCAGTCGCGTTTCATGCCCCTCCCCCAACGCTGAAAAGGTTAGGAGACAAACGGTGATGATATGTTTAAGACGCGGGCATACTTGGCGTGCGCGTCAAGTTATATGCGGTGCAGCAAAGCCGGCAAAACAAGGGCTTGTTGCGCCTAGGGGAACTACGCAGGTGTGGAACCTGCGTACCGTGTTGGAAGTCTAATTCTCTTCCCGCAGGCTCGGCTTGCCCAGCAGGCGGCGCACCGTGTCGCGCGCGTGCGGATAGCGGCGCAAGGCAGCGCCGGCGCGCATGCGCCAGGCGGCGGGCACGCCCCAAAACGTCCCGGGTGCGGCGATGTCGTAGAGCGGCGTGCGCACCGGCCCGAAGCGGCGCTTGTAAGCGTAATTGCCGATGGAGAAATCGACGCGGCGATAGCCCTGGGCGTGCAGCAGCTCCATCGTCTTGTGGATCAGAAGCCGCCCGGGCGAGACTTTCGACCAGGCGTCGCCGGCATGGACCAGCCGGGTCATCACGTAATTTTCGCCGTCGCGCAGCCCCAGCAGCGCCGCCACCATCTCCTCGCCCGCCGTCAGGGCGGTGAGATAGGCAAAGCCAGAGGGGGCGCCCATGACCATCAGGCGGCGATAGAGCCCGGCGGTGACCGGATCTTCCATGCGATAGGGCTGGCCCAGCTCTGCCATGCGGGCGCGCTGCGCCTGTTCGATGCGGTCCAGCAGTTTCAGCGCGTCGTCGGCGTCATGGACGACAATGAAGGCGGTGCCTTCCTCGCGGCTGAAGACCCGCCAACTGCGCTCCAGCTCCTTGCGGAAGGCCTTGGGCATGCCGAAATGCTGGTCGGTCCAATTGCCCTGCATCAGCAGCAGATTGCCGTTGGCGCCCGACAGCATGGCGCCGCATCCCAGCAGCAGCGGATTGGGGCGCTCGCCGGCCGCGCCCCCGCCCATGCGCGGCGGCATTTTCGTCAGCCGCAGCAAATCATGCGGCGGCAGCGCTTTCGTCAAGGCGGCCCAGGCCTTTTTGGCGGCGCCGGCGCTGAGCGGCGAAGCCGGGCCCAGCAGCGGGGCGTTGAAATCGCTCATCCCCAGATCGGCGAATTCGATCTGCCTTATGCCACGCACCTTGCGCTGCAGCAGCGCAAGGCGGAAGGCCAGGGCGCCGGCATCGTCGCTGATCTCGGCGAACAGCGGCGTGACGGCGGGATCATTTTCGGCCAGGGATTCATACAGCGGCGTCAGCCAGTCGGCGCGCTGGAATACGGTCGCCTGGTCGGGACGCGGCTGCCAGTCGCGCGGATTGTAGCTGGTGGTGATGCGGACATGATAGCGCATGGCCGTCTGCACCAGCCGCATCGCACGTATGGGCTCGACGATGGTCATTCCGCCGCCATCGTGTCGGCCTGCAGCTTGAACTCCACCTTGCGGCGCATCGCCCGCTGTTGCTGGACCCAGCCGGAATCGCGCAGCAGCTTTTCCAGCACCCGCTTGGCGGCAAAGCCCAGGCCTTCGATGCGCCTGCTTTGGGGCGCCACGCCGAAGCGATGGCGCAGCAAGCCGTTGGCCAGATGCAGCACCTCGCGGCGGCGGCTTTCCACCGTCGAGAAGGAGACGGTCATCGAGATACTGACGCCGTCCAGATTTTCCACCCGGTGCGGCGCGTTCAGCGGCCAGCTCAGCATCTGGCCCGGCGTTAGGTCGAAGACCTTGGCGTGTTCGTCGTACCAGGGGGCATAGGGCATATCGACCTCGACATCGAACAAGGCGATGTCTTCCAGGTCGCGGGCGGTGATGAAGGGCGGCGTGTTGGGATAAAGAAAGACGCGCTTCTTGCCGGCGATCTGCCACAGAAGCTGGCCGGGCAGATCGGCATGGTAATAGACCTGGGCCGAGGGCGAGGAGATCAGGATTCCGCTCTGCCATTTCTTGGCGGGGAAACCCGGCATCGCCGCGTTCAGCTCGGCGAAGATCATATCCAGCAGCGCGCCATGGTCCGGATGCACGCCCGAGACATTGCGCAAATTCAGCCACAGCCGCCCGGCGGCGATGGCGTCCAGCACGTCGGCACCGGAGGCTCCCCCCAGATCGCCTTCGCGCCAGGCCCGGCTTTCCGCGCCGCCGCCCATGGCGATCAAAGCGTAATGCTCGCGGGGATAGGTTTCGATCAGCCGTGCCAGCGCGTCGCGCCCAAAAAGCGGGCTCTGGTTCAGATTGTGGCCCAGCCGCAGCGGCTGGTGGCCCCAAAGCCTGAGGTCCCGTTCTCGCAAAGGAGGAAATATGGCGCCCGTCATGGGCCGAAGGGTGCCATCCATGCCCTTAATACAGGGTTCAGTTTTGCCCGTTTACCTGCCCCAAAGCGGGACGCCGCGCCCTGGCGCGCGCCCCGGCTGAACGCTCCCCATCGATGCAGAAAGCAGAAAGGGTCCGATGGCGTTGGGGATCATCGGACCCTTTCAAACACGGTAGCCCCCTAAGGCAATCAGGCCCCGTTGCTTGTGCATACATCGCCGCGTTTTAAGCTGGGATTAGGGAAGGGAACCCGGTTTGAAGTTCCTTTAAACGGCATTTGAAGCGGTTTGCAGCCAATGCTCAGTGCTGCAGCGACAGGGCCGCCCGGTTCAGCTTGTCGTCCAGTTCGGCCAGCGCGTCTTCGCTGGCGGCGCCCGAGGCGGCGATGCGCACCGCGTCCAGGTGCAGCGCCACCAGTTGCGGCAAATGCCGGTCGGTGGTTTCGCGCTTCTCCAGCTCGCCATGCAGCGTGCCGGCATAGCGGGAGATCCAGGCGGCGCCGGCCATGGCGCTGCTGGTCTGCAGGTCGCGCAGCGCAATGCGCAGCGCCGTCCATTTTTCCGCATCATGCCTGTCGGCCAGCGCCTCCTGGGCCAGGCGGCGAACATCCTCCAGCCTGGTGCCCGCATAGGCGGAGAAATCGCGCGCCACGCTTTCCGCCGCCGCTTCGGCGCGCCGCAGCAGGGTCTCGATGCTGACGGCGCGCGGCCCCATGGAGCGCCGTTTCAGCGACAGGCGATGGCTCTTTGCGCCCGTCATCAGATGTAGTTCACCTCGGTTGCCGTCACGACCTTGACGATGTGCTCCATCAGCGTGGCGGGATTGAAGGGCTTGACGATATAGCTGTCGGCGCCTTCGCCCAGCGCCGTCGCCACATGGTCGGACGTGGCGTGTCCGGTGACCATGATGACGGGCGTGTGCCGCCCCCCCGGCATGGCCCGCAGCCTGCGCAGGAATTCCAGCCCGTCCATCGGGCTCATCATCCAATCGCAGAAAATGATGTCCGGCATGCGCAGCTGCATCTGGAGGAACGCCTTTTCCGCCGAGTCCGCTTCCAGCACCTTGCGCGCGCCGAAGGCGCGCAGCACCTCGCTGAGCAGGCGGCGCATGAAGGCATTGTCCTCGATCAGCAGGAATTCGATCTCGGAGAGATCGATCCGGTTTTCCAGCAAAAGTTCCACCTTGGGCGTGTGATGCCGGTAAAGCTAGGAGGGGTGGTTTCTGCCGTCAACTCCGGGGCTATGAAATTTATTGGGCGCCATTTGCGCCGGCGCAAACCGCGGTGGCGGCAGCGGAATTCAAAGGGTGCCGACGCAGCGCGGTCCCATCGCCTGGCACACCAGCGACGCCGTGCGGTCGGCGGTGAAGAGGCCCAGGCACGACGCCGCGATCAGGCTGAGGGCCAGCCAGCCGGCCGGCGCGATGGCGCGCCGCCGCCGCCGCGCCTGCAGGCGCAGATAGTGGAGCGCGCTCAAGCGGCGTCCTCCATCGAGCTTGTTGCGTCCTGCCGCTCGCTCAAGCTCGCGGCGTTTTGGCCTCGAAATGGTCCACTGGACCATTTCGCCCCTGCTTCGCAGGGGACAGGCCACGCGCCCGGCGCCCAGGCCGCATCGCGCACGGCGGCCATATCGAGGCGATAATGCGCCACCCGCTCCTGCAGCGCCTCGTCGGAGAGGCCGACAAAGCCGCCCTCCGCCCCTTCGACATGCCAGAACAGCCGCGCCAGCAACGCGTTGCCGATGGCGCGGTCGGCATCGTTCAGGCCGAAGCGGCCGCACCGGCGCATGGCGGCGAAAGCAACCTCACGCGCCAGCGTCGTGGCGGCGCGGAAGGAGGGTTTTGTGAGGTCGGGTTTGCTCATGCGCGCCTGCCCAGCAACAGGTCCGACAGCGTGAAGGCGCCTGCCAGCGAAGCCTGGGCTTCGCGGATCAGGGCAGGGGAGAGACGGTCTGCCTGTCCAGCCTGTTTCAGTCTTTCCTGGGCTGCTCTGCGGGCAGCGTCCTGAAGCGTCTCGGGGCAAGGCATCGGTCCTCCTGCAAACACGGCGACAGGATAGGAGCATAATAGGAACATGTCAATAGGAATAATCCTATTACGGAGTCGGATTGAAGGGTTTTGGGCTGGGGCTTAGGCTGCCGGCGGCTCACCTCTCGCAACACTCAAATTGTCATGGCCCGCAAATGCGGGCCACCCAGACCGACGTTGCTCTGATGCCCGCAATTTCTGCGCGATGTGATTGGTGCGAACCTTCCGGCGTTTCTGCATCGATACCCTGGGTGGCCCGCATGTGCGGGCCATGACACGGGTGCTTAAGCTTCGCCGGATGCGACAACTCTGTGCACCGACACCACGTCGCTGTCCTTCAGCTCGAAGCTCTTCTTCGGGTTATACTGCTCCAGCACGATCTTGTTGCCGCTGCGCCGGACCAGGCGCTTGATCACGGCGCGGGGGGCTTCGCCGTCCTGCTTCGGCCGGATCTGCACCAGCACGAAGGAGCCGATGGTGACGGGGCGGCCGGGATGGACATGCACCAGCTCGCCGGGGAAATAGCGCGGCTCCATGCTGCTGCCGACCACGAAGACGGCATAGGCGGAGGCGACACCGGCCAGGTTGGACGGCCGCGCCACATAATCCACCACTTCGCCGTTCCACAGCGCCCAGCCATCGGGGCCGCATTCGGCCAGGCCCAGCACCGGCAGGCGATCGGCGGTGCCGAGTTGCGGCAGCATGCGGGTGGGCGTCGACACGGTGCGGCCCGATGACGGCACCGGCCCGCGCAGCAGATCCTCTTCCACCTGCAACAAACCGGCGAGCGCTCCGCGCACGCCTTCGGGCAGGTTGGCGGGCACGCCGCGTTCCAGGAATTGCTGCAAATAGGCGTGATTGCGCCCAAGGGCCTGCGACGCCTCCTTCATGGTGAGGCCGCGGTCCTTGAGCTTTCTGGCGATGAAGTCGCGTACGGAATCCATATCCACAGGCTAGTAGGATTCCCCCTACAGTCAATAGGAAATATCCGCTTGACCGGATAGGGATGTTCCTATTTCGTTCGGGTCATGGACCTTCTCAAAGACTTCACCGAAGAACTGGCGGCCTTCCTGGCCGCCACCGGCATCACCCCGTCCGGGTTCGGGCGCCGCGCGCTGGGCGACCCCAATTTCGTGACCGAGCTGAGCCAGGGAAGGGCGCCGAATTTGCGCACCATCGCCCGGGCCCGCGCCTTCATGGCGAAGGAGACGGCGCGGCTGGCGGCGATTGCGGCGCGTCGCTCCCCCTTGGGCGCGCAGCGCCCCAAAGGGGGAGATGCCGTAGCTGACCGAGGACGCGAGGCGGCAACGCCGAGCGTTCGACAGGCAGCGAAGGCAGAGGGGGTTCCTTCAAACAAGGCAGGCAAAACATGATTCCCTTCTTCCGCAACGATGCCGAAGCCGGGCGCCATGCCGCCCAGCATCGTCCGTATGACCAGGCCTTCGGGCCGGTGGAGGCGGCCTATGCCCGCCGCTATGGCGTGCGCGCCGCCGATGCCGCCGCGCGCTGCCGGATCGCCGCCGCACGCGGCGACAGCAAAGCGCTCTATCTGGCGCAGAAGGCACTGACGGCGATCCTCTATGTCGAGAAGCCGGAGCTGTTTGAGCAGCGCCACGGAACGTCCGCGAGAGCGGGAGCGACCGACAAAAATGCCAAGGCGGTGGCGGCATGATTCCCTCCTCTTTCTTGTCATTCCCGCGAACGCGGGAAGCCAGCAAGCGAGCGTCCGCGAGCGGAAAGAGTTATTGGCGCGCGCCGACACGCGCGCACTGGATCCCCGCGTTCGCGGGGATGACAGGGGTGATAAGGCGGTGACCCCATGATCGTCCAGCGCGTAAAACACCGTTCCCGCAAACCCCTGCGCCCCGAACAGGAATTGCAGCGCCGGCTGGTGCAGGCGCTCAAAAGCCTGCTGACGCCCGCCACCTTCTTCGTCGAGCTCAACCCGGCCGCAACCGTGGCGCCGGACGTGCGCGCCGGGATGCCCGACCTGGCCTTCATCCACAAAGGCCGCGCCTTTTATCTCGAACTGATGGCGCCGGGCGGCTATCTCACCCAGTTGCAGCGCGCCGCCCATGTCGCCCTGCGCGATGCCGGGGCGCGGGTGGAAGTGGCGCGCAGCCTGCCCGAAGCGCTGGCGCATATCCGCGGCTTCGGCATTCCGTTGCGGGATGTCTCGATCCAGACCGTGTTCCGGAAAGCCGCGGCATGAGTCCCGCGGAAGAATGCCGCCGCCGTTACGCCGAAGCCCGGCGCGACTATGCCTCCGCCCTGCTATCGGGCCAGCCCATCAAGGCCGGCAACATCGCCCGGCGCATGGCGAAGCTGCGCAAGGCGGCCTGGTCGATCAAGATCCTCGAGGATCGCGCGAGAATGAAGGTTGCCTAGATGGCCCGCCACCTTTGGTACAAGCGCGACGGCGCGGCCTTTATCGGGGAAACGATGGGGCTGTCGCTGGAAGAGAAGGGCGCCTATTCCCTCTGCCTCGACCTGATCTACAGCCAGGGCGGCCCGATCCAGGATGACGCCCGCTGGCTGGCCGGCGTCTGCGGCATCTCGGTGCGCAAATGGGCGCTGCTGCGCGCCCGCCTGATCGCCACCGGCAAGCTGTTTTTGGAAGGCGGGAAGCTGATGAACGCCCGCGCCGCCATCGAGATCGAGCAATTCGCCGCCAGCCGGGTGTTTCCGCTGCGGCCTCATGCGCCGGTCGCGGCCCGGCCGGCGGTGAGCCACGACGATAATTCGCGCGAAAACCAGGCCGCTCGCAGCAATAACAATGGCCTGGAATCCGCCAATCCGGAAACCGCCGCACCGGAGAAGAGAGAAGAGAAAGAAAAGACTCTTTCGTCCGATCCGCCCCTGGCGGATGCGGACGCAGGTGTCCGTGGACATGGGCAGGCTCGACGGAATTATCCGGAAGGCTTCGAAGCCTTCTGGAAGGCCTATCCCACCGATCCGATCATGTCCAAGCTCAAGGCGTTCGAGAAATGGCAGCGTCTGGCTGCGCCCGACCGCGCCGCGGCGATGGCCGCCATTCCCGCCTTTCGTGCCCATTGCGCCAAGCACCCGGATTACCGTCCGCTGCATGCCGAACGCTTCCTGTCGCAGCGGCGCTTTGACGGACTGGCGGCGGCCGCAGCGCCCCCGGCCGACGAGGCCGGCGCCAAAGCCGCCTGGGACGGCCGCGCCGCCAGGCTGGTGGAAGAGATCGGAGCCGTAAAATTCCTCGCCTGGTTCGGCGAGGCCGACTTCACGCCGGGCCCGCCGGCGGTGATCACGGTCAAGCGCAAATTCCAGAAAAACTGGATCGCCAACAACTACGAAGCCCCGCTGCGGCGGGCGTTCGGGGAATTCGAACTGAGGAGCGCGGCATGAATCCTCTTGTCATTCCCGCGAAAGCGCGAAGCCAGCAAGCGAGCGTCCGCGAGTGGGAAGAGTTATTGGCGCGCGCCGACGCGCGCGCACTGGATCCCCGCTTTCGCGGGGGTGACAGAAGAGAGCGAGGCCGCACATGACCAAACCCAAAAAGAAAGACGCCGCCGAAGCCTCCTTCGACGCGCCCGCGCGGATCACCGACCGCCACATCCTCCTCAACCCGGAAGCCCCGGCCCGCTGGCAGCGCTGGGGCGTGCGCGACGATCATCCGCTCACCAAGGCCTATGAACGCGGCCAGCTCGCCTCAGGCCGGCGCGATGTCACCCCGCGCGACCGCTATGAGGCGGGGCTGCTCTATCGCGGTCTGTATGAGGATCTCCACGGCTCCAGCATTGCGTGCTCGAAGCTCACACGTGTCAGCGGCGGCGTGACCGAGGCCAGGGCCGGGGAGCGGATCTGCGCCGCCCGCGCGCTGCTGGCCCGCATCGAATCCCGCATGAGCGCCGACAACGCCTTCATCATCCGCCGCGTCTGCGGCGAGGGCGCCTGGCCGAGCGAGGCGGTGCGGGAGGCCTGTGTTGGGTTCGAGAAGTTCGTGATTCCAAGGCTGTGCGTGGCGCTGGATGATCTGGTGGGGGCGGTGGTGCGAAGAGCGGCGCCCGACAGGGCGTGAGCAGATCAATCCGGATAGTTTCCGCCCTTGACAAATGTAGCACCTAGTGATACATTTTAGCATGGCAAGGAAGCCCCGGGCATTCAAAAGTTCAAGGTTTTCTAAGGACGCCAAGAAGGCCCGGAATTTCCGACGCCGATCTCTGCAAGGCCTTTGAGCAGATGCTTAAAGGTCAATGTGATGATCTGGGAGGCGGAGTGTTCAAGAAGCGCCTCAACAAAAATGAGCATCGGGGGATCGTGCTGGCCAAAGGCGGGAACCAATGGATATTTCAGTATGTTTTCGCAAAGAAAGATCGCGAAAATATAGACGAGGATGAATTGGAAGCTTTCAGAAAGCTGGCGGGAGACTATGCCAGGCTAACTGACGATGATGTGGCAGCGCTTCTCGATCGAGGCGCGTTAGTGGAGATCTGTGATGGCGAATAAGGGAAAGTTCAAGAGCGAGGCCTTCTCGGCTATTCATGAATCTGCATCTGCATTGCGCGACATTGGGGCGATTAGCAAGCAGACAATGCGGGAGTATGACGAGCTTTGTCTCACTGCTCCGAGCAGAATTGCGCCAGCCGGCATAAAGCGGCTTCGACTTAAGTATAACGTCAGTCAGCCGTTATTTGCTCGTTATCTGAATACGAGTGAGAGCACCGTAGAAAAATGGGAAACTGGTGTTAAGCAGCCAAGTGGCGTCGCTCTAAGGTTGTTAGAGGTTGTGCAAAATTATGGGCTTGATGTTCTGCAGGCGCCATCCGAAGAAGAAGTCAGTAAATCCAAACCACGAAAAGCGCGCGTCGCTTAACGACGTCAGATGTTTAAGTGCCGACAGGAGCATGGCGTGCACCCCTTGGGTAAGACAGGTAATTCAGGGACAGGCATGTGTTCCCCCCATGCTCCTGTTGCGTATCCCAGGACCTGGAACGTTTGTGTCAATACTATTCGATGCGGTGCAGGGCTGCGATTTGCCGGCGAAAGCGGGAATCTATTCCGGCTTCATCGGCAAATTCGGACCAGCGCGCGACAGCGCCACGAACTTCTTCAAGAATATCCCTGCCGCGCCCGCGCTTGAGTCCGGCCATTTTTGCGAAATCCAGATAATCCGACATCTCGAACCCGTCGCGCCTGCCATTCAACGACATTTGATGCGCATTCGTCCACGATCCGGAAGGATTGTAGGCATAGCTCACGTCGAAGGCCGGAGAGAGGGCCCAGTTTCCCTTTTTGTCCATCAGGAAAGCGATATTCTTGACATGATCATCCTGGTTGCGCGCTAGAATGTTGAACACGGCCCGCCGATACTGCTCCTCTATTTGACCGGCAGGGAGGTTCAGCTTCCGCATGGCGAGAATGGCCTGCTCATAGGAATGGGCTCCCGGCACATTGTAATCGAAATGCATCAGCGCACCGAGCGATTGCATATGGACCTTTTCGCCTCCGTTTTTGCGATCGAAGCGTTTGGTCATGAAATGCCTGCGGCCATTTTCCTCCAGCAGGCGGCACTCGCTCATGGTGATTCCGGCCGCCACCGCCATCAGGTAATAGGCATATTCGATGGCGCCGAAGCCCTTGGGATCGGCAAGGTCCTTGTCCTTGTTGTTTTCCACGCCATCGAATTTCAGGAGCCAGTATTCGAACCCCTCACCCGCTTCGACTTGTCCGGACCGGACTTCCTGGGTAACGGGATTCCAGGCGATGACGGCTTTGGCGCGAGCGCCGCCGGCGGAGGTTCCGACCCGCAGGATTTCACGCAGCGCTTCCTCCCGATGACCATCCGACAAGGATTGTCTCAGCGTCTCGCGGTCTGTGAGGACTTCGGACGCCAACGCGACAAGGGCGTCGATATCGATCGGCTTTGACGCCTGCGCCCGAGGGCCTGTTGCCGGCCTGAATTCCAGGGCTCCCATTCCCCGGGCGCCGGTGTAGAGCAGGCGCTCCACGGCATTGAAGCGCGCGGAATCCCTGCCCTGCCGGGCGAGCCAGACATCGATCAAGGCATTTCCGAACTTGTCGGGCAGGGAGTCCGCCAACAGGCCCGGCAATCCCTTGAAAGCTTCATAACCCAGGTTGGGAAAGCGGTAAGGGGTGTCGCCCAGAGGCATCGTCAGCGGTGCAATCTGGATTCCGCTTTGGGCAAATTCCGGATCGTACTGGAATGTGGCTATCCGATCGCCTTCTTCCAGGGAAACCGCGCCGATCGACCGGCCCCATAGCCGCACTTCGGCGAGCGTCATGGCGTGTCGTTCCAGGTCCAGGGTGCGGGCCTTTTCCTGATCAGAGAGGCGCGACGCCGGATTTTGCCGCGCCGTTTGAGAAGCTCGATCGGACGGGTTTCGACCGGGGGCGCCAACTGTTCCAGATTGGCGCTGAGCTTCAATGCATTGAGAACGCGGATGAAGTTCGACAATTGCACGGATTCGCCGCGTTCCAGCCGCTCAACGGTGCGTTTGGAGACGGCGGCCTCTGTCGCCAATTCTTCCTGGGTGAGATTGCGATCGAGCCGCGCCCGGGAAAGGCGCTGGCCCAGCATTGCCAGTGTAGACGTGTCTTGTGGAAAATCGTGTTCCATAATTCGCCAAATATGGCGAACTATGTCTTTAAAGTCAATTAATTCGCCATTTATGGCGAATTATTATGATATTATAATTCGCCAATTATGACGAATTACTTACCAAAAACAAGCCTCTTTATGGGTGTTTTGCAGCTATACCGTTCAGGCGCGTTTACGTCTGACGGAAGCTTTCGCCGGCGCAGCTTCCCCCAGAACTTCCCCTAGTCCACTGAGATGTAGGGGCTTCTGTTTGGGAAAGCGTACAATAAGCTCCAGATCGCCCCCCACTGCTTCCACGTAATTGCGCAGCGTGGAAATATACATATCGGTCTGTTTCTCAATCTTCGAGACAGATGGCTGGCTTATCTTGAGCGTGGAGGCGATATCGCCTTGCGCTTTTCCGGCTGCCTTGCGTAGCGCTTTCAGGCTTTCCACCTCGTCCTTCAGAACGCGCGTACGGGCGGTAATGCGTTCCTGACGCGCCTTTGGCAGGCCGGCAAAAACCTCATGCAATGTGCGTCCCATCTTACTTTCCTTTCTTTGCCGCCAAAGACCTGAGATGCGCGGCATATCTGTCGTCAGCGTCCTTGAGCAGCTTTCTGTAGAATTTCTTCTGGCTTCCGCCGGACTTGTCTCCGCCAACCAGCAGAATGGCCTGCCGTTTGGGGTCGAAGGCGAATGCCACCCGCCATACGCCGTCAGCGGCATCAAACCTGAGTTCTTTCATGTTGGCGTAGTCCGAGCCATTGAGGGTATCGACCCAGGGGCGGCCCAGATTGGGCCCAAACTCCTCCAACAGCTTCGCACAGGCCAAAAGTTCGTCCTGAACCTCTTGGGGCAGGTCCGAAAACTCCCCTTCAAAGTCATCGCCGAAGCGGACAGTCCACATCATAGCTTTATGGCTATATAGCCTTCAGGCTATTATCTGTCAAGGCTGGTCGCGCGATCTGAGCGTGGCACGAAAGAACCGCAGCATCCGCTCGTTCAGTGCCCGGTGAAAGGCGGGGCGGTCGAAACCGGGAGGATCGGTGCAAACATCGCTGCGGATCACCTTCATGACCTGTGGCGAACAGGGAAAGATAAAGGACAGATGCGTGGAATTGGGTTCGATCCTGAATTCCGGACGCCGGGGCAGGTTGCCGGCAATGGTGGACACTTTCTCCGGCGTCACGCCCTGACCGCCCTTCTGCGAGGCCCAGAGCTGGATCGGCGCTGTGATCCTTTGCAGGCTGGCCTTATCCGGAAAGAGATTCACCGGATCGGCAATGACAAAGGCTTTGATGCGGGCATCGGCCCCGGACAGGATGGTGGGCACCTGTTCGCCCTTCCACCAGTTGGCGGCACGGGTAAAGGCGCGGGCCCACCAGGGCGGCGTCGCGACCGCCCCGGCCAGCACCAGCCCGGTATAACCGCCGCGCGAAAAGCCGAAAAAGCCGATCCGCGCGGCGTCGATATGCGCGCCTTGCGTCTTCAGGACATGGTCAATCACGCGGCTGACATCGGCGGGCCGCTGCGCCATCGCGGCCAGGCCAAAGCTGCGCGACATGTCGGCGCTGGAATCCAGCACATGATTGAAGCTCACGACCAGGAAACCATTGTCGGCCAGCGCTTCGGCGGTGTCGTGATGGCCGATGCTGTTGCCGCCCAAGCCATGCGAAAACACGATCAGCGGCAACCGCCCGTCGGGCAGGGGGCAATCGCGCACGCCGGTGATGGTGATGGGACCATCGACTGGTATTGCTTTGCCGGGCTGCGGGCAGGGTGACCACAGCATGGCGTCGATGGCCGGGCCTTTGGCATCGGCCGGCACCTTGAAAGCGTGAATGCCCGCAGCCTGTGCCGGCGCCGCGGCCAGCAGCGCAAGTGCGGCGGTTATCGTGAGAGTCTTCAAATGATGGAGCCCCCGGCTTTGTGGGTAGGGTATAGCGCAAGTGGGGGCGGCGTTTCGTATGTAGTGGAGCCCCTCCGTCGTCGCTGCGCGCCAACACCACCCCCGCTGGCGGGGAAGAATGAGTGGAGCGTACTTGAAACGTCGTCGCATGCTGCCCTGGATGGCCCACGTAAAGTGGGCCATGACATCGTGAGTAATGGGAAGCGGTGGTGCGATGTCAGTCTGCCCGGCCCTTATTCGCGGGCCGTGACAGTGGAGCAGGGTTGCAATGCTGCACCGCACCATTATGTTAGATAGCTGATGCGCCCCCTTCCCTTCCGCATGCCCGGCCTTGGCTTGCATGGTCCCTTTGGCCTGCCGGGATCTGCGGGCGAGGCCTATGGCGGCGGGCTGACGGAGCATTTCGACTTCGGGCCCAACCCAGGCAATCTTCGCCTCTTTGCCTATCGGCCGCGCAAGCTGCCGCCGGGCGCGCCGCTGGTCGTCGTGCTGCATGGCTGCCGCCAGGATGCGCGTGGTTACGATCATGGCGCCGGCTGGTCAGCCCTGGCCGGGCGTCTGGGTTTCGCCCTGATCGCGCCCGAGCAGGGCCACGCCAACAATGTGCGCGGCTGCTTCAACTGGTTCCTGCCCGAACATGCCAGGCGTGGCGAGGGCGAGCCCGCCTCCATCCGCCAGATGATCGCCTGGGCGCTCAAGGCCTATGGTTGCGATCCGGCGCGCATTTACATCACCGGCCTGTCCGCCGGCGGCGCCATGAGCGCGGTGATGCTGGCCACCTATCCCGAAATCTTCGCCGCCGGCGCCATCATTGCCGGCCTTCCCTATGCTGCCGCATCCAATGTGCAGCAGGCGCTGATCGCCATGCAGTCGGCGCCGGAGCGTGAGCCACAGGATTGGGCCGATGCGGTGCGCGGCGCTTCCGGCTGGCAGGGGCCATGGCCGTGCGTCTCCATCTGGCAGGGCGACAATGACCAGACCGTCAATCCCGCCAATATGGAAGCGCTGATTGCGCAATGGACCACGCTGCACGATGTCGTCCACGCCCATGACGAGCTGGGCCCCGGCCTGCGCCATCGCGTCTGGCGCGATGCCAATGGCGCGCCCGCGGTCGAGGCCTATACCGTCGCCGGGCTGGGCCATGGCACGCCGATTCATGGCGTGGGAGGGGCGCCGGGCGAGCATGCCGGGCCCTTCATCCTGGAAGCGGGGATTTCGTCCACGCTTCTGACCGCGCGGTTCTTCGGGCTCACGGCCGATGGCGAGGCGCTGGGCAAACCGCGCCGCAGTTCTTTTGCGGCGCCGGTGATGCAGAAGATCATGGAACAGGCGCTGAAAGCGGCGCGGATGTTCAAGGTGCGGTGACCGTCAGGAAATCGCGCCCGACATAGAGCGAGCGGGCGGCCTATGCCGCTGCAACCCGCGCCCGGAACAGGCCGGCCGGCACGGAGGCGTTGTCGGCGTCGCTGACCAGCAATATTTCAATCGTGTTTCCGTCGCACGTCGCATGCACGCCTTCGACCTTGATGCGGCCCTTCAGCCGTTTCAGCCATTTGAGGCGTCCCCTGCCATCCAACAGGCCGATGGCCGAACCGCGGCAGGGGCCGTCATCATAAGCATTGCCGGTGGCTTCGGCCGCCGCGGTGAAGAGGATGGCGCCGCCGGGCAGGGGCGCGGCATCGGTGAAGCCCAGCGGCACGCCGTCGATGTCGCCCAGCTCGTGCGGCTGAATCGTGAAAGAAACCCGGCCGGTGCCTTTGCGCAGCGCCGCCAGCGCCGGCGCCAGCTTCGTGCGGATCACCGCATTGGGGCCGCCCTTGTTGCCGCGCTGGAACAGCAGCAGGTCCTGGCCGCACACCAGCGCGCCTTCGATATTGAGTTTTTGCAGGCTGGCTTCCAGCGGGCGATAGAGCGGCGTCAGGTCCAGCACGTCCGGCTTGCCGCCACCGGCGCCAAGACCAACAATTGCGCCGTCGGCATCGAGATGAACCAACGCGGCGCGGCGGCGATTGCCGTGGCTGCCCGAGCCCAGCACCAGCAGGGCGCCATGGCGGTATGCGCGCGTGGGCGGCAACAGCGCCAGCGCCTCCAGGTCGGGCTTGTGTTTCTTGCGCGCTTTCTTCGTTAGCGGCAGCACGCCTTTGAACAGCGTGTGCAGGCGGCCGGCTTTGCGGCCCCTGGCGGGAAAGACGCCCAGATCCAGTTCGTCATCGGCGATGACATAGAGATAGGCTCCGATACGGACCAGGCCGCTGGCGGCGCTGAGAAAGGCCGGACCGTTTTCGGGTTGCAGGTTCAGCCGGCGCAGGCGGCTTGCGGTGATGGCCATGGCGCATCTTCATGGGCGAGGCCCGGTCCCGCAAGGCGCGATAAATTTCCGTCACTGGCCCGACATCCGCTTTTATGCTCTGTTTTTCGGCATGACCGATCCCCGCCTCATCGCCGCCGGCGCCACGATCGCCATCATCGCCGCCGCCGGGTTTTTCCTGGCCCGGCCCGAAGCGCCGCCGCCGGCTTTGGGCGCGAACGGCGAACCCTGGCCCCGCGCCAGGGCGCTGCTCGGCACCTGGCGCCTGTCGCGCGACCTGCCCTATCACGAGAATGACTGCAAGGGCGTCGACAATTCGGAATATGTGCTGAGCCTCGACAAGATGCAGACTTATTCGCTGGTCGGCCGCATGACCATGCGCTTCACGCGCCAGGCCGGCAAGGCGGTGAAGGGTTCCGGCGATGCCTGTCGTCAGAGTACGCGCGGCGGCAGCTACGATATCACGCTGGCCAAGGACAGTTTCGGCCAGCTGGAGATGACCATGATCGCCAAGTCCTGTGACGACAACGGCAAGTCCTGTCCGCTGGTCAACCTGGCCGGCAATGTCCGGCAGGAAGGCGAGGTGCTGGTGTTCGCCAGCGACCGTTTGCAGAAAGTCACGAAGTAGGGCGGCGATATTTCTGCCCAGGTGATTTCCGGAACCGAAACCAGCCCCGAAGCGGGGGGCAGACCAAGCAGTTCCTTCTGCATCCGACGCGGTGGCTGGCGGGTTTCCTGCCGGATTAAGTGGCGCGAATACGCCACGTTGCCGCCAGTTACATGAACGGGACCTGAACCGAAACCTCCGCCACGGAACGCTTTTCCAGCTTGTGCGGTTTCCTACCCACGAGGCGGCTTTTCCGCGAAAGGTAGTGACATGAAAAACTCTCTGAAAGTGATTCTGGCGGCCGGTTTCCTCGGCAGCGTCAGCCTGCTGGGCGCCACCAGTGCAGCCACGGCCCAGCCCGTCGGCTTCTCGTTCCGCATCGGCGACGTCCGCGTTGCCTATACCGACGGCTACTATGACCGTTACGATCGCTGGCATAGCTGGCGCAGCGCGCGGGAACGCGCCTGGTATCGTTCGAACTATCGTCACTATCGCGGCGCTTACTGGCGCAGCATGCGGCGCGATGCCGACCGTGACGGCATTCCGAACCGTTTCGACCGCGACCGGGACAATGATGGTGTCGCCAACTGGCGCGACAGCCGTCCCAGCAATCCCTATCGCCGCTGAATACCCTCCAGCGTCGATGTGCGAGCCCTGCCGGAGCCGGCAGGGCTTCGCATTTTGTCAGATAAAGTGGTGGCAGGATGCTTGCCACCCACGTTCGCCACGGCCGGCCTTTAACCGGTGCGTCGGCCTGTGCTAGGTCTGCGCCGTTTTATGGGGAGCGGGCATGTTCAGGAAGTCCATTTTCCTTGCGTTGGCGCTTGCCGCCGCGCCGGCTCTAGCGGTCCAGGCGCAACAGGTCCTCCAGGCGCAGGGCACGCCAGCCACCGGGCCTTATACCCATCCCGCCTCGGGCATCACCTTTCCCGCAACGCTCGGCGAGTTTCGCCGCGTCAAGGTGGAAAGACCGGCCGAAGGCAGCGGCGTCGATGTCCTTTATGCGCTTATTACGCCGGCGGCCCGCATCGGCGTGACGATATTGGTGGAAAAGATGCCCCCCGAGATCAGCAGCTGCGCCGAGGTGGCCACGGCTTTCAGGGGTGTCGTCCTCCAGGATCATCCCGACGCGGTTTTCACCGCCTTGACGCCGCCGCCAATTGCCACCTACACCGCCGCCGGCTTTTCCGCGCGCTACAAGGACACCAGCCCTTATACCGGCGGCAGCGACCAGCATTTCTATTGCGGCGGCGGCTGGGTCGTGACGTTCGATTTCATTCACGCGCCCGACCTGGACGCGGCGGCGCAGGAACGGGCCTTCCTGGCGGCCCTGGCGCTGCCGAGGCGGTGAGCGCGGTGACCGTTCAGGCTGAAGAGGTCACGCCGCTAGCCTGAAGCCGGCGTCGGACTGTATGTGGTAATAGGCCTTCAGCATCTGGACCAGTGCCGGCACCGAACCCGGCGACAGGCGGTTGACGATAAGCTGTTGGCCGATGTGATGCAGGCCGGCGGTTTCGGCGACTTCCGAATGCGGCTGCACAAAGCCCATCGGCCAACCGGGAAACAGGCGTTCGCTCTCGCGCTCCAGGATGGGACGCATTTCCCAGTGCCGCGCATCCACCCTTATGCGGGTAAAGACGCGGTCCACCAGCGAGGGCTGTCCTTCCAGGAATTGCAGGAAGCCGCCCTCCATATGCAGCAGAAGGCCGGTAATCTCCGCCCTGGCATTGTTCCAGCGGGAGACTGACAGAATCCCGTTCAGCTCCCACTGGTCCAATGCATGACTGGTCCGGCTGACGTAAAGCAGCTGTTTCATGATGCCCACCATAGGCAAACCAACACCCCGGGGATGGACGCCGCATGTTTGCGGTCATCCGTCTTTGGGTCGGCGGCGGGCGGGAATTTCTTCCCGCCCGATACCTTGACTTACGGCTTAGCGGAACAGAGACAGGATGGTCTGCGGCGCCTGATTGGCGATCGAGAGAGCCTGCACGCCCAGCTGCTGCTTGACCTGCAGCGATTGGAGCTTGGCGCTTTCGCTGGCCATGTTGGCGTCGACCAGGTTGCCGATACCCGCGGTCAGCGTGTCCGACAGCTTCTGGGCGAAGGTACCCTGGATCGAGAACTTCGCGGCGCCGGCCGACAGCTTGGCGAGAGCCGAGTTGACGTTCGACAGCGAGGTCTGGATCGTCGCGATCAGGGTCGAGGCCTTGGCCTGGGTCGAGATCGTGTTGGTACCACGCACCGTCATGATGGTGCTCGACAGCTTCATGTTCTGGGCGTCGGTGGTGATGCGGCGGGTGCCGTCAGCCGAAGCCAGAGCGGTGATCTTGCTGGTCGAACCATTGACCAGGTTGAAGCCGTTGAAGGTGGCGTTGTTGACGATGGTGGTGATCTGGTCCCGCAGCGCGACGAAGTTGGCGTTCAGGGCCTGACGGCTCGCCGTGTCGAGCGAGGCGTCGGCGGCCGCGAGCGCCTTCTGCTTCATCTGGATCAGCAGGTCGGAGATCGACTGGCCCGCGGAAAGGGCGACATCGACGGCCGAGGTGGCGTTGTTGATGGAGTTGATGACGGCGGTATAGCCGGCCACGTTACCGCGCTGATTCTGCGCGATGGCGAAGACGGCGCCATCGTCACGGGCGTTGGCGACCTTGAAGCCGCTGTTGATGGCGGACTGGGTCTTGCTCAACTGACCCTCGGTCATGTTGAGGTACTGCAGCGCGATCGCGGCGCCGGTATTCGTGTTGACGCTAAAAGCCATTGTCCTATCCCCCTTCTGGGTAAGTTTTGGTCTCTCGGGCGATTTTGCCCGCCAAAGTTCCAGCAAGCGCCATTCCCCAAAAGTTGAGGCTTGCGCGGAAGGACTCGGTAAGGATCGATTTTCAGGCGCCGCTACGGGATCATTGTCGCGAGCCTGGTGCGGCGGGTGGCGCGGGATGGGAGAGGGCGGAAAAACTTGCCGGGCAGGCGGCAGAATTTGCCGCGCCACCGGCAATTCCTGCCGGGCCGGAGCCCCCAAATCGCTAGAATTTTAGCGATTTCCTTCAGTTCCGGACTGTTCTTCGCAAGGGGTATGCCAAGCCTACCTT
>DATFFI010000151.1:0-46994 GCA_035250225.1 Rhizomicrobium sp. | reverse complement strand
AGGCGCGGATGGGCGCCCAGCATGCTCATGCGCTTTCCCAGCGGCGTGATGGCGCCGGCCTCATCCATCGCGCCAAGTTCGACAAGCAGCGCGCGCGCCGCGGTAAGCGGGCCATCCGGCGGCGCGTCCGGAAAAACCAGTTTGCCGGGCGGCGTGCCCCAGGCGGCGCAATCCAGCACCAGGCCGGACAATTCGGCTTCCAGGATTTCCGGCCGGTCATGGGCGCGCAGACCGCGCTGCAAAGCACTGGTCCAGAGCCGGATGGCAAGACCGGGCGCCTCGCGTCCGGCACGGCCGGCGCGCTGGTCGGCCGCCGCGCGGCTGACCCGTTCGGTCGCCAATTGGGTCAGGCCGCTCGCAGGATTGAAGCGCGGCGCGCGGCGAAAACCGCCATCGATGACGATCCGCACGCCGGGCACCGTGAGCGAGGTTTCGGCAATCGCGGTGGCCAGCACCACGCGTCTTCCGTCGGCGGGCCGCAGCGCCAGATCCTGCGCCGCCGGCGGCAGATCGCCATGCAGCGGCAGCACGGTTGCTTCGAGCCCCTCAAGCGCGGCCTCGGTGCGGCGGATCTCGCCCATGCCCGGCAGGAAGGCGAGGATATCGCCCGGCGCCTCGTCCAAGCTCGCGCGAACGGCGCGCGCCATCGCATCCGGCAAATCGCGCGGGTTCGCGAGATCGCGCGCCGCATGACGGATCTCCACCGGATGCATGCGCCCGGCGCTTTCCACGATGGGCGCATCCATGATCGCGCAAAGCCGTGCGCCATCCAGGGTGGCGGACATGGCGAGCAATCTCAAATCCGGCCGCAGCATCGCCTGCGCGTCCAGGCAGAGCGCCAGCGCCAGATCGGCTTCCAGCGAGCGCTCATGGATTTCATCCAGGATGACGGTGGACACGCCCTCCAGCCCCGGATCGCCGAGCAGGCGGCGGATGAGCAGGCCCGTCGTCACCACCTCGATGCGGGTGGCGGCAGAAACGGCGCTTTCCAGCCGGGTGCGAAAGCCGACGGTCTTGCCCACCTTTTCGCCGATCAGGCTGGCCATGCGGCTGGCGGCGGCGCGGGCGGCGAGCCGGCGCGGCTCCAGCATCAGGATACGGCCGCGATTCATCGGCACCGCATCCAGCAGCGCCAGCGGCACGCTGGTGGTCTTGCCCGCGCCGGGCGGCGCGACCAGCACGGCATTGGGCTGCGCCGCCAGCACGGCCAGCAGCCGCGGCAGACATTCCGCTACCGGCAGGTCTGAAAAGGAGAAAGAGGGCGGCATGACTGACAGTGATTTATGGATGGTGGACGGTACAGGGCCCCGCGCCGCGAATGCGGCACCATTAAATAGAATCGATCCCGGCCGCCCACCATTCTCACGGCAGGCCCCAATCACAAAAGTCCGGAGAATTTTTCGAGCTTTTCGAAGGCATTCCCAGGCTGTGCCGTGAGAATGGTGGGCGGTACAGGGATCGAACCTGTGGCCCCTTCCATGTCAAGGAAGTGCTCTCCCGCTGAGCTAACCGCCCACTTACGGGGGCTCTATAGCCGCCAAGGCTGGGGCGGGCAAGACAGGCCCGAAAGTCGCGGAATTGGCCCCAGCGGAGCCAATTCCGGGGCCATTTCAGGGATTGGTCAGGGTGAAATTCATCACCGCCATGGCCTGGGACGCAGCGGGCACGCCATCGCGGATCGCGGGCTGGTAGGTCCAGTGCTGCACGATCCAGCTTTGCGCCGCCTCATCGAAATCACGGCGGCCGCTGGAGGTCACCACCTCGGCCTTGCCCACCTTGCCGTCGGGCAGGATGGTCAGGCGCAAGGTCACCCGCCCTTCCGCGCCCAGCCGCCGCGCGATGGTCGGATAGGGCGGCGAGGTATGGGTGGCGGCGATGCTGACCGCGGCGCGATCCGGCACCGCGTTCGGCTTGGCCTGCAGCGGCACCGGCATCTCTTGGGTCTGCGGCCCCACGCTGGGCGGTCCGTTGGGTAAGGCGTCAATGATAATTGTCGGCGCCGTGACGGTGGGACCAACCGCCTTGACCGTGCTTGGCTCGGGCGGCGGCGGCGTTCGCTGTTCAACTTCTTCCTTCGCCCGCGTGAGTGTGGTCCCAGGTGGCGGCTTCACGCGTTCGACCACAAAGCCGCCGATGAGGACCGTTGCGAAAAGTCCCTGGATCAAAAAAGAAAGGCCCAGGCCGGTGACGCGGCGCGGGCCTGTGTGAAACTGCAAGGCTGTGATGCGGTGTGAAGGACGCTCCATACTTCCTCCTGTTGCCGGCATGAGGCCGGCGGAGGAAATAATACGCCTGTCAGGTGTGCGCGATTAGCGCTGCAGCGGCGTCATCAGCGAAGGATTTTTTCCCGCTCTTGTTCGGGAGTTTTTCCCGATGCGCGGAGCAGAAGTTACGCAGCGGCAAGCATGCGGTCCACTTCCGCCACGATCTCGCGCAGATGGAAGGGCTTGGAAAGAACCTTGGCCTGCTTGGGCGCGCCCGACGCGGGATGCAGCGCCACGGCGGCAAAGCCGGTGATGAACATGATCTTCAGTTCGGCGTTCAATTCCGCGGCGCGCTTGGCCAGCTCGATGCCGTCCATGCCGGGCATCACGATATCGGTCAGCAGAAGATCGAAGGTGAAGCCCTTCAGGCATTCATAGGCTTCGCCGCCATCGCCGAAATCGGTGACGGCATGGCCGGCCTTGACCAGGGCCGCGCTGAGGAATTTGCGCAGCGATTCATCGTCTTCTGCCAACAGGATATGTGCCATTGCTTCCGCCCGACCGCCCTGAACCCTATACCGCGAAAAGAGTAAATTTCCACTACCCATGCGGGATAAGCTTGCCGGAACAGCCGGTTGGTGTTTCCTTAGAGGATGGCCGAACCGCCCCTCCCGCACGATCCCGACCTGGCAGGGCTTTACGCCCGGCCGTTCCGGCTCGCCCGGCCGCCGGTGCAGACCGTGCCCTTCATCTTCGCCTCGCCCCATTCGGGACGCCGCTATCCGGCCAGTCTCACATCCGCCAGCCGCCTGGATTCCCTGGCCTTGCGGCGCTCGGAAGACGCCTTTGTCGATGAATTGTTCGCCGAGGTCTGCGAGCTGGGAGCGCCGCTGCTGGCGGCCGAGTTCCCGCGCGCCTTCCTGGACGTCAATCGCGCCCAGGGCGAGATCGACGCCAGCATGTTCGCCGCGCCGGTCAAGGTGGCGGTCGACCTGCCTTCGGCGCGGGTCGCGGCGGGCCTGGGCGTGATCCCGCGCATCGTGCGCGACGGCGCCGAGATCTATCGCGGCAAGCTTGCCCCCGGGGAGGCGCAACAGCGCCTGGACATGCTGTACCGGCCCTACCACCAGGCGCTGGAAATGCTGGTGGCGCAGACGTTGGAGCGTTTCGGCGTGGCGGTGGTGGTGGATTGCCATTCCATGCCGTCAGGTCTTTCCGCCCCCGATATCGTGCTGGGCGACCGTTATGGTGCCTCGGCCGCGCCGGCGCTGTCGCGGTTGGCCGAAGACAGTTTTGCGCGCGAAGGGCTGAGCGTGGCGCGCAATGTGCCTTATGCCGGCGGCCACACCACCATGCTCTACGGCCGCGTCGCCGAGGGCTGTCACGCGCTGCAGATCGAAATCAGTCGCGGCCTCTACCTGGACGAAGACCGTATCCAGAAAAAACCCAGCTTCGAAAAACTCCGCCTGCGCCTCACCGCCGCCCTGGTGCGGCTGACGCGCATCGACCCCACGCTCCTGCGCGGCCAGTCCGAGCTGCCCGCCGCGGCGGAGTAGCAACTCAAAATCTTTTCGCTTTCTCCGCGAGGGCGCTTTTTGCCCGAGGAATTTTGCGATCTGGGCAGGAGCCGCGAGCGACGTGGACTTAACGTCCACGAGCGAAGCGGCGACGAACCCAGAGCGCAAAAGGCCCGGGCAAAAAAATGGCCGCTCCGAAGAGCGGCCAAGTTCAGGGAGGAAACGCCCAGGAAGGGCGGCGGCTTCGCAATCAGAGATCGCGATACCGCGCTGCAGCAATATGATGGAAGGACAATTTGGACGCAAGCGCGAAAACACACTTTGCCAAGATTTTACCCGCGGAAACTGCGGAAAAATACGCAGGAACCGGCGCTTACGGCTGACAAGCTTCCGTGTGCGACATTTTGTGCGTCGCACAAAACACCGATTTTCCGGGGCAAAATTGGTCCTGTCGCGCGATTCACACGCATGTCGCATCGGGGCAACAAAAGAGTCGTGCGAAGCAGCTATCTCGCCGCGCAGTTGAGCCTCAGGAGCCTTGGATGGCCGAAATAGCGTGGTTCGATAATGCCTTGGGTAACTTTCCGGTAGCCCGGCCCGCCACCCCTCTGGCCCCGGCCATAGACACGGCCCGCTTCCGCCGCCACCGCACCATCTTCATCTCCGATACCCATCTGGGGACGCGGGGCTGCAAGGCCGAGGCCCTGGCGGACTTCCTGGCCCATAACGAATGCCAGACCCTGTTCCTGGTCGGGGACATTGTCGATGGCTGGCAACTCAAGCGGCGCTGGTACTGGACGGACGCACAGAGCCGGGTGGTGCATGAAATCCTGCGCAAGGTGGATGGCGGCACCCGCGTGATCTTCGTGCCGGGCAATCACGACGAGTTCGCCCGCGACTATGCCGGCCGCCTCTTCGGCGGCATCGAAGTCATGAACGAAGTGATCCACGAAGCCGCCGACGGCAGGCGCTTCTGGGTCCTGCATGGCGACCGTTTCGACGGGGTGATCGCGCATGCCAGATGGCTGGCGCATGTGGGCGACTGGGCCTATGGCACCCTTTTGCGCTGGAACGAGATCGTGTTCCGGGCGCGCAAGGCCCTGGGCCTGCCCTATTGGTCGCTGTCGGCCTGGCTGAAGCACAAGGTCAAGAACGCGGTCGAATATATTTCCCGCTTCGAGAACATCGTGGCGCTGGAAGCGGCCAAGCGCGGCGTCGACGGCGTGGTCTGCGGTCATATCCACCATGCCGAGATCCGCCGCATCGGCGATGTCCTTTATCTCAACGACGGAGACTGGGTTGAAAGCTGCAGCGCCCTTGTCGAAGATGCGGTTGGACGCATGGAGATTCTGCGCTGGACCATCCCGCCCGACGGACACATTGCGGCTCAGACTTCCGGAAATCAGACTTCCGGAGCTGCGGCTGCCAATTCCAAGGCCGCGCTTATTCCCGCCTAGGGCCAGGCGATTGCAGCCGGGGCCCATTCCCGGCGTGGCGGCCCATTTGAAAATCCTGATTGTCACCGATGCCTGGGCGCCCCAGGTCAATGGCGTGGTCCGCACGCTGGAGATTCTCTCCAAGGATCTGGCGGCGCTAGGCCATACCGTGCACATGGTCACGCCGCTGGGCCGGCGCACCTTTCCGCTGCCCACCTATCCCGAGATCCGCCTGGCCTTTTTCCAGAACGCGGCCCTGACGCGCGAGATCCGCGAATTCGCGCCCGATGCGGTGCATATCGCCACCGAGGGATCGCTGGGGCTGGCGGCGCGGCGCATCTGCCTGCGCCATGGCATCGCCTTCACCACCGCCTTTCACACCCGCTTCGCCGAGTATGTCCATGCCCGCTTCCGCATGGTGCCGGAGCGCGTGATCTGGCGCTGGCTGCGCTGGTTTCACCATCCCGCCACCGCTGTGATGGTGGCGACGGACACGCTGAAGCGCGAGCTTGGCGGTCACGGTTTCCCCAACCTGAAAATCTGGTCGCGGGGCGTCGATGTCGAAAAATTCCGCCCCATCGCGGATGCGACCCTGCCGGGAGCCCCTCTTCCGGATGAAAGCCCGCGCTGGATCTATGTCGGGCGGGTGGCGGTGGAGAAGAACATCGAATCCTTCCTCGCGCTCGATCTGCCGGGCACCAAGATCGTGGTGGGCGACGGCCCGGCACGCGCGGCGCTGGCGCAGAAATACTCAGCTGTGAAATTCCTGGGCGCACTGACCGGCGAGAAACTCACCCGCGCCTATGCCGCCTGCGATGTCTTTGTCTTTCCCAGCCGCACCGACACTTTCGGACTGGTGCTGCTGGAGGCCCTGGCCTGCGGCCTGACGGTGGCGGCCTATCCGGTGGAGGGTCCGCGCGACGTGGTGGGGCCGGACGTTCCGGGCGGCACCGATGTCGCGGTGCTGGACGAGGACCTGCGCAAGGCCTGCCTGGAGGCGCTGGCACTGCGGCGGCATCCCCGCCCCCTCTCCCCCCGGGCCTTCGCCGAAAGCCGCTCCTGGCGCGCCTGTACCCTCCAATTCCTCCAAAACATCGTGGTTGAGCCCGACGCTTAGCTGGCGCCTAGCCGGGACGCTTAACCCTTTTGCCGTAAGGGCTTATCGGGACCCTCCAGCTAGGCTAGAAGAGGGCCGCTGTTCCGAGTTCCCACTTCTCCCATGTCCGATCCGCAGTCCGATGCGTCCCGCGCGCCTTTGTCGGCGCGGGAATATGCCTTTCTGGGCTGCACCATCCTGTTCTGGTCGGCCTTTGTCGTGCTGCTGGGCAAGGACACCAGCTGGGACTTCCGCAACTATCATTGGTACGGGCCCTATGCCCTGCTGAACGACCGGATGGGCATCGATGTCGCGGTGGCGCATCTGGCCAGCTGGTACAATCCCTATCTCGACGTCCCCTACTACCTGCTCGCCAACTATACCACCTCCTGGCTGGCGCTGGCCTGCCTGGGCGCGGTGCACGGCGCCAATGTCGTGCCGCTCTATCTCCTGGCCCGCCATTCGCTGCGCGTGCCCGACGCCAAGCTCTGGGCCGGCGCGCTGGCGATCCTGGGCCAGACCGGCGCGCAAACCCTCACCGAACTGGGCACGACCTATTACGATAATGTCGTCAGCCTGTTCGCGTTGACGGGACTTGCGATCCTGATCGTGCGCCGCGAGACGTTGCGCGAGGGACCGCTGGCCAGTGCCGCGGCGCTGGCGCTGGTGGCGGGCTTCATCACCGGCTGCGCCATGGGATTGAAGCTGCCGGCCATGCCTTTCTGCGCCGGCTTTGCCGCCACGCTGCTGGTGCTGGGCGGCAGTTGGAAGCATCTGGCGGTGCGCGTGATCGCAGGCGGCCTGGGCGGCGCCGCCGGCGTGGCGCTGTTCGCCGCGCCCTGGATGCTGCATGTCTGGCAGCTCACCGGCAATCCGCTCTTTCCCTATTTCAATTCCTATTGGCAATCGCCGCTGGCGCTGGAGGCGCATTACCGCGACCTGCGCTTTGTCCCGACCAGCTTCTGGCGGCAGCTTCTTTTCCCGCTCTGGTTCTCGATCGACTGGCATATCGCCGGCGATCTGGGTTTCCAGGACATCCGCGTGGCGATCGCCTTCTTCGCCGTGATTGCCGCCGCCGCTTTCTGGGCCTTGCGCCGCGCCAATCCCGATCCGCTGGTGACCGGCAGCGCCGCGCTGCCGCTGCTGGCCTTTTCCGCCGCCAGCTATTTCGCCTGGCTCAGGATGTTCGCCATCTATCGCTACATCGTCACGCTGGAGATGTTGGCGCCGCTGGTGATCGTCACCGCCATTGGCTTGGCTCCGGGCGCGCGGCGGGCGCGCTTTCTCGCCCTGGGCGTGCTGGCTTTCGCCATCCTGGTGACCGCCCGCAGCGACTTCCTGGAGCGGGCGCCGGTGGAGGATCCTTATATCCAGGTGGCGCTGCCGCCCATCCCGCGCCCCGACCGCACCATGGTGGTCATGACCGGCGACGCGCCGATGGGCTTCATCGCCACCCAGTTGCCGCCGCAGATTCCGGTGCTGCGTATCGATGGCTGGATGGTGCAGCCGCGCGACAATAGCGGACTTACCAGGCAGATGCGGCAAAGGGTGGCGGCGCATCTGGCGGGCGGGGGCGATCTTTTTCTGATCGCCGACGCCGCCGACATGGCGCGTGCCCGGGCCGCCACGTCCGACTACCAGCTTGCGATCCTTAACCCGGAGTGCCAGCAATTCGACACCAATCTGGGCGGGGCCTATCAATGGTGCCCCCTGGCGAGGACCAACTGATGCCGCACATCGCTATTCTGGTGCCCTGCTACAATGAGGAAGCCACCATCGCCCAGGTGGTGCGCGATTTCCGTGCCGCCCTGCCGGACGCCACCGTCTATGTCTATGACAATAATTCGCGCGACCGCACGGTGGAGGAAGCCCAAAATGCCGGCGCGGTGGTGCGCCGCGAGCCGCGCCAGGGCAAAGGCAATGTCGTGCGCCGCATGTTCGCCGACATCGAGGCCGACATCTTCGTCCTGGTCGATGGCGACGATACCTATGACGCAGGCTCCGCTCCCCGCATGATCGCGGCCATGCTGGAGCATGGCTCTGACCTGATCACGGCGCGGCGCATTCATACCGAAGCGGCGGCCTATCGTCCCGGCCATGTCTTCGGCAACCGCCTGCTCACCGGCCTCACCGCCTGGCTGTTCAACGTCAGGCTCTCCGACATGCTGTCGGGCTACCGCGTCTTTTCCCGCCGCTTCGTGAAGAGCTTTCCCTTCACCGCCGAAGGCTTCGGCATCGAAACCGAGCTCACCGTGCATGCGGTGCGGCTGATGATGCCGATGGACGAGGTCGACACCCGCTACAAGGAACGGCCCGCCGGCTCGGTCTCCAAGCTCAACACCTGGCGCGACGGCTATCGCATCCTGCGCACCATCGGTCATCTGGTGCGGGAGGAGCGCCCCTTTGTCTATTTCTCCGCCGGCTTTACGGTGCTGGCGCTGGCCTCGGTCCTGATCTCGCTGCCGCTGGTGCAGGAATATCTCGACACCGGACAGGTGCCGCGGTTGCCCACCGCCATCCTCGCCACCGGTCTGATGCTGCTGGCCTTCCTGTCGCTGACCTGCGGCCTGATCCTGGACACGGTCACCCGCGGCCGCTGGGAGCAGAAGCGCATGGCCTATCTCGCCATGCCGGGTCCGCAAGACCTTCTAGTCGAGAACCGGCCCAAATCCTGATGCTGGCGGACCTGGCACGCTGGCTTTGCCGCCATTCCTTCATCCGCTTTGGTCTGGTGGGCGCCGCCGGCTATGTCGTGGATGCTTTCGTCCTGGCATTGGGCATCAACCATTTGGGCCTCGATCCCTATCGCGGCCGGGTCCTGTCGATCGCGGCGGCGATGACCGCCACTTGGGCAGGAAACCGCTATTTCACCTTCGCCGCGCGGCGCGCCCGCGGCAGCTTCAGCGCCATCGCCCAGGAAGGACTGAAATTCGCCGGCGCCAACCTGGTCGGCGCGGCGGTGAGCTATGGGGTTTACGCCGCCTTGGTGGCTTTTGCGCCATCGCCCTTTGCCAACCCCTTCCTGGCGCAGGCCGTCAGCGTTTTTGCCGGAATGATCTTCAACTTCGTCCTGTCGCGGACACTGGTGTTCACGCGCGAAGATCCCCAAAAGGCAGGTCCCCAGAAGGCAAATCCAACGTCACCGACTTGATCACGGCGAAGACGGCACGGCCGGGCGCAAGGCCCAAGCGCTGCGCCGACGCCGCCGTGATGCGGGCCAGCAACCGTACCGCGCCCGCCTGAAGCTCCACATCGGCAAAATCGCCGGCGATGCGAAGCGCATGGATCGTCACCGGCAGCACATTGTTGGCGCTGATCGCCTGGGGTGCGACAAGGGCAATCAGGATATCGTCGGCTGCGAGGCGCACCCGCAACCGCGTGCCCGCTTTGGCTTTTGTCGCCACCGCCAGGCGGCCGCCATCGAAGCTGAGTTCGGCAAGGCCATCGTCGCGCATGGCGCCCACCGTCGCATCGATCACGGCACCGACGCCGCTGCGGCCCGGCAGCACCTGCCCCACCGGCCCCTGGGCCTGGACCTGGCCCTGGCCCAGTAGCACCACCTGATCGGCCAGCCGCGCCACTTCATCGACGGCATGGCTGACATAGAGCATCGGTACGCGCACCTCGTCGCGCAGGCGTTCAAGATAAGGCAGGATTTCGGCGCGGCGGGTATCGTCGAGCGAAGCCAGGGGCTCGTCCAGCAACAGGATTTCCGGCGCCGCCAGCAGCGCCCGGCCCAGCGCCACGCGCGCTTTTTCCCCGCCCGACAGGGTCATGGGCCGGCGCGCCAGCAAGCCGTCCAATCCCAGCAGCGCCACGACATGGGCGATATCGGCTGCAGCGGCCCGCACGGGCGCGCGGCGCCAGCCATAAAGAAGATTCTTCTGCACCGTCATATGCGGAAACAGACGGCCATCCTGGAACACCAGCCCTGCCCGGCGCCGATGCGGGCTGACGAAAATCCCCGCCGCCGTATCGGTGAGGACCCGGCCGTTCAGGACGACGCGGCCCTCGTCCGGCCGCAGCAGGCCGGCCACCGCCGCCACGATGCTGCTCTTGCCGGCGCCCGAAGGTCCGAACAGGGCCGTCACGCCGGCCGATGCGTCGAAGCATGCGGCCAGGCGGAAATCGCCCTGGCGGTGACGGAGCGTAACAGAGAGGCTCATTTGAGGCTCCGCCGCTGCAGCCATTGCGCCGCCACCATGAAGAGCAGCGCCAGGCCGATCGACAGGCTGGCCAGGCGCATCGCCGCCGCTTCGCCGCCAGGCTGCTGCAGGGCGCTGTAGATCGCCAGCGGCAGGGTCTGGGTCTCACCGGGAATGTTGGAGACAAAGGTGATGATGGCGCCGAATTCGCCCAGACTGGCGGCGAAGGCGGTCACCGCGCCCGCGATCATGCCGGGCGCCGCCAGCGGCAGGGTGATGCTGAAAAAGCGGTCGAGGGGAGCGGCCCCCAGGCTGGCCGCCGCCGCATCCAGGCCGCTGTCGCGCAATTCCAGCACCAGCCGGATGGCGCGCACCTGGAAAGGAAAAGTGAGGATGGCGCTGGCCAGCGCCGCGCCGCTCCAATGAAAGACCAGCCGGATGCCGAAATGCTCGGCCAGGAAGGCGCCCAGCCCCGCCCTTGTGCCCAGCAGCGCCAGCAGCAGGAACCCCAGCGCCACCGGTGGCAGCACCAGCGGCAGATGCACGATACCGTCCAGCAGCGTCCGGCCCGGAAAAGGACCTCGCGCCAGAGCCACGGCCGTCGCGAAGGCGAAGGGCAGCGCTCCCGCAACCGCCACGGCGGCAATGCGCAGCGACAGGAGCAGGGCTTCGATCTCGGCCGGCGAAAAGGGCATCAGAACTTATAGCCGATTGCCCCGCCGGCGCGGCCGTTTAATCTCCAAAAAACCTGCTCTAGGCTGGGGCATGCGCTGGGCGTCCGCAACAGCCTGTCTTTTTCTGCTGCTGGCGGCGATGCCCGCCCGCGCCGATGCCGTCTATCGTATCCGCAGCGACCGCTGGACGGCGGCCGATGAGCGCGGCTATGGCGAATTCCTGGCCGCCCTGGGCGACAGCGCCTGCCGCAGCGTCGATGCCTGCCTGAAGAGCCCCGCCAATCCCTTCCGCGCCTCCGATCCCGCCGTCCGCTTCTGGGCCGATTGCGCCGACCTGCCCTATTTCCTGCGCTTCTATTATGCCTGGAAGCGCGGCCTGCCTTTTTCCTATGCCGCCCAGGTTTCCCCGCGCGGGCGCGCCCGCGACATCCGCTACAGCGCCAGCGGCAACCGGGTGGCGTCGCGGCGCGATGTCCTCAGCGGCGCCGATGCGCTGTCGGTGATGAACCGACTGCGTGACGGCGTCTCCTCGGCCACCTATCGCATCGATCCGGAACTGGAAGCGCCGCTGGCGCAGGACTTTTATTCACCGGCACTGGCGCCCGGCGGTATCCGTCCCGGCACGGTGATCTATGATCCCAATGGCCATCTGGCGGTGGTGTACCGGGTCGAGCGCAATGGCCGCATCCATTACATCGACGCCCATCCCGACAATTCGCTCACCCGCGGCACCTATGATGTGCGGTTCGTCCGCTCCTCGCCGGGCATGGGCGCCGGCTTCAAGAATTGGCGTCCGCTGCATCTGGAAGGGGGGCGCCGTGAGGGCGGCGTGATCGTCGGCGGCAGGATGGTGCCGGCCGACAATCGCGCCATCCCCGATTTCGCGCTGACGCAATATTACGGCACCGGCGCAAGGCAAGCGGGAAGCTGGCGCAATGGCCAGTTCCTGCTGGGCGCAAAGCGGGTCGATTACTACGATTATGTGCGCGCCATGCTCAGCGGCGGCAGCCTGCATTTCGATCCGGTACGGGAGATCGGCGACATGGTGGCGTCCAATTGCGCCGACCTGCACTACCGGGCCGAGGCGGTGGATATCGCTCTGGCCGCCGGCTCGCAGAACCGCGCCCAGCCCGAGCGGCTGCCGCCCAACATCTAT
This sequence comes from Rhizomicrobium sp., assembly GCA_035250225.1. Classification (GTDB taxonomy): domain Bacteria; phylum Pseudomonadota; class Alphaproteobacteria; order Micropepsales; family Micropepsaceae; genus Rhizomicrobium. The sequence goes on along the minus strand of DATFFI010000151.1, from coordinate 34,766 downwards.
GGCGCCGACGGCGACTGGGAGACCTATTCCACGCCGTCGCGCGATGCCCGCCTCAAGACGGCCTTCAAGGCGTTGCGCGATACGGCGGAGCGCTTCCTCAATCTGTGGCGCGCCAAGGATCCCAGCCTGAACTATCAGGGCGCGCATCTGGCGGACGACATGCTTGCAGCCTATGACCGGCAGGCGTCCGCCTGCCGGCTATCCTGGCGCCGCAGCGATGGCGTTGCGATGAGCCTGGGTTACGAGGAGGCGCGCCGGCGCCTGTTCCGCTTGTCGTTCGATCCCCATCATTGTGCGGAGCGGCGCTGGGGCGCGGAAGGCGCCGAACTTGCGGCCTGCCGCGATGGCGCCGTCAAGCGCGCCTGGTACGAGGCGCAGCAATCCTTACGCAACCAGATCGACCGCACCTATGACGCGCGCATGGATTTCAGCTTGCGCGAGCTGGAGTCCGGTGCGGGAGGCGTGGCGGCGGCGCCCGATACCGATACCCGCGCCTTCCTGCTGCGGGCGCCGCGCCCCTGAAAAATCCGAGGAGACGGGCGGCACAAACGAAAACGGGCGCCCTTGGGGCGCCCGTTTCCATTCCGATAAAGCCGAACTCAGCGGCGCGCGTAGGTCACGTAGAGGTGGGCGACCATGGTGGTCTTTTCATCGCCCTTGGCGGCCGCGGCGGCCTGGAAGGCGCGCAGAGCCTGCGGCTTCTGGCCCGCGGCGAGATAGGCGCTGCCCAGGCGGATCTGGGCATTGGCCATGTCCTTCGGACCCTTGGCGATGCCGGACTGGATGACGGTGATGGCTTCCTTGGCCTTGCCCTGGCCGATCATATCTTCACCGATCGCGACCAGGCCATCGCCTTCCTTGGCGCTGTTGGCGGCAGCCAGGGTCTGGGCGGCAGTCTTGGCGTTCTCGGCAACGCGGGCATTCGCCAGCGTGACCAGGCGGTTGTTGCGATCGTTGGTCGGCAGCGTCTTGTCGGCGAGCGACTTTTCCAGCAGCGCCTTGCCTTCGGCCGCCATCTTGAGCTGCAGCGCCATCTGGACGTGCAGCGTGATGTCGTCCGCGCCATTGTAGGAACCGGTCAGGCCCTTGAGGCGCAGGATGTCCAGTGTGTTGTGGTCGGATAGGCCGCGGGAGCGCTCGGCCAGGCGCAGCAGGTTTTTCCAATGCTCGGGCTTGCCGGTGGCGCCCACCAGCTGTTCCAGCGCGGAGCGCTGGGTAGCGTCGTCGCCGGCGTCATAGGCGCAGCGCTGCAGCAGCGCCAGGGCGGTTTCGCCGCCGAGGCGATTGCTGCGGATATACGACATGCAGGCCCTGGGATCGTTGAGGCGATAATGCGCCTGGGCGATGACCAGCATGGACTGGGCGTCGAGCGCGTTCTGCCTGCGCAGGGCATCGGCGCCCGCGATCACTTCGCGCCAGCGGCCGGCATTGGCGTCGGCCGCGAACTTGGCCCTGGCGCCCAGCGAGGTCGAGGTGTCGCCCGACTTGACGGCCACATAGTCGCGCATCTGACGAACGACATTATTCTCGTTGGCGGACTTGGCGGCGGCGGCGGCGGCGTCGATGCGCGCCATCGCTTCCCTGTAGCGGCCGGAGTCGGCCAGCGTGCGGGCTTCCTGCAAGGGACGGCCCACCGCGGCAGGCAACGCCTGCGCAAAGGCCGGGGAGGCAGCACCGACAGCAGCGGCGCCGAGGAGAAGCGCGGTGGCTACGGCGCGGAGATTACGAACATTCATTGCATGACCTCTCATCTGAAACATTTTGGGGGTCGCGGGGATCGTCCCCGCGGCCCCCAAACCGCGAACTCGTCCCTCAAGGATTACTTATACTTAGTTGAACTGATCAATGCCAACAAAACCGATCTTGGTGACACCGAGACGCTGTGCATGTGCGAGAACTTCGGCCACCGAGTCGTAACGCGCCAGGCGATTGACGCTGACATGGATTTCCGGTTGTACCGGCTGAGAAGCGGCATTCTTAAAGTAGCCGTCCAGGTCCGCCATGCTTTGGACAACATTGCCGTTCCAGAGCTTGGTGCCGTCAAAGTCCACCTGCAGCTCCACCGTCTCGGGCGGAACCGGCGGCGGATTGTCGTTCGGACGCGGCATGTCCAGCTTCACCGCATGGGTCTGGATCGGGATGGTGATGATCAGAAGGGTCAGAAGCACCAGCATCACGTCGATCAGCGGGGTGGTGTTCATTTCCACCAGCACTTCGCCTTCGCCGCCGGAGCCAACACTCATTGCCATGGTCGTATACCTTTACCTTGATGAAGCGGCGGCGGGCCAAAAACCCGCCGCCCATTCCGTACTCAGTTCAGCGCCATCGGCATGGTGATAAAGCCGACCTTCTGCACCGCAGCCTGCTGGCACATCAGGATCACGCGGCCCACCGCCTCGAAACGCACACTCCTGTCGGCACGGATATGCACTTCGGGAAGCGTGTCCCTGGCGCTGGTGTTGCGCTGGATCAGGTAGGCGCGCAGCGAGGCCAGATCCGTCTTTTGCGTGTTGACGTAGATGACTTCGTTCCGGTCGACCTCGATGACGATGTTTTCCGGCTTCGTCTCCGTCACGATATTGCGCTGGTTAGGCAGGTCCAGATCACGGGTCTGGACTACGACAGGGATCGTGACCAGGAAGATCACCAGCAGCACCAGCATCACGTCCACCAGAGGGGTGGTGTTGATGGAGGTGTTCAGATCTGCGGTGTCTTCCTCAAGCGTATGCTGGACGTCGAGCGCCATTGTTGGTCTCCGATAAGCGCTCGCGCTTACTTGCTCTTGGTGATGAGATAGGCCTGCAGGTCACCGGCGAAGCCACGCAGCTTCTCGGTGATCATCTTGTTGCGGCGAACCAGGTAGTTGTAGAGCAACACGGCCGGGACGGCGACGATCAGGCCGATGGCGGTCATGATCAGGGCCTCACCGACGGGGCCGGCGACCTTGTCGATCGACATCTGACCGGCGACACCGATCGAGATCAGGGCTTCGAGAATGCCCCACACCGTACCGATCAGACCGACGAAGGGCGAGGTCGAACCGACCGAGGCGAGGAAGGCGATGCCGCCCTGCATATGGGCATTGGCGTCTTCCAGCTGGCGGGTAAGCGACATGGCGATCCAGTCGTTCAGGCCGACCAGCGTGGTGCCGCCCTGGCTGGCCTTCTGGCCGGCTTCGGCGACGGCGCGGAACACGCTGTTCTTGGGCAGCTTGTCGATGCCTTCGCTCAGGGTGGCGGAGGTCCAGAACTTCTTCTCCAGGGTCTTGGCCTGGTTGAGGATGCGCTGCTGCTCCAGATACTTCATGAAGGCGATGTACCAGGTACCGGACATCATGATGACCAGCACGGCCAGAATGCCCATCTGCACCGGATTGTGGCGCTCGATGATGTGCCAGAGGCCGTAGGGGTTGGACGCCGGCGTGGGCGCAGCGGCGGCGGCGGCGTCCTGAGCGAGAGCCGGCTCGACGGCAGCGAGGACGGCGAGGGCGGTGACGATGGCGGCCCCGATCGTCAGGTGCTTGGCATTCATTTGGTCTACTCCGTGCTTACAGCTTTAGAAGGTTTCAGAAGTTTGATTACTGCGCGTCCTTAAGGCTCCAGATCACGTTGATCTTGGCACGCGCTTCGATCGGCTGACCGTTCTGGGTCGGCGGCTTCCACTTGTAGCGCGCCGTTGCATACGAGCAGGCGGCTTCGTCAAGGCGCTTGGAACCGCTCGTCTTGCTGACTTCGCAGGCCGAGACGCTGCCCTGGGTGTTGATCGTGACGAGTATCTCGGTCGTCCCCTCCTCACCCATGCGCTGGGAGATGGCGGGATAGGGCGGCTTCTGCGCCCGGGTCGACATGATCGCCTCGAGCTTGGTCGGCGGCGGCGCCGGCGGGGCCGTCGGCGCGACGGGGCGGGGCGGAGGCGGCGTCGACGAAGCCGTGATGGTATTGGTGCTCGAGGGCGGCGCTTCGACCGCGATGGCGATATCCGGCGGCGGCACGAAGGGCGGCGGCGGCTTCACCACATCCGGCGGCGGCGGCGGCGGCGCCTTTTCTTCGACCTGCTCCTCCTGAACGGTGGCTTGCAGATCTTCTATTTTCTTTTCGATGGCCCCCGACGTCATGCCCAGCACCAGAATCGCGCCCACCGCCAACTGGACGGCAACGACGACCGTAGCGCCACCGAAGCGCTTCGTGGTGGTGGCACCAACCATGGTGTGGCGCAGTTCGTGTGACGGACGTTCCATAGCATTCCACTCGCTAGACATAACAAACCCGGCACGCAAAGCGCCGGGCGCATACTATCCAAAATGATCGAGAGCTACCATTCCCAACCTGGCACCGGTTCTCTCCGGCGCTCGCTGACGCTCTTAAACCAATGCACATCGCGGTTAGCAAGAGGGTAGAGAAAATCGTTTGTCGAAAGCGATACGGCCATCGCGCTCGCTCCCCGGCGCAGAACGCTTACGACAATCGGATTTCGCAATTGCAGCATTGACGGAGCTGGGACCAGGAAACACCTTAAACCTTTTGGAAACAGGTAAATCTGGAAATGCCGCCCAGGCGCAGGCCACCGGATAACGCGCTGCAACACGAAAAATGAGAGCGTTGCGAAACGGCGCGGTTCCGCTCGGTAAGATTACTTTCGCGCCAGGCTGCGATGTCGCAGAAGCGGCTGAGGAAAACGCCGGCAAAGCGAATCCGGAAAAACCGGGTCAGATGCGTCCCAGCAGGGTCAAAGTTCCGACCTGCGTAACGGAGCCGTTATTGCCGCGTACCATGTCGAAATTGGCGCCCAACTGCCAATTGTCCGTGCCGGCGCCGATGCTGAGACCGCCGAACATGTTGCCGGTATCGGGATCGGGGCCGACGAAATTGTAGGTGTTGCCGGCCGTGGTGGTGCCGCCGGTGCTCACAAACCCGCCTTTGACCTTCATCGGGCTGCTGACCAGATCATAGCGATAGCCGAAGCGCGCCTCCGGCACGATCCGGACGCTCCACAGGGCGAAACTGGTGCGCAGATCGACACCCAGCGCGGTACGGAGCGAGTTGGCGTAGGACGGATTGATCTGCAGGTTGAAGCCGGGGCCGCCGCCGCTCTCGGTATAGCCTTCCTCGCGCATCGCCAAGCCGTCCAGGCTGAGATGGGGCGTGAACTGGAACCCGCCACCGAAGGCGGCGCCGATCTTGCCGCCCAGCGCCAGCATCAGCGCGGCGCGCTTGCCTTCGGCGGCGCGCACCGCCGCACCCACCGACAGATCGCGGCGGCCGACAAAATCGCCATAGGCGAAGCTTGCTTGCGTATCGGCGAAAAGCCGGCGCCCCTGCCAATGCGAATAGCCGCTGAGCATGTACCAATGCGTCTGGGTCTTGGTGTTGCGCGGCAGCGTCTGGGAAACGTCGCCGGAATAGAAGGTGAAAGCGCCGCCATACCAGCCGCCACGGGGCGAGCCCGCATCCATGCCCAGCGTAAAGCCGAAGCCGTGATCCTTGTAGTTTGTGAGCGAGCGGTCGGCCGAGAACCGGCCCTTGTTGTTGATGTTGCCGAAGAATTCCTGGCCCCAGAGGGTGAGGTCACCGGCGACCTTGGAATAGGACCGCAGCATCCGCTGGCGCGCCGCGACCGGGCCGGTGGCCTGGTCGGTGATCATGATCGCCACCTGCTTGGCGCCGCCCGACGTGTCCGGGCCGAATTGCGAGAAGGCCTGCTGCGCCCGCTGCTGCGAGGCGGCGATATTGATCTGGCTCGTGGCGTCGCCCGGCGTGTTGTAGACGGTGAGGCTGGTGGCGATCGCCGAGCCCAGCCCCGGATCGGTGGCCAGCGCCGAGGCGACATAGGGGAACTGCGCCAAGGCGTCGCCCGACAGGCCAAGACCCGGCGTGCCGTCCAGATTGGTGGGTCCCGGTGACCGCGGCGTCAAGGACAGTACCAGGGTCTGGTTGCCGCCCGCGCTGCCGATCTTGAGCGGCTCACCCGTGGGATCGGGCTGGAACAGGAAGGGGAGATTCTGCGACAGCTGCAGATTGTTCTGCGCCAGCGTGTTCGACGAAACCGTGATCGTCGGCGCGCTGATCAGGACGATGTCCTGCGCCTTGGGATCGTTGACGCTGGCCGAGGTGGTGCCGGACGAAATGAAACTGCCGAACTGCAGCGCCACCGTCGAGGTGGAGCTGATGCTGGCCGAGTTGGACGCACGGATTACCGGCGTGGTGGCGGTGGTGCTCTGGGTGATGGTCAGGCCCAGCGTGCCGCCGGTCACGTCGAAGGTGGAGGCGTTAAGCGAGCCGCTGGCACTGGTGTTGGCCAAGAACAGCGTGCCGTTATTCTCGACCGTCACTGCCACGGCGCCCGGATTGGATTTGATGACGCTGTTGACGTAGCCGAACGAGCCGATGCGCAAGGTGTGACCGCTGCCGGCGCCGAAATCGATCGTGTTGGCGATGGTGCTGGGGGTGGAGCCGGCGGCCACGCCGGTGATGATGCCCGCCACCACCGCATAGTTGTTGGGCGTATTCAGGCCGCCGGTGTTCGGATTGGCGGCACCGCCGCCGCCCGTATTGCCGACATTCAGCGTGTAATTGTTGCCGCCGGAGCCGAAATACAGGTCGCCGACGATACTGCCGCTGTTGTTGATCGTGATGCCGTTGGCGGTGGACTGGAGCAGGTCGATGGCCCGCACCGTGGTGACGACCACCGCATCCACGCCCGGCGTCACCGCCGTAACCGAAGCCTTGATGGTGCCGGCATTGTTGATGGTCGTGAGCGTGCCGGAGGCATCCACGATCGCCACCGCGACCATGGTGAAGGGCGCGTCCGAATTGGCGATGGCGACGCCCGGATTCCGCGTCGACGTCTCGACCGTGGCCAGGATGGAGGCGTTGGGACCAACACTGAGCACCGGCAGCTTGGCATTCTGGCCGATAACGACGGCATTGGCGATGCCGCCGCTGGTGCCGCTGACCAGGGCGCTGATGGTGCCGGGCGTGGTGGTGCCGACGCCGGCTGTCTGGGCCCTGACATCCAGGCGCGGCACCACGGCGTAGGGGCCGAGGGTGAAGGCCGTGGCGTTGACCTGGCTGTTCACCAGCGTGGTGGCATTGGTGGTGGCGACGGCGGCAATGGTGCCGGTATTGAGGATGCCGCCGCCGGCGCAACTGTTGTAATCGCCGGTGCCGAAGCAGGTGTAGTAGGTCGGCGTCGCGCCCTGGATGAAGACCGCACTGGTGCTGATCTGCGATCCGCTGGGCTGGGCGGCGATGGTGCCGCGATTGAGGAAGGAATAGCCTGGATCGAGACCATCGATATTGGCGGAGAGCGGACCGATATTGATGGGGCCGCGGATACCGCTGCTGGTGATGCTGAAAGCGGGATCGACCATCAGCACGGCATTGCCGTTGACGCCACTGCCGCTGAGCACGGCGGCGCTGACACCCCCTGCCGCGGTACCAGGGCCGGCATTGTACAGACCGCCATCGATACTACTGCCGATGAGCAGCACCGACCCGCTTTCCAGGATCGGATCCTTGCTCCTGGGATCGATGAAGAGCTGGCCCACGGCGATGATGCGGCCGGCGTTGACGAAGGCGCCCTCGCCCTTGCCGTTGCCCGAGGGGCAGGTGTAGCCGGCGGCAAGCTGCGCGGCGGAACGATTGCTGTTGGCGCAAGCATGGATGCCGCCCAGGACGGCGATGCCGCGGGCATTCTGGCCATTGCTGCCGGCGGCGACAGACGTGTCGAAATAGATATTGCCGTTCACTTCGCCGTCGAAGAGGAACAGCGTGTTCCCGGTGGGATTGCTGCTGGCGTTCGAGCCCGCCGCACCGGTGATCGAACCGCCGAAGCTGATATCGCCATCGACGCGGGTGCCCTGAGTCTGGCGATAGGCATAGGAACCGGCGCCTTCCACCAGAAGAGCGGCGTTGGAACCGCCCGCAGTGATCGAGGCGGTATTGCTGATGGTGATATTGCCGAAATAGGTATTGCCGCCCGTGACGAACACGCCGGTCCGGCTGCCGCCTGTACCCGTCAGGGCAATGGTGTTGAGGCTCACCAGGCCCGGCGATGCCGCCACCACATCATGGTCGCTGGTGTCGACCAGGATGCCGATCGAACCGGTATTATCGAGGTTGGAGATCTGGCCCGAGCTGTTGATGAAGTTGTTGCTGTCCAGGACGAGGGCGGCGCCATTATTCTTCACGGCGACCGAGCCGGTCGCTTCAATGGTGATGTTGCCCGAAGCGGTGGTGGCCAGCGGGGTGGTGGTGGCGGTGGTGATGGTGACATCGGCGCGCGCGGCCATGGGCTGGGCAAGAAGTACGGCCGCAGCGGCGGAAAGCATCAAACGGTGCTTGATCAAAAGTCCAACCTCTTTGTTCGCCAGCGGGCGACCTTAAATCTTCGGTATCCGGCCCCTGTCCCGGCGCCTGGTCCGAAACCCGGATCCTGGCAGCCCCCCCAAGGCCTTTCCGGGCACCTGCCCGGCTGGTCGCTAAACCGTTTCCTTCGTTCAAGAAAAGCCCGTCCCCCGCACCCCCTGGGCACCCCGGACCGGCCTTTGCCCGCCTTTGTACCCGGGACCGGGGCGGGTTCAACAGCAATTTTTCACGTTTTAATGGGGCGTTAGGCCGGTCCGGCCAGAATATGGGGAGAAAAAAGCTTACGGGGCGCAGAAAAGCCAATGACCCAGGCCCGTCATACCGGGTTCGCCAAGCTCACCCAGAAGGAGGTGAGCGCGGCCGCCGCACGCCATGAGATGCTCTATTCCGGGCGTCTGGGCGGGGCCCGGGCCGTTTTCATCTTCTGCGACCTGTCCGGCCTGGACCTTTCGGGCCGCAATCTCGCCGATGCCGACTTTACCGGCGCCGTGCTGGAAGAAACCAACATGTCGGGCGCCAAGCTCGATTCCGCCAGCTTCTTCGGCGCCGACCTGCGCCGCTCCAACCTCGCCGGCGCCTCGATGCGCCGGGCCGACATGCGCGGCGCATCCCTGCGCGGCGCCAACCTGATCGGGGCCGATCTCTACGAGGCGGACCTGCGCGAAGGCACCATCGCCGAAAAAGACCGCTACGGAAATATCAAGATCCTGCAGCATGATCTGGGCCCGTCCGAGATGCCGGCCGCCCTGCTCAACTCCGCCAATCTGGAGCGCGCCAAGATGACCGGCGCGATGGCGATCCAGGCCGATTTCACCGATGCGATCATGAAGGGCTGCCGCCTGACCCGCGCCAATCTGCGCCAGGCCCGCCTCACCGGCGCCAATCTGGAGAATGCCGACCTTTCGGGTTGCAACCTGTCGGGCGCCGATCTGGGCGGCGCCATCCTGATCGGGGCCAAGCTCGATCTCGCCAACACCCATGGCGCCGACCTTTCCAAGACATTGCGTGAAGAGACCCAGTCCGATCCGACGATCACCGCCAATGCGCAGCGCCTGATCGACGAACATGTGCGCTGGGCCGAAACCGATGGCCGTGAAGGCCGTCCCGCCGACCTCACCAACATGGATTTGCGCCAGATCCAGAAGCTGGCGCATCGCATGCTGACCGCCCTGATCGCACCGGGGGCGCAGCTCTATGGCATGGACCTGCAGGGCGCCTCGCTCCAGGGCAGCAACCTGTCGGACGCCGATCTGCGTTCGGCCAATTTGCGGGGCGCCGACTTGCGCGGCGTGAACTTCTCGGGCGCCAAGCTCAATCATGCCGACCTGCGCGACGCCAAGATGGGCCCGCTGATGATCTCGGCCGGCCGCCTGCTGCCGGCGCGCCTGGACAATGCCGAGGCGCGCTATGCCGATTTCCGCGGCGCCGAACTCAAGCGCGTCCGCCTGTCGGGCTGCGATCTTTCCTACGCCAACCTGTCGGACGCCGACATGACCGGCTGCGAAACCGACGGTTGCGACACGTCAGGCGCAAAACTGCCTATGCGTTTTGCGGAAGCCTTGGCGGCTTCGGCCTAAGCCACAAGGACGGCCGTGCGTGTTCTGATGAACTGACCCAGGCGGTTCAGCGAAACCTTCGCTTCATTCAGCCTGGCATCCATCTGGAAGAGATGGGGCATGCCGTCATAGATCTCCACGCTGACCGATACGCCGGCTTCGGCGGCGCGGTCGCCCAGCTTGGAGGCGTCGTCACGCAACACTTCCGCCGCCCCGGCATGCACCATCACCGGCGCAAAATCCTTGAGGCTGGCGAAAGCCGGCGAGGCATAGGCATCGCAGGGGTTGGACTTCTTCAGATAGGCGCGGGCACTGACAAATAACTGCTCCCAGGCGAGCTGGCTGTCGATACCGCGGTTGGCCAGGATCGAAGGCCCGGAGAGCGAAAGATCGGCCCAGGGCGACAGGGCCGCCACGCCGCCGGGCCGCTCGAGCCCGGCATTGCGCGCCGCCAGCGCCACCGAAAAGGCCAACCCGCCTCCTGCTTCATCGCCCGCCAGCAGAATCGAACTCGCCGGAATACCCTTGGCAATCAGGGCGCGATAGGCATCCAGGCCATCGCGCACCGCGGCGGGAAAAGGATTTTCCGGTGCCAGACGGTAGCGCGCGACAAAGGCAGAGACGCCGCTGGCCTCGACCAGCCTGGCGACCAGGCCGCGATGGCTTTCCGGCGAGCCGGCGACAAAGCCACCGCCATGGAAATACAGCAGAACACGGTCAGGTTGGGTCGGGCCGGAAGCCCCTCGCTCCGCTCGGGTTTCCGGTCGCTCGGTATGTTGGGTCGCGCCGGAAGGCCCTCGCTCCGCTCGGGTTTCCGGTCGCTCCGTGTCATCCACCTTGTGCCATTCGCCCGCCACCGGTCCCAGGCTGCCGGGCACGATGGCGGTGGAGCTGGGCGCCCCGAAACGGGCAAACGAGGCTTCATAGCGGGCGCGCACGGACTCGATATCCGTGGCGGCCCGTCTGGAAGCGCCCTGTGGTTGCCAGAAAGCCAAGCAGTCTCTCGCGACAGTTGCGCAATAAGCTTAATGCCCGGCGGGCAAAAGGGAAGACGTCCGCGGTTTTTGGGTTAACCCCCATCCGCGGCAGCTCGGGTTTGCTCCGCAAACACCTCGCTGCCGCACCTTCCCCCTTCTTGATGCTTCGCATCGAAGGGGGAAGGGATTTGGCGGATGCTGAGGGTCGCGGCGCGAAGTGAGGCCGATGAGCGAAAGGTCCAGTGGACCTTTCGCCGGTCGAACGCCGCTTGAGCCAAAGGGGGGTTAAGCCGCCTTCTGGCCCTCGATGGTCTTGAGCTCCGGCGCGTTGATGGTGACGCGGCGGGGCTTTTTCTCTTCCGGCACGATGCGCTCCAGGTCGATATGGAGCAGGCCGTTTTCGAGGCGGGCGCCCTTTACCACCACATGCTCGGCAAGCTGGAACTGGCGCTCAAAGGCGCGGCCGGCGATGCCCTGGTGCAGATAGGCGGGCTTGCCGCTTTCTTCGCGCTTGCCGGTGACGGTGAGGACATTGTCCTTCACCTCGACGCCGAGATCATTTTCGGCGAAGCCGGCGACGGCGATGGTGACGCGGTAATTATGCTCGTCGCTGCGCTCGATATTGTAGGGGGGATAGCCCGGCGCGCCTTCAGCGGTCTCGAGCAGAGTCAGCAGCCGGTCGAAACCGACGGTGCTGCGGAAGAAGGGGGAATAATCATATCGCATGGTCAACCTCCAAAAGCGTTGATGTGGAACCGGCGCCAGATGGCCGCCGGACAGTTTGGAAATAGGGGCGGCAGAGCCGCCTTCAACCCCTTGAAAAAGCCCGAAACCGCCCTAAAACCGGTCCATGCAGCCAGCACAAGCCTGTTTCAAGCCCCTGTTTTTTGAGGCCTCTGACGGCGTGCGGCTGCGGGCGGCCTGTTTCGCCCCCGACCCCGCCGCGCCGGGCCGGGGGACCTGCGTCCTGCTGAATGGGCAGACCGAGTTCATCGAGAAATATTTCGAAGTGATCGACGAGTTGCGCGGCCGCGGCTATGCCGTGGCGACCATGGACTGGCGCGGCCAGGGCGGCTCGGACCGCCTGCTGCAGGATGACAGCCGCAAAGGCTATGTGGAGGATTTCGCCGCGTATGACGACGACCTGGCCGCGTTCATGGACCAGATCGTGGCGCCAATGACGGCGACGGATGCCAACAAACCAATCGCGCTGGCGCATTCGATGGGCGGACACAATCTGCTGCGCTATCTCGCACGCCATCCCGATGCCGTGACCAAAGCCGTACTGACCGCGCCGATGGTGGCGGTCTCGTTTCGCGGCAACGCCGCCTGGCTGGTGGCGCTGGTGACGGCGCTGCAGACCCGGATTGGCCGCGGCGCGCATTGGGTCTGGGGCATGGAGGCGCGCGACCCCCATCTGATGAATTTCGCCACCCAGATGGTGACATCGGACCAAGCCCGTTTCGAGCGCACCCAGAAAACCCTGCGCGAACAACCCGGCCTGCGGCTGGCGGGCGCGACCTGGGCCTGGCTTGCCGCCGCGATGCGCTCCATGGCCTGGGTCAAGACGCGGGCGGCGCAGATCACAACGCCCTTGCTGGTGATCGGCGCGGGCGCCGACCGCATCGTCGTGACCGCACAAACCAAAGCCTTCACCGCCCGCCTGCCCCATGCGCGCTATCTGGAGATCGCCGGCGCCGGCCATGAAATGCTGATGGAGCGCGATGCGTTTCGCGCTGAGTGGTGGGCAGCAGCAGATGCTTTCTTGATCTCCTGACCTCCCTCCCCTTCGGCGCGAAGCGCCAGGAAGGGGAGGTGCCCGTAGCAACGCCCGGCGCGCGTCGCGCGCCGATTTAATAGAAGGGCGCTCCGCGCCCGGTGCGCGCAGGCGCTAGCCGAGCACCACGGCAAAGTTGCGAAGGGCGGAGGGGTTCAAAAAATGTCCATGCCCCGGTGATCCTTTGGGATCACCGGGGCAGGGCAGCCTTACGGGCATTTGCTGGCCCGTAATCCTGATCGTTACTGGGATTGATCCACCGGAGCAGGCGCCGGAGCTTCCGGCGCTGGGGCGGTCTGCGCAGGCGCCGCCGGGGTCACCGGCTCGGGCCCCGACACCTGGGATTCAGGCGCCGCGGATTGCTGGTTGGACGGCGTGCCGGCCACAGCCGAAGCAGGCGGCGTTGGGCTCACCGGCTCCGGAACGGCGCTGGCCTGGTTCTGGGACGGCGTCACAGAAGGGGGCGCGACGGTGACGGGCGCAGGGGCCGGTGTCATGTCGGGCGCCGCCGGCGGCGGCGTCACGCGTCGCGCCGTGGCGAGACGCTGCTGGGAAACGCGCGGTTCGGGCGCGGTCACAGCCGGCGCAGCCGGGGTGCTCATCGCCGTATTGGCGGGTGGTGCGGCAGCGGTGTCGGCAACGGGCGGCGGCGGGGCCTGTTCCACCACGGCGGCGGTCTGCGGCGCCTTGGTCTGCGGCAGGCTTTCATCCGCCGCCACGGCGCTCTTGGTGCCGTACATGGAATAAGCGCCGACGCCGGCCGCGCCCACCATCAAAGCCACCGCCAGCGCGCCGAGAATCCGGCCGCGGTTGGTGCTGTCTTCTTCGATGTCGATCGGACGATGGAATTCGCCCAGGCCGCCGGAATCGTCCAGCGTGTAGCTTTCCTTCACCTCGGGCACCTCGGGCACATCCATGACCGCGCTTTCGGCGCGGATGTCGTCACCAGTGTTTTTTTGGGGCGTGAAATCGCGCATGTCAGTCATGGTATCTCCTGCGTGTCACATAAGGCTGCAGCGTGTGAACGAGGGCGTCCCGCGCGAGTTCCGCGAGAGGGCAACAAAGGCAAAATAAGGCAGATTTTATGGGATTTTTGCGCGTTTGTGGCGCTTTTCCGGCGAAGCCTTGTCCGGATGACGCATGTCAAGCGGCCATATTACCCATCAATTAAATGCGTCAACCCTTCAACAGATTTACGGCCTGGGCATGCAGGCGCGCATCGCCGCTGGCCAGCACCGCATCGCCATCGCGCCAGGGCTCGCCCTGCCAGTTGCTGATGACGCCGCCCGCGCCTTCCACCAGCGGCAGAAGCGCGGCGACGTCCCAGCGGCGAAACGCGCCTTCGACGATCAGGTCGACAAAGCCCAGCGCCAGCATGGCGAAGATGTAGCAGTCGCCGTGATAGCGGGTCAGGCGCGCCTGCGCCTTCACCCGCGCGAACGCGGCCTGCTGCGCCTCGCTCATATAGGCGGAAGGATCGGTGGCGCAGAGCACCGCGTCGCGGACATCGGCGCAAGCCCGCACCTTCATGGGCATGACCAGCCCCGACTGGTGGAATTCGGCCCGCCCGTTGACGCCGATAAAGCGTTCGCCCAGCACCGGCTGGTCCAGGATGCCCAGCACCGGTACTTCGTTCTTTTCCAGCGCGATCAGCGAGCCCCATTCATGGCGGCCGGTGATGAAGCAGCGCGTTCCGTCGACGGGATCGAGCACCCAGCGCCAGCCGCTGGTGCCGGGCTTTTCGCCATACTCCTCGCCCAGGATGGCGTCCTCGGGCCGCTCGGCATCCAGAATGGCGCGGATGGCACGCTCGCCGCCCTTGTCGGCTTCCGTCACCGGGTCGAAGCTGTCCTCCAGCTTGTTGATGATCTCGATCCGCTGGCGGAAATAGGGCCGGATCACCTCGCCCGACGCGTCGGCCAGGCGATGGGCAAAGGCAATGGTGGCGTCATCGACGGTCATGTTCGAGAGCCTAGCCGTGCCGCAGCTTCAAATAAAGGATGCTGCCCGTGAGACACAGGCTCACGGCATTGGCGGCGATCAGCGGTCCATCGCCGATCAACAGGCCGTAGATCAGCCAGAGGAAGATGCCGAACACCAGCACCGAAAACATGCCCAGCGAGATGTCGCGGGTCGAACGCGTCCGCCAGGTGCGGATCAGCTGCGGCAGGAAGGAGATGGTGGTGCAGAGGCCGGCAAAGGCGCCCAGTGTGGCAATCCAGTCGTTCATGGCGCCTTCAATTGCGCAAGGCGCGCCCGAGCACAAGCATTCCCGCCAGCCCAGACAGCAGCGATCCCGCCAGCACGCCCAGCTTGGCGGCGTCCTGCAGTCTTGGATCGCCGAAGGCCAGGGCCCCGATGAACAGGCTGATGGTGAAGCCGATGCCGCAGAGAAGCGAAACGCCATACAACGCACGCCAGGAAATATCGGGCGGCAATTGCGCCCAGCCCAGCCGCACCGCTGCCCAGGTGATGCCGAAGATACCGATCTGCTTGCCCAGGAAAAGGCCCGCCGCCACGCCCAGCGTCACCGGCTGGACCAGTATGGCCAGACCCAGGCCCGCCAGAGAAACACCGGCATTGGCGAAGGCAAAGACCGGCACGATGGCGAAAGCGACCCATTTCGCCAGGCCATGCTCCAGCGCGGCTGACGGAGAATTCGGCGCACTCTGGGCCGGCATGACAAAGGCCAGGATCACGCCCGCCAGCGTCGCATGGATGCCGGATTTCAGGACGCAGGCCCACAGCAAAAGTCCCAGCAGCAGATAGGGCCATAGTACCGCAACCCGCGCGCGGCTCAGGCCGAAGAGCACCAGCACCACGAACAGTGCCGCTGCCAGCCATGTCATCGAAAGGCTGGAACCGTAGACCAGGGCGATGATCAGCACCGCCAGCAGATCGTCGATGATGGCCAGCGCCGTCAGGAATATCTTCAGCGCCGCCGGCGCCCGCGTTCCGAACAGCGCCAGCACGCCCAGCGAAAAGGCAATGTCGGTGGCAGTGGGAATGGCCCAGCCCTGCAGCGCCTCGCCGCCGGACCCCCCGCCACGATTGAACAGGACATAGATCAGGGCCGGAACCGCCATGCCGCCCAGCGCCGCCAGGCCCGGCAGGATGCGGCGCGGCCAGGTGGAAAGCTCGCCCTCACCCAACTCGCGGCGGATCTCCAGGCCCACCAGCAGGAAGAACAGGGCCATCAGCCCGTCATTGATCCAGTGCAGCAGGCTGAGACCGCCGATAGTGGCATGCAGCGAGTCGAAATAGAGCGGCGCCAGCGGCGAATTGGCGACGGCCAGCGCCAGCACCGTCACCGCCATCAGCAGGATGCCGCTGGCCGCTTCGCTTCTGAAGAACCGTTCGAACATGGCGGCCGATCCTAACGTCAGCCGACGAAGGGCGAAAGCTACGGCGCGCCTCGCTGCGCTGGCTTAGCTTTTCTAGCCTCGCTGCACTCGGCAAGAAAAGCTAAGCCGCGCCTTCGCTCCGCTTCGGCCAGCGCAAGCTTTTCTAGCCTCGCTGCGCTCGGCAAGAAAAGCTAAGCGTCCGCCGCCTGCTTGGCCCGCTTGCGCAGATGCGGAAGCAGTTCGCGTTTGCGCAGGCGGATGCTCTGCGGCGTTACTTCGACCAGCTCGTCATCCTGGATATAGGCCATCGCCTGTTCCAGCGTCATCGGCACGATCGGGGTCAGGCGCACCGCCTCGTCCTTGGAGGTGGTGCGGATATTGGTGAGTTGCTTGGCCTTGGTGGGATTGACGTCAAGGTCGTTGTCCTTGGCGTTCTGGCCGATGATCATGCCTTCATAGACCTTGGCGCCGGCGGTGATGAAGAGCTTGCCGCGTTCCTCGATGTACCAGAGGCCATAGGCCACGGCTTCGCCATTCTCGGTCGAGATCAGCACGCCATTGATGCGGCCGCCGACGCTGCCCTTGTGCGGGGCATAGTCCAGGAACATGCGGTTCATCACGCCGGTGCCGCGGGTGTCGGTGAGGAATTCGCCGTGATAGCCGATCAGGCCGCGGGCCGGGCCGTGGAAGACGATGCGGGTCTTGCCGGCGCCGGTGGGGCGCATATCGACCATCTCGCCCTTGCGGTTGGAGATTTTCTCGATCACCACGCCGGTATAGGCGTCATCGACATCGACCGTGACTTCCTCGATCGGCTCCAGCTTTTCGCCATTCTCGGTCTTGAACAGCACGCGGGGACGCGAGATCGAAAGTTCGAAACCTTCGCGGCGCATGCTTTCGATCAGCACGCCGAGCTGCAATTCGCCGCGGCCGGCGACCTCAAAATTGCCATCGCCGGTTTCCCGCACCTTCAACGCCACATTGCCTTCGGCTTCGCGAAAAAGACGGTCGCGGATGACCCTGGACTGCACCTTGTCGCCTTCACGGCCCGCCAGCGGGGAGTCATTGACCGACAGGGTCATGGCCAGGGTCGGCGGATCGATCGGATGGGACGGGATCGCCTCTTCCACCGTCAGATCGCACAGCGTGTCGGCAACGGTGGCGGTCTCCAGGCCGGCAATGGCGACGATGTCGCCCGCTTCGGCGCGCTCGACCGGCACGCGCGCCAGGCCGCGGAAGGCCAGCAGCTTGGTGACGCGGGTCTTTTCGATCACCTTGCCGTCGCGGTCGATCGCCTTGATGTTGCGATTGGCGGTGATGGCGCCGGATTCGATCCGGCCGGTCAGGATGCGGCCCAGGAAATTGTCGGCTTCCAGCGTCGTCACCAGCATCTTGAAGGGATGCTCGTCGCCCGCCAGCTTCTGCGGCTTGGGCGGCGGCACATCTTCGACGATACGGCGGAAGAGCGGCGTCAGGTCCTTGCGCTCGTCTTCCAGCTCATCGACCGCCCAGCCGTTGCGGCCCGAGGCATAGAGGTGATGGAAATCGAGCTGGCTGTCATTGGCTTCCAGCGCCAGGAAGAGATCGAAGATCGATTCCAGCGTCTCCTTGGGCTGGGCGTCGGAACGGTCGATCTTGTTGATCACCACGATGGGCTTCAGGCCCAGCTTCAGCGCCTTGGAGAGCACGAATTTGGTCTGGGGCATGACGCTTTCGGCAGCGTCCACCAGGAGGACCACGCCATCGACCATGGAGAGGATGCGCTCGACCTCGCCGCCGAAATCGGCATGGCCGGGGGTGTCCACGGTGTTGATGCGCACGCCGTTCCATTCGACCGAGGTGCATTTGGCTAGAATGGTGATGCCGCGCTCGCGCTCCTGATCGTTGGAATCCATGGCCCGTTCGGCCATCTGCTGGTTCTCACGGACCGAGCCGGACTGCTTGAGCAACTGGTCCACCAGGGTGGTCTTGCCATGGTCAACATGGGCGATAATGGCGATGTTGCGGATATCCATGGGCTCGGGAACTCTCGGAATCGAAGAAATGGCGGAAAAACCGGGGCTTATAGACATTGCCGGCCCGTCAGAGCAACAGAACGCCGCAGTTAATCCCGTGATTCCAAGACAATTGTGAGAAACTTTTCTCTTATGATTTTGTCGCGGATGGCCTAAATACAACTAAAGATTGGGTTTTTCGCGCACTCTCCCCTATGAAATCGCTTCGGTTCGGGCGGGTTCAACAGGCAAGAGTGCCGGCGCGAATTCGGGAAAACTCCCAAAGGCCGATCCCGCTCGAAAGGTTTTTGGATCACATGCGTTCTCAGCCCCCCGCCCCTGCCACCACGGATACGTCCCGCCGTCTCCGCTCGCTGGCCATCGGCAGTGTGGCGCTGGCCGCGGTTCTCGGCGGCTATTGGTACTACAGCAACAACAGCACGGTTCGCGCGCCTGTCCGCCGCGCAGTCTCCGCGCCGGTCCAGGTGGGCACGGTGGAGCGCCGCGACATGGCGGTGATCGAACGCACCATCGGCACGGTGATCGCCAATTCCAACGTCCAGATCACCACCCGCGTGCAGGGTCATCTCACCCAGGCCTTCTTCAAGGAAGGCCAGTTGGTCAAACGCGGCCAGCTGCTCTTCCAGATCGATCCGCGGCCCTATCAGGCGGCGCTGGACCGCGCCGAGGCGAACCTCGTGGCGAACGAAGCCAAGTATAAGCGCTACCAGACCCTGGTCAGCTCCAACGCCATTTCGGCGCAGACCAATGACGACGCCCATGCCGCCTACCTGCAGGCTCGTGCCGATGTCGACACCGCGCGCCTCAATCTGGAATTCACCCGCATCACCTCGCCGGTCAACGGCAAGACCGGCGCCATCCTGGTGCAGCCGGGCAATCTGGTGACGCCGTCGGCCAGCGTCGGCGCCTCGGCCCTGGTCAACATCACCGAGATCCAGCCGATCAAGGTTTCCTTCGCCCTGCCCCAGGCCGACCTGCCGCGCATCCAGACCCGCGCCCGCGCCAATTCGCTGGTCGCCCAGATCAAGCTGCATGACGCCGGCGGCATCGACCTCACCGCACCGGTGAATTTCGTCAACAACGCCGTCGCCGGCAACAGCGGCACCATCGAGATGCGCGCCAGCGTCGCCAACGAAGACGCCGCCCTGGTGCCCGGCCAGCTGGTCGATGTGGTGGTCGAACTCGACACGCTGCGCGGCGCCCTGGTGATGCCGCGTGAAGGCGTCAACAACGGCCCCAACGGCCAGTTCGTCTATGTCGTGGAAGCGGACATGACCGCGCGCGAGCAGCCGGTGAAGGTGCTGTTCGACGACGGCAAGATGGCCGCCGTCAGCGGTAACCTGAAGGAAGGCGACCGCGTCGTCACCAACGGCCAGCTGAGGGTCCTGCCCGGCGGCAAGGTGACGATCAGCAATGGACGGGGACGCGGGAACGGCACATCCGAAGGCCGCGGCGCGCGCCCAAGGAGTGAGGGATGAACATCTCCAGGGGCTGTATCGAACGCCCGGTCATGACCAGTCTGCTCATGGCCGCGATGGTGATCTTCGGCGCCTTCGGTTATGTCAATCTGCCGGTATCGGATCTGCCGAATTTCGACTTTCCCACCATCACGGTGAACGCCAGCCTGCCCGGCGCCGACCCTGAGACCGTCGCCTCGGCCGTAGCCTCGCCCCTGGAAAACCAGCTTTCGACCATCCAGGGCATCGACTCGATGACCTCGTCCTCGAGCCAGGGCCGCACCAACATCTCGATCCAGTTCAGCCTGGACCGTGACATCGACAGCGCCGCCCAGGACGTGCAGACCGCGATCAGCGCGGCGACGCGGCAATTGCCGCGCGCCATGCCGTCGCCCCCCACTTTCCGCAAGCAGAATCCCGCCGACCTGCCGATCATCTTCTTCGCGCTGAGCTCCTCCACCATGGAGCCGTCCAAGCTCAATGAATATGCCGAAACCCTGCTGGCGCGGCAGCTGTCCACCATCCAGGGCGTCGCCCAGGTCCAGGTCGGCGGCTCCAAGAAATTCGCCGTCCGCATCCAGGCCGATCCCTCGGCCCTGGCGGCGCGCAATATCGGCTTCGACACGCTGGTCAGCGCCGTCAACAACGCCAATGTCAACCAGGCCACCGGCGCGCTCAACCAGGGCACCAAGGCGGCGATCATCCATGCCGACGGCCAGCTCAACAATGCCGAGGAATTCCGCCGCCAGATCATCGCCTATCGCGGCGGCGCCCCGGTGCGCATCGGCGATGTCGCCACCGTGGTCGACAGCGTCGAAAATCCCAACGGCCAGAGCTGGTACAAGGGCAAGCCCGCGGTGACGCTGTTCGTCTGGCGCCAGCCCGGCACCAACACGGTGGAAACCATCCAGCGTATCCGGGACGTGCTGCCCCAGTTCCAGCTGACCCTGCCGCCCAGCGTCAATCTGGAAATCATCTATGACCGCTCCATCACCATCCAGAAAGCGATCATGGACGTGCAGATGACATTGCTGATCGCCGGTTGCCTGGTGGTGCTGGTGATCTTCGCCTTCCTGCGCCGCGCCTCGGCCACCCTGATTCCCTCCATGGCCCTGCCAATCACCGTGATCGGCACGTTTGCCGGCATGTCGCTGATGGGCTTCAACCTCGACAATCTGTCGCTGATGGCGCTGACACTGTCGGTGGGCTTCGTGGTCGACGACGCCATCGTCATGCTCGAGAACATCGTCCGCCACATCGAGAAGGGCATGAAGCCCTATGAGGCGGCGATCCAGGGCTCCAGTGAAATCGGCTTCACCATCCTGTCCATGACGGTGTCGCTGGCCGCGGTCTTCATCCCAATCCTGTTCATGGGCGGCATTGTCGGCCGCCTGCTGAACGAGTTCGCCGTCACCATCATCATCGCCATCGTCTGCTCGGGCATCGTCTCGGTGACGTTGACGCCGATGCTCTGTGCCCGCTGGCTCAAGGACGAGCATGGCGAGACGCACGGCCCGGTCTACCGGGCGATGGAAAATGCCTTCAACGGCATGCAGAACACCTATGCCCGCACCCTGCAATGGAGCCTGGGGCGCAAGCCGGTGATCGTGGGCATCTTCGCCTTCACCCTGTTCGCCAGCTATGGCCTCTACCAGATCATGCCGCAGGACTTCCTGCCGTCCGACGATGTCAGCCGCCTCAACGGCCAGGTCCAGGCCGCCAACGGCACCTCGTTCGAGGATATGGCCAACTACATGGGCCAGGTCCAGCGTATCATCCATGCCCATCCCGCCGTCGAAGGCGCCATGGCGCAGATCGATGGCGGCAATGGCGATGCCGGCACCAGCACCGGCCGCCTCAACATCATCGTCCTGAAGCCGCAGGACCAGCGCGAGCAATCGGCCGATGAAGTGATCCGCGAACTCAGGCCCCAGCTTTCGCGCATTCCCGGAGTCAATGTCTTCCTGACCAACCCGCCGGCCGTGCGCCTGGGCGGTCGCATGTCGCGCTCCAACTATCAGTACACGCTGCAGGGCCTGGACCTGGCCCAGGTCGAGAAAGCGTCGCTCAGGCTGATGGCGGAGATGCGCCAGAATGGTGCCTTTACCGACATCACCAGCGACTTCGACGCGGCGATGCCCTCGGTCCAGGTCGATATCGACCGCGACCGCGCCGCCGCCATGGGTGTCACGCCGCAGCAGATCGAGAATGCGCTGGGTTCGGCCTTCAGTTCCGGCCAGATCTCTCAGATCAACGCCCCGTCCAACCAGTATCAGGTGATTCTGGAGCTCAAGCCGGAATACCGGCGCGACCCGGAAGCCCTGGGCAAGCTCTACATCACCGCCAACAACGGCACCCTGGTGCCGCTGACCTCGGTGACCCGGATCACCAGCGGCACCATGGCGCTGAGCGTCAACCATGCCGGCCAGATTCCGTCGGTGACCATCTCCTTCGACATGGCGGCGGGTTACGCCCTGTCGGACGCGGTTCGCGGCATCGAAGAAGCCGGCCTCGCGGCCCAGATTCCGGAGACCGTGACCGGCAAATTCCAGGGCACGGCGGCGGCGTTCCAGAGCTCGACCCAGAACATGACCATCCTGCTGCTGATGGCCATGGTGGTGGTCTATATCATTCTGGGCATTCTCTATGAGAGCTTCGTCCACCCGCTCACCATCCTGTCGGGCCTGCCCTCGGCGGCGATGGGCGCGATGCTGACGCTCTGGATCTTCGGTGTGCCGCTGACGCTCTATGCCTTTGTCGGCATGATCATGCTGATCGGCATCGTGAAGAAGAATGCGATCATGATGATCGACTTCGCCCTCACCAAGCAGCGCGCGACCCCGGGCGTCACCTCGGAAGAGGCGATCTATGAGGCGGCCATCACCCGCTTCCGCCCGATCATGATGACCACCTTCGCCGCCCTGATGGGCACGCTGCCCATCGCGCTGGGCCATGGCGCCGGCGCCGAATCCCGCCGGCCGCTGGGCCTGTGCGTGGCGGGCGGCCTGCTGCTGTCGCAGCTGCTGACGCTCTACATCACGCCGGTGATCTATACCTATCTCGACAAGCTGGCGAGCAAGCGCCCGGCGCGGACCAGCCCCGCGGCCGTGCCCGCCGAGTAGGGATAAATGCAAAGATAGAAACGAGACGCCGCGGGGGCAACCCGCGGCGTCTTTGTTTTGGCCTGGCTTTGCTTGGCGGGCGTGACGAAGCCGGCGCAGAAATTTATGGTTGAAGCCCGAAGCTGTCAGCCCTCGCTTAAAGGCGGCGCCAGCGGGCGCGGCCTCAAGGCATCGAACGGGCCGGACAGAAACAGGCCCGCCAGATAACCGCCCAGATGCGCCTGCCAGGCGATGGCGCCTTCACTGCCCAGGAAGCGCGCCCCCACCAATCCCACCACGATATTCAGGATCACCCAGGAGGCGGAGAAGGTCAGGATCTGACGCGAGAAGATCGGCGCCATCCGTGTTTCGCCCGGCGTCGCCCAGGGGAACATGCCCGGCAGCAGCCGCAGGCCCGCCGCCATCAAGCCGGAAATGGCGCCCGAGGCCCCCACCACCGGATCCATCCCGCCCCAGTTCAGGGCCAGATGCGTCAGGGCGGCCGCCACCCCGCATAGTAGAAAGAAGAGAAGAAAGAGCAGCGTCCCGAAGCGGCGGGTCACGATCGGACCGAACGCCAGCAGCCAGAGGCCGTTGATCAGGAGATGGGTCCAGTCGCCATGCAGGGCCATATAGCTCACAAAGGGGACGGCCTGGTCCCAGAATGAGCCGGCAAAAGCATAGCGCGCCGGGATAAAGGCATAGGCGAGGATCACCCCGTCCGAGGCTTGCTGGGACAGCGCCATGCGGCCGGCATGAGCGGCCGCCAGGAGCGCGATCAGCCAAAGCACGATAGCGGGCGCGCGCAGAGCCGGCTGGCGCGCCGGACCGGATTGGAGAAAGGCCATGCCCCATATCAGCCGATCATTCCGGGCCTGCCAAGTGACAATCCGTGCCAATAGGGCACAGCACGCCGCCCTGAAACGGGGCAACAGGCCCGAAAGCGGGATTGGATTGGAGCCCACCCGGCACAGGCGATGACGCGCCAGGCCGCCATTTCCGCCGCCTTTTGGCTGGATTCGTGCCGAACCGGCACGGCGATTCCTTAATCGCGATTAAGAACTGGCACGCCGGTTGCGAGATCGGTCACGAGCTTATTCGGATTTCGTCATGCGCCAGTTCAAGACCATCGTCCTGACCGCCCTTTTCGCCAGCGTTACCGCGACCGCGGCCCACGCGCAGGATTGGGCCAATTCCGGGGTTTATAATGGTTACGGCGCCGCGATGAATAACGCGTCCAATTTCCGCCTCCGCGACGACAACAACAACCTGACCATGGTCAATGGCCAGATCACCTCCGGCAACATGGGTGCGAACCAGGGTAACCAGCAGGCCAGTTCCGGTGTTGGCACGGGCGGTGCAGGAGCAGCCTATGGCCAGGCCACCGCGATCGGCAATCAGCTGCAGGTCCAGGTGATCGGGTTCAACAACACGGTCATCGTCGACTCTACGCAGATCAATACCGGCGACCAGACCGCCGGCGTCAATTTGAACAAGTACTAACCGAAGAGATCTAGGGAAGCCCCACCTATGACGCCGCGTGGAAACAACCTCAAGAAGCCGTTGGCGCTGTTGCTGACCGCCTCGCTTGGCCTGGGTGGCTGCATCAGCCCCGAAGCCAACAGCGTCGGCCGCTACACCGATCCGATCGGCGGGGCACCGGTGATCTCGAACGAAACCCCCTATTCCGCTTCGCTGCGCTGCATGTCGGGCGTCACCCGCGCCCGTCCCGTCAAGATCGCGGTGGGCCAGATTTCCGACTATACCGGCAAGACCGAATCCGACGGCTCGGGCCGCAAGGTGACCGCCGGCGCCGCCCTGATGGCGATGACCGCCCTGGCCAAGGCCGGCGTGCCGATGGTGGAGCGCTTCGACACCTCGGTCGCCGAGATGGAGCTGAAATACGCCAACAACAAGCTGATCACCGACGACCTGCCCCGCCAGCCGGGCGATTATCGCAAGATCCTGTCGGGCTCGATCCCCGGTTCGGATTTCTACATCGTCGGCGGCATCACCGAGCTGAACTTCAACATCCGCTCGGAGAATGTGAACGGCAATGGCGGCGGCACCGGTTCGGCCGCGACCAAGGGCACCTTCGGCGGCAGCCTCTATGTCATGAATATCGGCATGGATCTGCGCCTGATCAACTCGGTCACGCTGGAAGTGGTCGATGTGGTCTCCTACCAGAAGCAGATCATCGGCCGCCAGGTTTCGGCCGGCGTGTTCAGCTTCCTGGGCACCAACTTCTTCGACGCCTCGATGGGCGAAAGCGCCCTTGAGCCGGTCCAGCTCGCGGTCCGCTCGGTGATCGAGCGCGGCGTGATGGAGATGGTCTCCCGCGCCTATGGCGCTCAAACCGGCGCCTGCGCCGTGGCGGTCGACTATCTCGGCGGCGCCAACCCCTATCAGCAGATGGCGCTGGGTTACGCGCAGCCCTATGCCTACCAGCAGCCTTATGCCTATCAACAGCCGGGTGCCTATCAACAGCCGGGCGCCTATCAGCAGCCCTATGCCTACCAGCAGCCCGCTGCCGTGAACCGCGGCAATCCCTATCGCGGCTACAGCGCCCCCGATCCGATGATCGATGTGCGCCTGCGCGGCGGTTACTGAGTCCAAGCCAATACCTGACGGAACCCTCTTTCTAGAACGCCCCTGGAGATGACAATGCTGAAATGCTTCAAAACCTTGATCATGGCTTCGGTCCTGGCAGCCCTGTCGGCGACAGCGGCGTCGGCCCAGAGCTACGGCACGACCAGCTGGGACAATCCCTATGGCAACGGCCTCGCCAATGTGTTGAACGGCCAGGTCACGCTGCAGACCCAGTGGTCGAACATCAACACCGTGATCGACTCCGTGGGCGGCGACGTCGCCCTGCAGGGCGCCGCGGCCGGCAACCTGGTCGATGTCATGACCATGAACGACACCAAGGTGGTCTCCAGCCAGTATGTCGGCCCCGATGCCGCCATCGGCTCGGACATCAATGCCGACATCTCGAATGTCTGGGGCAGCGTCGGTATCTCCAACCAGGCGGTCTGCAACGGCGCCACCTTCTCGACCGATCCGATCCTGACTTCGGTGCACAGCACCCAGGAATGCCGCTCGCTTGATCCCTCCGCGGCCATCACCGCCCGGGTTGACGGCGTGGTGGGTGACATGGCGGTGCAGTCGCTGGCGATGGGCAACACCATGCAGACCGACAGCAATGCGCCGAACTTCCCGGTCTTCAACAACCAGATCAACAATTCGATCAGCGCCTCGACCATCAATATGAGCGCCTTCAACATCGGCGGCAGCATGAGCCTGACCTCGGCCGCGGTCGGCAACAAGGCGCAGATCCTGCACTACTCGACCAACGGTCACTAAGGTCGATCCGGAACCCCCGGATTTTCGTGGGGCAAATGAAAATCCGGGTTAGGAAGGGGGAGCTTGAGCGAGCTCCCCCTTCTGATTTTTACCCCCATCTGTCCGCTCGCGGGCGCCACGCGCCCTGCCGCGGACATCTTCCCCCGCCTGCGGCTTCGCCGCGCGGGGGAAGAAAGCCTGTGTTTTCGTAGGCTTTTGCCTTTTTCGGTGCGTGATAGTATCTGGCAAGCATGGCTTCCGCGCTGCCCATCGACCTTGACGCCTTCAACGCCACGCCTTTGGTGCGGGAACCGTTTTCCTATCTGATGGTGCCGAAATTCGTGCGGCCCGAGGCGATGGCGGCGATCAATGCCGACTATCCCCTGATCACCCATCCCGGCAGCTTTCCCCTGCCGACGCTGAAATACGGCCCCGCCTTCCGCGCCTTCATGGACGCGATCCAGGGTCCGGAATTCACCCGCGCCGTGGAACAGAAACTCGGCATCGACTTAGGTGGCCGGCCCACCATGGTGACAGCGCGCGGCGTTTCGGCGGCGCGTGACGGCCAGATCCATACCGACAGCCGCACCAAGCTGATCACCGTGCTGATCTATATGAACAATGCCTGGGAGGCGCAGACCGGGCGGCTGCGCCTGCTGCGCGGGCCGGGTGACCTGGAAGACGTCATTGCCGAAGTGCCACCGGATGAAGGCACCATGCTGATCTTCAGGAATGCGCCCAATGCCTGGCATGGTTTTCATTCCTTCGCCGGGCCCCGGCGCGTGATCCAGCTCAACTGGGTGACGGGCATGGATGTGGTGAAACGCGAACAAGCGCGCCATCGCATCAGCGCTTTTTTCAAGCGTCTGACTGGCAAGCCCGTTCAACCGGCGATGTGATCATTATAGTCGTGCCACGTGCCATGCGTGTCGCGAACACGAATGTCGGCTTCCGACATATCCAGATGATCGCTTTCCAGCGGCACCTTGCCCAAGCCTCCGGGGATATCCAACATATAGGACGGCATCTCCAACCCGGACAATTCGCGGCGCAGCGCCTGCATCAGCGCCAGCCCTTCGGCGATCGTCGGACGGAAATGCGAGGTGCCCGGCGCCAAATCGGGATGATGCAGGTAATAGGGTTTGATGCGGTGCTGCACGAAGATGCGCATCAGGCCCGCCATGGCCTCCACCGTATCGTTCACACCCTTGAGCAGCACCGACTGGCTGACCAGCGGAATTCCGGCATCGGCCAGCAGGGCGACGGCACGCCGCGCCTCGTGCCCGAATTCATTGGCATGATTGGCGTGGATCGCCACCCAGGTCGTGGCACCCGCGGCATGCAGCGCCGCGACAAGATCATCGTTGACGCGGGCCGGATCGGTCAGCGGCACACGCGTATGCCAGCGCACGATCCGCACATGCGCGATGGCGGCAAGGCGCGATGCAATCTCCTCGATCCGGCGCGGTGAAAGAATGAAGGGGTCGCCGCCGGTGAGGATGACTTCGCCGATTTCCGGGTGGCCGGCGATATAGGCCAACGCGCCTTCAAACGCCGTGGGCGAAAGCGCATTCGCTTTGCCGGGTCCAACAGTTTCGCGCCGGAAACAGAAGCGGCAATAGACCGGACAGGCTGACACCACCTTGAACAGCACCCGGCCGGGATGACGATGGACGATGCCCGGAACCGGCGCATGCGCATTGTCGCCGATGGGGTCGGCCAACTCCTGCGTCAGGGTTTTGAGTTCCGCCAGGCTGGGCAGGAACTGGCGCGCGATCGGGTCGGCCGGATCGGCCGGATCGATCAGCGACAAAAGGGTGGGTGAAACCGCCACCGCATAGCGACGCGCCACATCGTCTATCGTCATTTGTGCGTCAGCTTGAGGTTGGGCAGGAACATCGTCACCAGTCCGAGCAGCGGCAGGAAAGCGCAGACCTTATAGACGAAGGTGATGCTGGTGGCATCCGCGACGATGCCCAGCAGGGCCGCGCCCAACCCGGCCACGCCGAAGGCAAAGCCATAGAACAGGCCGGAAATCGCCCCCAGGCGGCCGGGCGACAATTCCTGGGCGAAGACCACGATGGCCGGGAAGGCTGAGGCCATCACCGCCCCCACGATCACCAGTAGCACGCCGGTCCAGAACAGATTGGCGTGCGGCAGCAACAGCGTGAAAGGCAGAATGCCCAGGATGGAGAGCCAGATCACATACTTCCGGCCGAACCGGTCCCCCAGCGGACCACCCGCCAGGGTGCCCAAGGCCACCGCGCCCAGAAACAGGAACAGATACATCTGCGCCGTCTGCACCGAAGTGTTGAAGGTCTCGATCAGATAGAAGGTGAGATAGGAGGTGATGCTGACCAGATAGATATATTTGGTGAAGATCAGCAGCGCCAAGATTGTCAGGCCAGCCATGATGCGGGCGCGCGAATAGGGCAGCGGCGCATGAGCGCGGGCGTGACGGATGCGGGCCAGGCCGTGATCCTTGTACCAGCGCCCCACTTTATAAAGCACGATGATGCCGATGGCGGCGGCGATGACATAGACCGCGACGCCGCTCTGGCCCCACCACGCCACCACCAGGGCCGCTGTCAGCGGGCCCAGCGCGGTGCCGGTATTGCCGCCGACCTGGAAGACCGATTGCGCCAGGCCATGCCGTCCGCCGGACGCCATGCGCGCCACGCGGGCGGATTCAGGATGAAAGACCGACGAGCCGATGCCGATCAGCATCGCCGCCACCAGTACCATCGCATAGGAATGGGCGAAGCCAAGCACGGCCATGCCCAGCAAGGTCGAGACCATGCCGGCAGCCAGCGAGAAGGGCGCCGGCCTGCGGTCCGCCAGCCAGCCCACGGCGGGCTGCAGCAGTGACGCCGTGCACTGAAAGGCCAGAGTGATGAAACCCACCTGGGCAAAGGACAGGCTGAAATCGCCCTTGATGGTGGGATAGATGGCCGGCAGCACCGCCTGGATCATGTCGTTGATCAGATGGCTGAAGCTGATGGCGAACAGTATCGCGAAGCTGGTGTTGTGCGCCTGAGGATTGGCTGCGGTCATGGCGGCGCGAAAACTGCTCCCGCGACCTGGCCTTGGCTACCCCGAAACGCGCAATCCGGCCATGTCGATAAAGCGCGAGCCCGGCATTTCGCCGGGCGACCCGCAGCATCCGCCAGCTTGCTTCCCCCGCGAGCGGAGCGACGAGCGGGGGAAGGTGTCATAGCGAGGTGTTTGCGGAGCAAACCCGAGCTGTGACGGATGGGGGCACTATAAAGTCGGGGTCCAGAGAACGTCGCGGATATGCGGCGCGCCCGTGGCCAGCATGACCAAGCGATCAAAGCCCAGCGCCACACCTGACGCTGGCGGCATGATCGCAAGCGCCGCGAGGAATTCCTCGTCCAGGGGATAGCGTTCGCCGTAAATCTTCGCTTTCTTGGCCATCTCCGCTTCCAGCCGCGTCCGCTGCGCAACCGGATCGGTGAGTTCGCCAAAGCCATTGGCCAGTTCGACGCCGCAGCCATAAAGCTCAAAGCGTTCGGCCACGCGCGGATCGCGCGCGCTGGGCCGCGCCAGCGCCGCCTCGGGACGGGGATATTCATCCAGTACCGTCAGGCGGCCATCGCCGAGTTTGGGCTCGATCCTGGCCGTCAGAATCTTGGAGAAGATGTCCGACCAGTCTTCGTCGGCGGCCGGCGTGAAACCACAGACACGCGCCAGCGCCTCACGATTGGGTTTTCCGTCATCAGAAAGCGTCGCCAGCAGATCGATGCCGGCATGGCGCGCAAACGCTTGCCCCACCGTCAACCGCTCGGCTTCGGCAAAAGGATCGCAGCCGCGATCCTGATGGCGCAGCGTCGCGGCGCCGGCCTCTTTCGCCGCCAGGCGTATCAGCGCCAGCGTATCGGCGATGACCTGCGCATAAGCTTCGCGCGCCCGGTACCATTCCAGCATGGTGAATTCCGGCGCATGCAGCCGCCCGGCTTCCCGGTTGCGGAAGACGCGGGCGAATTCGAAGATTTTGCGCTCGCCTGCCGCCAGCAGCTTCTTGGCGGCGAATTCGGGCGAAGTATGCAGATAAGCGGGCCGGACCTGTCCATCGGTGCCGATGCGCTCGGTGCGGAAAGCATGCAGATGGGTCTCGTTGCCGGGTGAGGCCACCAGGGCGCCGCACTCGACCTCGCTAAAGCCCTGGGCTTCGAACCAGGCCCGGATTTTGGTCTTTATCCGGCCACGGCCAAGCAGCAAAGGCCGCCGGTCGGCGTGATCTTCAGGCTGCCACCATGCCATTTGCGTCTCCTTTTATGGGTCGCACGGCCGGACGGGAAAGGCGGCCTTTTCCCTGGCCGGTGCTCCCGGGAGGCCTCTCTTGCTGAATTCGGTGTTGGGCTGGTATAGCCCCCTCCAAAATCCCCGTATTTCGAGAGGTTTTCCCGTGGTTTCGGTTATCGCCAGCTCTGTGCGCAAAGGCAATGTCCTGGAGAAGGACGGCAAGCTCTACCTCGTGATCACCGCGGAGAATATCCATCCCGGCAAGGGCACCCCGGTCACCCACCTGGAGATGCGCCGCATCTCCGACGGGGTGAAAACGGTCGAGCGCCTGCGCACCACCGACAGCGTCGAGAAGGCCTTCGTCGAGCACCAGAATTTCAACTACCTGTATCAGGACGGCGAGCAATATGTTTTCATGAACCCGGTGAGCTTCGACCAGCTCCATGTCGGCGGCGACGTGGTCGGCGATTACGCTCCCTATCTGACCGAGAATATGGACGTGCAGCTGCAGCTCTTCGAGGGCAACGCCATTTCCATCGAAATTCCCCAGCGCGCCACGTTTGAAGTTGTGGAAACCGAGCCGGTGATGAAGGGGCAGACCGCATCCGGCTCGTTCAAGCCGGCGGTGCTGTCCAATGGCGTGCGCACCATGGTGCCGACCCACATCACCACCGGCACGCGCATCGTCGTCATGACGGAAGACGGTTCTTACGTCGAACGCGCCAAGGACTGAACCAACAGTCTTTTCTCAAGCTTCGAAATTCAATTCGACCATGATCCCTTCGGGATCTGGGATAAAGAGCTGCTTCAGCGTCCGGCCCGGCACGACCCGCTCGCGAAACGTGATCCCGCGCTCCACCAGCTTGCGGCGCATGGCGTCGAAATCGCTGCCGCGGAAGGGGAAATTGGGCCGGTTGCCCTCGGTCAGGCCGATCAAATCGACTTAGAAATCCCGTGTCTCCTGGCGCCGGACGCAGCGGATGGTGATATGATCGAGCTTCGAGACATCCATATTTTTCAGCCTTTTCGGGAACATTTCCCAAACCAATTTGCCGGGCCCCAGCCTTCCACCGCCCGGTCCCTATGCTAGGATTATCCTTTCCAGGAAGGAATTCTCCCCATGAAGAAACTGATTTTGGCGGGTCTTTTCGCTGCCGCCTGCGCCGCGCCGGCCTGGGCTGCCATGCCCGTCGGCGAGACCGCGCCGGATTTCACCCTCAAGGGCAGCCTGGCGGGCAAGGATTTCACCTTCAACCTCAAGACCGCGCTCGCCAAGGGTCCGGTGGTTGTCTACTTCTTTCCTTCGGCCTTTACCGGCGGCTGCGATGCTGAAGCCCATGCCTTAGCGGAAGATGCCGACCAGTTCGCCGCGGCAGGCGCCAGCATTATCGGCGTTTCCGCTGACAGCGTGGATCGGCTGCACAAATTCTCCGCCGACCCGGCTTTCTGCGCCGGCAAATTCCCGGTGGCTTCGGATGCCGATACCAAGGTCGCGGCCAGCTACAAGCTGGAGGTGCGCCCAGCCCGCCCCGGCGCCAAGGACAATAAGGGCCAGGATCTGGACCATGCCTTCATCGAGCGCGTCACCTATGTGATCGGCCGGGACGGCAAGGTGCTGGCCACCATGTCCTCGACCACGGACAAGCTCTCGCCGGTCGAGCATGTCGAAAAGTCCCTCACCATGGTGAAGGGTCTGAAGAAATAGTGGGCTGAGGCCCGCCCTCCCCTTGATGCGCGCAGCGCATTTGGAAGAGCCCGTAACTGGCCAGGCGCGTCAGCCTTCTTTGCTCGTAAATACGGCGCGCCAAGCGCGCCATGGGCCGGCGAAAGAGGTCTCAAATATCGCAGCGCCCGGCGGGCCCTGCCGCCGGGCGTTTCACGTGTGGAGTGAACCTCTCCGGCAGCCTGTGATGCTGCAATGCGGAAATCCGTAAAAATCCAGCGTTTCCAAGGATTTATTGTTGCTGAAATGCCACGTAACCGTGGCTATAAAACGTCTTTGTGACACTCCCGCTATCGCCTTTAATCGGCTTGGGCAGGGGTCCTGAGGGGGCAACCCAGACATCCCGTCCGACAATGCAGCCCGTGAAGGACATGCGTCCTGGCGCGGGCAACGACAAAAAGCAAAGCCGGATGCTGGGGATCATGCGCCGAAATTCTTCTTCCTTGATTGTTCCGCTGGCTATCGCCATTGCCATGACGATCGCCGCGCCGGCGAAGGCCGATGTGCTGGGCGAGGTCGGCGCCAGGCTGGGCCAGGTCGGCACAGAGGTCGGCAAGAAGATCGACGAGAATATCAGCGCGCTTTGGGGCTTTCTGGGTTCCTCCCAGCCGGAAACCGGCATGCTGATGCCGGTCGAAATGACGCCCGCCGTGCGCCTGCCGGTATCGCTGCAGGAAAAGCCGACCGAGCAGGCCAAGTTGATCCTGGCCGATCTTCACATTCCCAACCCGCCGCCGGTCGCCGCGCCGCCCAAGCCGACTTACGAACGCGCCTCCAAATTCCTCTATTGCGTCGAATATGCCCGCTCGCTTTCGGGCCTCGCCATCTTCGGCGATGCCAAATATTGGTGGGAAAAAGCCAAGTCGCTTTATGCCCGCGCCGCCCATCCGGTCGAGGACGCGGTGATGGTGTTCTCGGGTAGCGCGCGCCTGGCGCGCGGCCATCTGGCGGTGGTCAGCCACATCGTCTCGCCGCGCGAGATCCGGGTCGAGCAGGCCAACTGGCTCAATCGCGGCGAGATCGACCGCGCCACGCCGGTGCTGGATGTCAGCGAAAAGAATGACTGGTCCAGGGTGCGGGTCTGGGATGTCCCCAGCGGCCAGTATGGCAGCCGCGTCTATGCGATTTCCGGTTTCATCCTGAAGCCGGTGCAGCAACTGGCCCGCAACGACTGATCATGGGCTCGATACCGTCGCGCTGGTCATAATGCCGGTCGTTTCCATCGCCACGCCCACCTTCCAACGGCACAAATTGCTGGAACGGCAGCATCGCATCGTGCTGGCACAGAGCGAACAGGATTTCGAATGGCTGATCCTGGATGACGGCCCCGAGCCGTCGGACTATTTCCGGAAGCTCGACGATCCACGCATCCGCTATCACCATCATGCCGGCGGCCGGATGAGCATCGGCGCCAAGCGTAACTGGCTGGCCGAACAGGCCGTGGCGCCGGTCATCGCTCATTTCGACGATGACGACTACTATGCACCGGACTATCTGAAGACCATGCTGGGACAGTTGGCGCGCCGCGGCGTTGATATCGCCAAGTTCTCGGCCTGGCATGTCTATTCCCTGCCCCATCGCCAGCTGGCCTATTGGGACACGACCGGTACGCGCGGGCTGATGTTCCGGATGTTCGCGAGAGAGCTGATCGAGCCCCTGATCATCAGCGACGCGGATTCGAAAAAGTTCGAAAGCCACTTTGCCGGCTTCGGCTTCAATTTCGTCTATCGCAAGGCGGTCTGGCGGGAAGCGCGCTTTCCGGAAAGCGATTTTGCCGAGGACTATGCCTTTGCCAGTGCCGCCATGGGCATGGGCTTCCGCTTTGCCCATTTTGCCGACACCGAAGGGCTTTGCCTGCAGATCATGCGCGCCGACGGCATTTCGATCGCCTGGCCGCAGTGGCTGCTGCCGGATTTCCTGCTGCCGAAACTGTTCGCGCCGGCAGCACTGGAATTGCTGAGTTCGTGAAGAGCAAGCGGACCCTCGTGCGCGATAGCGCGCAAAACGAAAAAGCCCGCCTGCGATTTCTCGCAGGCGGGCTTTCGTTGAATTGCATTGGCGGGTTCGTGCCCCGCGAGCGAAGCTCGCAAGGCATGGTCTTTTCAGTCCTTGGCAGACCTGGCAGCGTTCTACTCTCCCGCGGCTTGAGCCGCAGTACCATGGACGCAGAAGGCTTTGACGGCCGAGTTCGGAATGGGATCGGGTAGAATTCCTTCGCTATGACCACCAGGTCGGCAAAGGACTGAAAAAACCGCCCGCGTTCCCTCTTCTCAAAGGAAAAGGACGCGGGTTGCACGATAATACGACACTTTAGATCTGAGCTTTGTTCATTCTGGATTTGCTTCCAGACATGAAACGAGTGCTGGCGATCAAGCCAATCGAGCGATTAGTACCAGTAAGCTCAACGCATTGCTGCGCTTACACACCTGGCCTATCGACGGGGTAGTCTTCCCCGGCTCTCAAGCGAAACCTGGTTTTGGAGTGAGTTTCCCGCTTAGATGCGTTCAGCGGTTATCTCGTCCGTATTTAGCTACTCGGCTATGCCACTGGCGTGACAACCGATCCACCAGAGATACGTTCCTTCCGGTCCTCTCGTACTAGGAAGAAGTCTCCTCAAGTTTCGAACACCCACGGCAGATAGGGACCGAACTGTCTCACGACGTTCTAAACCCAGCTCACGTACCACTTTAAATGGCGAACAGCCATACCCTTGGGACCGGCTACAGCCCCAGGATGTGATGAGCCGACATCGAGGTGCCAAACCGCACCGTCGCTATGGACGCTTGGGTGCGATCAGCCTGTTATCCCCGGCGTACCTTTTATCCGTTGAGCGATGACCCTTCCA
>DATFFI010000150.1:0-2601 GCA_035250225.1 Rhizomicrobium sp. | reverse complement strand
CCATTCTTCTGGCGCTGGCCGTGATCGCCAGCGAGGAAATCGCCGTGCTGCCCTTCCTGCATGGTTCCGGCGCGGCCAAGCTGCTGGAAGCCAGCGTGCCCGCGGAAGGCGGCGCGCCGCTCGATCCGGCGACGCCTTTCGCCAATCTGGCGCTGGCCGCCGTCGGCGCCGCGCATCAGGGCGTTTTCGACCTGGATTTCCGCAGCCAGCTTCTCACGCTCTCGCCCGACGCGGCGCTGCTGCTGGGCCGCGGGCGCCACGAAGCGACGCTGTCGCATTCCGATTTCCTGGGCATGATCCAGTCGGACGATCGCGAGGTCTATATTGCGGCGCTGGAAGAATATAGCGCCCGTCCCGGCGCGGCCTTCCGTCTCGAGTTCCGGGTGCCCGGCGGACAGGGACGCTGGCGCTGGCTGGAGTTGCGCGCCACCATCGTCACTGAACAGGAAGACGTGCCGTCCGACTGCCTGGGCCTGTTGGCCGATATTACCCAGCGCAAGGAAAGCGAGATCCTGGCGGAGACCCAGGACGAACTGACGGGACTGGGCAATCGCATCGGCCTGATGCAGGCGCTGGACGGGCTGGGCACCGATCTGGCCGGGGCGCTGTTCGCGCTGATCGATATCGACCGCTTCAAGGCGATCCATGCCAGCCTGGGCGATGAAGGCGCCGACCAGGTGCTGCGCCAGACGGCGCGGCGGCTCGCCGGACTGAAGGTGAGAGTATTCCGCGCCGGCGGCGACAGTTTCGCCATGCTTTTCCCGGAAGCCCCGCGCGATGCCAAGCTGGCTGGTGACAAGGCGGTGGAGGTCTGCATGCCGCCGCACCTGGTCGCCGGCCGCAGCATTTTCGCGCCGGTCAGCGTCGGGCTGGCGCGCGGCAGCGACAGCGACGATCCGCTGGCGCTGATCAAAAATGCCGAACTGGCCCTGATCGCCGCCAAGCGCCAGGGCGGCGCCGCCGCCATGGTCTATGACCCCGTGCTGGATGAAAGCGCGCCGGGCGATGCGGTCGAGCTGGAAAGCGAATTGCGCACGGCGCTGGAGCAGAACCAGCTCGAAGTCCATTACCAGCCGATCATGCGACTGGCCGATGGCTGTGTCGCCGGCTTCGAGGCGCTGCTGCGCTGGCGCCATCCGGGCCGCGGCCTGATATCGCCGTCCGATTTCATTGCCCATTCCGAGGAAACCGGCCTGATCATCGAACTGGGACGCTTCGCCCTGGAGCGGGCTGCCGCCGATCTTTCGGGCTGGCAACGCTATTTCCCGCTCAAGCCGCCCCTGTTCGTCAGCGTCAATCTTTCCCGCCGCCAGGTGCGCGACGCCAGCTTCGAAGGCCTGCTGAAATCCATTCTCGCCAACACTGCCATCGGGGCCGGCACGCTGCATCTGGAAATCACCGAAAGCGCCGTGGCTGCCGACCCCCGTCTGGTGCCGATGCTGGAGCGCTTGCGGGCCGCGGGCGCCGGGCTTTCGATCGACGATTTCGGCACTGGCTCATCCGCCCTCAGCCAGTTGCGGACGCTGCCCTTCGACACAGTCAAGATCGACCGCAGCTTCCTGGCCCGCCATGGCGGCACCGACATCGATACCGACGGCGAAGTGGTGCTGGCCTCCATCGTCGCCCTGGCGCATGAGCTCAAGCGCGCGGTGGTGGTGGAGGGGATCGAGAGCCAGCGCGACAGCGAATGGCTCACCGGCCTGAAATGCGAATTCGGCCAGGGCTATTATTTCTCGCCGCCGCTGCTGCCCGCGGACGCGCTGGAATTCATCGCCCGGCACTATAACGAGACCGCGGCGCAGGAAAGTACGTGAGCAACGCGCCCGCGAAGTTGTTAGGCTTCGCGTCAGCGCGTGCGACCATTAAAGAAGTAACACTTACACAATGGAGAATGAGCATGACGATCAAGGTTGGCGACAAGCTTCCTTCGGTGACGCTGATGGAAAAACAGGAAGGCGGTCCCGCGCCGGTGACCACCGATGACCTGTTCAAGGGCAAAAAGGTGGCGCTGTTCGCGCTGCCGGGCGCCTATACCCCGACCTGCTCGGCCAAGCATGTCCCGGGCTTCGTCCAGAATTACGAGGCGCTCAAGGCCAAGGGCATCGACTCCATTATCTGTCTCTCGGTCAACGACGCCTTTGTGATGGGCGCCTGGGGCAAGGAGCAGGGCGCGGGCGACAAGGTGCGCATGATCGCCGACGGCAATGGCGAATTCACCCGCGCGGTGGGTCTGGAATTCGACGCCAGCAAGTTCGGCATGGGCAAGCGCAGCCAGCGTTATTCCATGGTGGTGGATGACGGCGTGGTGGAGCAGCTCAATGTCGAAGAGCCCGGCGCATTCGAGGTCTCCAGCGCCGACTATATGCTGGGCAAGCTCTAACGCTTGACCGGTCCTGGAATGGCAGAGCGGGCCAAGGAGCGACAGGCAGGCGAGCGAAGGCTTAGCTTTTCTTAGCGAGCGCAAGCGAGCTTAGAAAAGCTTGCCCTAGAGCAAAATCCGATCTGATTGAATCGGCCGGGATTCCCGGGATTGGCGAATCGTGATTCAAGCTGCTGGCTGGGCAGGAGGCCAGCAGCGATGGCGCGACCCTATTCCTTGGA
>DATFFI010000149.1:0-5747 GCA_035250225.1 Rhizomicrobium sp. | reverse complement strand
GCCCGCGCCCGGGTGGTCCGGGTGGAACAGAACGGCGCCATGATCCTCTCGGACGGCCGCGCCCTGCTGCTGGAAGGCATCCGCCTGCCGCTGGGCGCCGCCGACAGGGCGCCGCGCCGGTTCGCCGACCAGGCGCGCGCGACGCTGCTGACGCTGGCGCGCGACGGACTGGTCACCGGCGCGGCCATCGCGCCCAAGCAGGACCGTTACGACCGGGTGCGGGTGCAGGGCTTTACCGAGACCATGTGGCTGCAGCGCGCGCTGCTGGAACAGGGACTGGCGCGGGTCTGGATCGCACCGGATCGCCGCGAATGCGCCGATGCGCTCTATGGCTTCGAGACGGTCGCCCGCAATGCCAAACGCGGCATCTGGGGCAACAATGCCTATCGCATCCGCGGCAACCGCGACGACTGGCGCAACGATATCGGCAGCTTCCAGCTGATCGAGGGCCGCATCAGCCGGGTGACTGTGCGCGATGACCGCATCGTGCTGGATTTCGGCACCGACGGCCGCACGGGCCTGCTGGGCGTGGTGTCGGGCGATGACCGGCGCATCTTCCGCCAGGCCGGCGACCCCGCCGCCCTGGAAGGCCGCAGGGTGCGTATCCGCGGCGTGGTGCAGGACGCCCAGGGCCGGCCGCAGATCGCGCTCGGCAGCGCGGCGCAGCTGGAATTGTTGAACTAAAGAAAAAGCCCGGCGTCGCCGCCGGGCTTTTCCATTTTTGCGATAGAGGGTCGCAAATTTGTTTTAGGCCGCCTTCTTGGTCAGCATGCCTTCGACGCGCTTGACCGCGGTCGGCTCGTCGGTCTTTTCGACGGCGGCGACTTCGCGGGCCATGCGGGCCAGGGCCTTTTCATAGAGCTGGCGCTCGGAATAGGACTGTTCCGGCTGGCCGCCGGCGCGATGCAGGTCGCGCACCACTTCGGCGATCGAAACCAGGTCGCCCGAGTCGATCTTCGCTTCGTATTCCTGGGCGCGGCGCGACCACATGGTACGCTTGATGCGGGCGCGGCCCTTGAGGGTGTTTAGGGCGTTGCCGACGATCTCCGGCGAGGAAAGCTTGCGCATGCCCACGGACTTCGCCTTGGCGACCGGCACGCGCAGGGTCATCTTGTCCTTCTCGAACTCGATGATGAACAGTTCCAGGCGATAGCCGGCGACTTCCTGCTCTTCGATGCCCGCGACCTTGCCCACGCCATGGGTGGGGTAGACGACATGGTCGTTGGTCTTGAACTCGTGCTTCTTGTTGGAGTTGGCCGGGACTTTCTTGGGCTGAGCGACGGGGGCAGCGGCCTTGGTGGGGGCTTTGGCAGCGGTCATTTCAAATCCTGGTTATGCGAAAAGAAGCACGGGCCGCCGTGGGGGGCCGGCGGCGGAGCTTCAAGCGCGTTTTTGATCGTGGCGAAGCCTATCACAGAAATGGCGGGCACGGAAGAAAAAATGGCCAAACCGTTGAAACTACGGTTTATTTTAGATTCCGCCAATAAGGCCGCAAATTCAACCTCTTGCGATGTTGACGCACGAATGATGGTGGGGGCCGTGCGCTGGACGCATGGCCTCACAAGCTCTGGAACGAGGGGGCGCTGGTTAGGAACCCTGCCCAGGCGCGGGATCGAAGAACTTCTCGAACTTGTCCGGGACGCCCTGCATCTCCTTGGCGTCCGCGGGCGGTTCGCCCTTCTGGCTGATATTGGGCCAGGATTTGGCGTATTCGGCGTTCAGGGACAGCCACTTTTCCAGCCCCGACTCGGTATCGGCCTTGATGGCCTCCGGCGGGCATTCCGGCTCGCAGACCCCGCAATCGATGCATTCGTCAGGGTTGATCACCAGCATGTTTTCGCCCTCGTAAAAGCAGTCGACCGGGCAGACCTCGACGCAGTCCATGAACTTGCACTTGATGCAGGCTTCGGTGACGACATAGGTCATTGCAGGCAGGCTCCGGGAGGCAAAACAGAGGGTTGTGATTACGGCGGGGGACTCCGTAAGGCAAGCCCATTGAGGCCGCATCTGGTCTGCGCCAGACCTGAGGCAAACCTGAGAATCTCTCGCAGCTAGTCCATGTTTTCGTAGAGATTCCGGGCTTCCTGGGTACTGGCCCACCGTTCCGGCAGCGCCACGACCTTCACCACCCGCACCGTGCTCCCCAAGGCCAGGGTCAGCACATCGCCCGGCCTGACGAGATGGCCCGGTTTTGGCCCCTGGTGCTCATTGCCGCTTCAAGGCTGCCAGCTGGGCAAAAGGCGAATCCTTGCCGGCCGGCGCGGGCTCTTTTACCGGGCGCTCGGGGCGGTTGCGGGCGCGGCGCCAAACCGGTGCATTGGAGACGCCTTCCGGCGTCTCGCCGCTGACCGCGACCTGCTTCCATCCCAGAGCCGCCAGCACCGCGCCGCCTTCCTCGCGGCTGCTGCCCAGGAAGGAGACGATGCGGGTGAGGATGTCCTCGGCGGATGCACCGGACGCCAATGCCTTTTCCAGCTCGTCTTCCAGCCGTTCCAGCATGTCCAGGCGAATGGCGCGGCCGGCGATGACATCAAAGCCCGCGGCGCGCAGGAAGGGGCGCGGGATTTCGCGCGCGGCGGCAAAAGATGTGAGGCCTGCCGCCGGCGGCGCGTGGAACGGCAACGATCCGTTCCACACATTCCACAGCAGCGCGGTCAGGGTGGCGGCATCGGGCCGGAGCAGCTTGGGCAGATAAACGTCGCGGCGCCCGAACCAGACGCCGTAAGGACGAAGGGCCCGCAGGATGGGGCCGAGCTTGTCCGGCAGCGGCAAGTCCTTGCGGGCAATGACGCCGAAATTCTCCGCCAGCTGGTGGGCCACGCCGCGCGCCATGCCCGCCAATTCGCTTTTGCCGTCGGCATCGCGCCGCAGCGCCAGCAGCGGCGCCAGCCGTGCTTCCAGCCGCCGTTCCAGCCATTGCTGCAGATGATGCTCGACGGCGGGATTGGGCGCATCCGCCACCGGCGTCACGCGCGGCGATAGGGGAGAGGGTCCCTTCGCCAGCATGCCGACAATGGCGCCGTCCCACCATAGCTTGCCATGTTCGCTGAGGGAGATGTCCTTGTCTTCTGCCGCCAGCAGGCTCTGCGTCCGCCGCGCCAGCTCGCTTTCCAGGCCCTTGAAAGCGGCGGCGCGCAGGGTGCGGCCGTGGATTCCCTTGGCGCGGGGATCGGGCACGAAGGAAAGTCCGTCCAGCCGGCCGATGCTTTCGCCGCCGATGGCGACGGCGCCGCTTTCATCCAGGGCCAGATTGCCGAAATCTTCCTCGCGCAATGTTTTCATCAGGATCGAGGTGCGGCGGTCGATGAAGCGCTGGGTCAGACCTTCATGCAGCGCATCGGATAGCCGGTCTTCCACCGCGCGTGTCACGCCTTGCCAGTGGGCCGCATCCGCCGTCCAGCCGGGGCGGTTGCTGGCATAGGTGAGAGTGCGGATATGCGCCAGCCGGCCCGACAGGGTATCGACATCGCCGATGGCGACATCCAGCCGTTCGACCTGGCGCTTCATCCAGTCATCCGGAATGACGCCACCCCCGGCCAGGAACAGCGCAAAGCTGCGCACCAGGCGGACATGCTCATCGACTGAAAGCTTGCGGAAGTCGGGCAGCTGGCAGATTTCCCAAAAGCGCGCCACCTCCTGCCGTGTGCCGAGCGTGGCGATGATTTCGGCATCGTCCGCAAGAGCCTTCAGCGCGACAATGTCGCTGGCGGGCCGGGCCCTGCCCAGGCCCTTTTCCGGGGGCGGCGCCTCCAGGCTTTCGATCAGCGCCGGCACGCTGGCGAAATCCAGCGCCGAACTGCGCCACTGCGCCACCCGCACCGGATCGTAGCGATGGCTTTCGATGCGCCCGATCAGCTCCTCGTCGAAAGGTTCGCAATCGGCGGTGACGCCGAAGGTGCCGTCATTCTTCCAGCGCCCGGCGCGGCCGGCGATCTGGCCCAGTTCGTCGGCGCGCAGGGGGCGCGGACGATGGCCGTCGAATTTCTCACGCGCGGCGAAGGCAACATGGTCGACATCCATGTTGAGGCCCATGCCGATGGCGTCGGTGGCGACCAGGAAATCGACATCGCCGGATTGATACAGCGCTACCTGTGCGTTGCGGGTGCGGGGGCTGAGCGCGCCCAGCACCACCGCGGCGCCGCCGCGCTGGCGGCGAATGACATCGGCGATGGAATAGACGTCCTGGGCCGAGAAACCGACAATGGCGGAGCGGCGAGGCAGACGGGTGAGCTTCCTGGCGCCGGCATAGGCGAGATCGGAAAAGCGCGGTCGTGTCTCGAACCAGGTCTTCGGGACAAATTTCTGGATCAGCCCGCGCATGGTCTCGCTGCCCAGCAGCAGGGTTTCTTCCTCGCCGCGGGCGTGGAGCAGGCGGTCGGTGAAGACATGGCCGCGTTCGGGATCGTGGCAGAGCTGGATCTCGTCGATCACCAGGCAGGCGACCCTGATGTCCAGCGGCATGGCCTCGACGGTGCAGACCCAGTAGCGCGGGGCCTTGGGGACGATCTTTTCCTCGCCCGTGACCAGCGCCACCTCCTGCGGGCTTTTGAGGCGGAAGATGCGGTCATAGACCTCGCGCGCCAGAAGCCGCAGCGGCAGGCCGATCATGCCCGAGCGGTGGGCCAGCATCCGCTCGATGGCGAAGAAGGTCTTGCCCGTGTTGGTGGGACCCAGGACGGCGGTGACTTTGGGGTGGGGAAGGTCGCGGGAGCGCATCGGACCGAGAATTGGGGTTTTGCCGCCCAAGGGGCAAGCAAAAGCGGCCTTTAAGGCTGTTAATTTCGCCGGATCAAGGCCTTGCTGTGGATGCTTGGTTACAGAATCGAACAATACTAGAACAAACGTCGTCCGAATCACTAACTGATTAAATATCCGCCTTTGTTCTCATACATTTAGGAGTCTCGCGGGCCGCTTCAACCACCATATCTGGTAGGGCTACGAATCTATAGCCGCCAGCCCGGGTGACGGCGCCAATCTTCCGTGAGCGGAGGGAAACGGGCGCAGACCCGTCCGCTATCGCACTGACGCCGGGCATTTGGTCCGCTGGCCAGGAGCGACGAGCCGACGCCGCCAGCGGCCAAAAGGCCCGCGTCAGGAACGCGGGCTGTTGCCGTCGACCTTGAGCTGGGTCGCCACGGCCGCGATCACGCCATAGCTGGTCTCGGTCCAGACCCGGACCGGCACGGTATACTCACGGGTGGCGCCCTTCACGGTGGT
Source organism: Rhizomicrobium sp. (assembly GCA_035250225.1). Taxonomy (GTDB): domain Bacteria; phylum Pseudomonadota; class Alphaproteobacteria; order Micropepsales; family Micropepsaceae; genus Rhizomicrobium. The sequence goes on along the minus strand of DATFFI010000149.1, from coordinate 530 downwards.
GAACCAGGCATTGATCACCGGATAGCGGTCGCGATCGCGCAGCACGGTGGGGCGGAAGCCGGCGATCTGGACGTAGCGCAGCTGGCAGAGCATGCCTTTGCCGGCGAACAGGCCGTTATCGAGCTTGATGTCGATATCGCGGACCTTTTTCATCTCGACATTGTAGCGGCGGCGGCCATCGAACACCGGCGCGGTGACGTTGCAGGGGCTGTTGCTGCCCTGCGCCAGCGATCCGGACACGATCGACATCACGGCGCTGAGCGGATCGAAGGTGTTGCGCTGTTCCTCCGGCTTCACCGGCCATTGCGTGGTGTTGTAGGCGGGCTCGGCGAACAGCTTGGGCATGCTGTTGCCATAGGTCAGTGAAACCTGCTGTTTCTGGCCGTCGCGGCGAACCGTGAAGCTGTCATACAGCGCCGGCGCCAGGCCCTTGCCCGACAGCTTGCCGGACGAGGTGGCCTGGATGGTGGCCTTCCAGAAGGTATTGGCGACGCCGTCGGTCTGCAGGTGCGAGACCACGCGATAGTCAT
>DATFFI010000148.1:0-12550 GCA_035250225.1 Rhizomicrobium sp. | reverse complement strand
CGCGCGGCTGACCGAATTGAAGAAGGCCAGATTCCCAAAGGCGGGCCTCCGTGGCTAGCCTGACCGCCGCCATCGCCGCCGGCGCGCTCACCCTGGGTGGCGCGGTGCCGGGGGGCAGCGTGATCCATGTCACGACGCTGGCGGATTCCGGCCCCGGTTCGTTGCGCGAAGCGGTACAGGTCCTAGGTCCCAAAGTGATCGTCTTCGATGTCGGCGGCGTGATCCATCTGCAATCGGACCTCAAGCTCGGCGTGCCCCGCACCACCATTGCCGGCCAGAGCGCGCCCGCGCCCATCACGCTTGCCGGCGGCTCCCTGCGCCTGCGCGCCGACGATCTGGTGGTGCAGCATATCGCGGTGCGGCCCGGCCCGTCGGGCGTGCCCGCCATCGACGGCAATCGCGATGGCCTCACCATCGGCGGCGGCAGCCGGCCGGTGCGCGACATACGGGTGGAGAATGTCAGCCTGAGCTGGTCGCTGGACGGCGCTGCCGACATCGCCGGCGGTGCCGTGCGCGTCACCTTCCGCGACAATATCGTGGCCGAGGCGCTGAACCGGGCCGGCCATCCCAAGGGCCGCCATTCCATGGGCATGCTGATCAACAAGGACAATGAGGGCGTGCTGGTCACCGGCAATCTCTTTGCCGCCAACATGTTCCGCAACCCCGTCATCGCGCGCGGCAGTTCGGTCCTGGTGGCCCACAATCTGATCGCCGCTCCGGGGCACAACGCCATCCACTTCTATGACGTGCCCGGCGCCACGCCGCTCAGGGCCAGCGTCATCGGCAATATCGTGCTCGCCGGTCCCGACACCAGAAGCAATGTCACGGCGGTCCAGATCCCGGCCGAGATGGCGGAAATGAATCCCGATGCCCGCATCTATCTGGCGGACAATCGCGCCGATGCCGGGCCGCTGACCAGCCGCGGTCCCTTCGTGCTGGCCGCGACGCCACCGGTCGAAGCAAAACTGACGGCGCCGTCCGATGTCCGCGCCCGGGTCCTGCGCTTTGCCGGATCGCGGCCCGCCGCGCGCGACGCGGTGGATACGCGCATCGTGGCGGGGGCCGCCAACGGCACGCTGCGCATCATCGACAGTCCCGCCGATGTCGGGGGGCTGGGCCGGGTTTCCGCGGTGCAGGGCCGGGCGGCGGTGCCGGACAGGCCGTTTGAAGCCGCGGGCGCGACGCTGCGCATCACGGCCTGGCTTTGCCAGCGCAGCCTGGAACTGGGTTCGGACCGGACGCCGGATTGTCCGCAAGGCGCGGCGCAGTACCAGCAAATGCTCGCAACCTCGCAAAGGAGATAGAGATGGCGGAACTGGATCGCACGGACAATCGCGTCTGGATCGGCGGTGTGCCGGTCCATCGCCTGACCTCGGGTGGGTGGTGCCGGCAGATGCTGGCGGATTGGCGGCGCAAGCGACGCGGCGATGTCCCGCCCAAGGTGGCGACCACGGTGAACGGCCAGGTCATCGCCATGTTCGCCGAGGATGCGCAGTTCCGCCGGGCGATCCTGGAAACGGACTATGTCGCCGCCGACGGCATGTCGGTGGTGTTTGCCTCGCAGCTGGTGACACAGGCGCCGCTGCCTGAGCGGGTCGCCACCACCGACTGGTTTCATGCCGCCGCCAGGGCGGCGTCACGCCAGGGCATGCGCTTCTATATCCTGGGCGCGACACCCGAAATGAACGCCCTGGCGGTGGAGCGGGTGCGCGTCCTCTATCCCTATCTGGAGCTGGCAGGCGCGCGCGACGGCTATTTCGACCGTAGCGAGATCGAGACGGTGGCCCGGCAGATCGCCGCCACCAGGCCCGACATTCTCTGGATCGGCGTGGGCAATCCCGAGCAATTGCTGCTGGCGCATCGCTTCAAGCACCTCATTCCCGGCCTGACCTGGGTGCGCACCTGCGGCGGCCTGTTCGATTTCCTCTCCGGCCAGCGTTCGCGCGCGCCCGGCGTGATGCAGAAGGCGGGACTGGAATGGGCCTATCGCATGGCGCTGGAACCCAAGCGGCTGGGATGGCGCTATGCCACCACCAATGTCAGCGCCGCCCTGGCCATGGCGCGGGATTCCCACGGCCCGCACTGATTCAGAACTGGCCGCGCAGCCCGAAAGTGAAGACGTTGCTGGTGAAGTTGCGGCCGGCCGCGTTGGTGTCCCGCTGCTCGAAGGCATAGCCGGCATAGGCGGCGACATGCTGGTTCAGCAGATAGCGGGCTTCCAGCCCGGCGGAGACGGTGCGGTCGTTGCGGGCAATGCCTTCGAAGCGTTCATCGTCGTAACGCAGATAGGGCTGGAGGATGAATTCGCGCAACAGCTCGTAATCCAGCGAGGCGCCGATGCGCCGGACATCGACGCTCGAGGCTCCGGCATTGGTGGTATCCTCGATCAGGCGCGCCGCATAGAGGTGCCCCGTGAACAATTCGGTGACGAACCAGTCGATCTGGAGATTGAAATCGACGGTGCTGGTGTCGGTCAGGGGCGCGGCATGGTTCTGCTGCAGCCAACCGCCATAGCCGATGGCGCGGATCACCGGCGTCAGCATCAGTTCGGCGCCGAAATTGAGGCGGTAGCCGTCGGAACTGCGGTTGACGCCGTTGCGGTCCAGCAGGCGGTCGAAATCGCGCCGGTCATAGGTGACTTGCGCGAACAGACGCTGGCCGGGGCTCACCTCATAGGCGGCCTTGCCGGTGAGCTGGTAGGCATTGCGGTTGCGATCGCCATTGTCGAGCGTGCCGCCGCCCGTCAGCGCCGTGCGATCGAAATCGAAACGGTCGACATTGACGGACGCCGACAGGGTCCAGACGCTGAACTGGCCGCTGATCGTGCCGTCGGCATGCAGCCGCTGATAGCGGGTGGGGCTGAGCGCCAGCAGCGAGAGATCGGGCGATGTGCGCGTCTCATGGGTGTCGAAATAGGAGCCGGTACCGCCCAGGAAGCTGCCCGGCCCCAGATCCTTGCGGCCGGCGCCGCCCAGCATCCAGTTGGTGCGGCTTTCCGTGTCCCGGTCGGCATAGGCATAGTGATCGAGCTGGCCGAAGAGTTGCAGCGTGTCTTCGTCCCAGCTCCCCCGCAGGTCCAGCCGGGGCGAGACGGTGAACAGCGCGCTCGCGGTCGCCACCGGCACCCGGTAGATATTGTCGTCCACGCCGATGCCGGCGGCCAGGCTGGGGTAAAGCGTGAAAGCGCCCAGCACCAGGCCGGCGGCGTCATATTCCGGCCGGGCGCGGTCCAGCACGCCCATGCCTTCGGGCAGGGCATCGCTTTGCTGCTGCGCCGTCACGGGATTGCGGGCCGGAATCTGGGCCTGGGCGTTGGGATTGAGGCGGGTTTGGGCAAGGGCGGGGTCTTGCGCCAGGAGCGCGGCCACAGCCAGGCCTGTGATCGATAAGGCTTTGAGTTTCAAGCGCAAACCCGAAAAATTGCGGAAATATCGCCTTTATTTCCCATGGGAGTGTTTGGGCGGTCAATAGGCGGCGGCGCGTTCGCGCGCCTTGTCCGCCTTTTGCGGCCGCGCCGCGGGCGGCTGGGCGCTGGTGCGGAAAAAGCGCTTCAGCCCCAGGATGGGGCGTTCGAAGAAATGCCAGGACAGGATGCAGATGGCGAAGGTCGCGGCCAGGACGATCACGCCGGCCTGATATTTCGGCATCGGCCCCAGATAGCGGGCGACAATCTCGGGCATCCAGTTATGCACCAGATAGAGGCCATAGCTGATGCGGCCGACATATTGCAGGGCCGGATTGTCGAAGATGCGTCCGATCCGGCCGCGGATGCCGATGGCCGCCTGCAGGATGAGCCAGGAATAAAAAGCACCGCACAGCATGTCGTTGGTGAAATAGCGCACCATGCCGCCTTCCTTGGGAAAGAGCAGCCATGACAGGATGGCGGCGCTCAGCCCCAGCAGCGCCGTAAGGGTGAACCAGGTGCGCGCGATGCCCTGGTACCAATCGAAACTGTTGGCGCGGCCGCCCTCGAAACTCGCCACCGCCAGCAGGCAGCCCGCGCCCAGCAGCACGAAATTGGCGAAGAGAAGGCGGGTGACCGCGCTGGTATCCAGTCCTGCCGCCACGATGCCCAGTTTGAACAGCAGGCTGAATCCCACCATCGCCAGGATCACGGGCACCAGCCAGCGCCGCGGCGCGAAGGCGATGACGAACGGCCAGAGCAGATAGAATTGCTCCTCGACCGCCAGGGTCCAGAACACGGTTTCTCTGCCGCCGAGCGCGACATGGACATTGGAGAGATAGGCCAGATCCCAGGGCCAGGACTCCACCACCGGCGGAATTCCCAGCAGCACCAGCACGGCGATCACCGCGTAATAGGGCGGCATCAGCCGCAGCAGGCGGCGGACATAGAAGTCCATCCACACCGCGCCCTTGCTCGCCCCCGTCTCGAAACTTTGCAGCAGGATGCCGGTGATGAGAAAGCCGCTAAGGGTGAAAAAGAGGCCCACGCCCACCGATCCCGCGCCGATGGGGATATAGGCATTGAGAGTCTGGCCGCCGAAATGTTCCACCATCACCAGGAGAATTGCGATGGCGCGCAGCGCATCCAGCTGTTTCATTCGCATCGATCGACCGGACCTGCTCTTGCGTTGCGATACTGGCGATAGTTCAGGTCTAACATCGGCTTAGCCGCTTGCCAGCGCCTTTCGCGTGCGCTGCGGCGAATATCACGGCAATGTCACAGCCCGCACCGCAAAACGCGCTTAAGGTTCCTTGTCGCCATTTTTCGTGAAAGGACAGTGCATGCGGATCGTCATGGTCGGAGCCGGATATGTGGGCCTTGTCTCCGGCGCGTGCCTGTCGGAGTTCGGCCATGAAGTGACCTGCGTGGATTGCGACGGCGCGCGCGTGGAAGCGCTTCAGTCCGGGCACATTCCCATCTATGAGCCCGGACTGGCGGAAATCGTGGCGGCGAACGGCCGGGCGGGACGTCTCTCCTTTTCTTCCGACCTGACGCAAGCCGTGCGCAGCGCCGAAGCGGTTTTCATCGCGGTCGGCACGCCGACGCGGCGCGGCGACGGCCATGCCGATCTCAGCTATGTTTTCCAGGCGGCGCGGGACATCGCCGCGGGCCTGAACGGCTATACGGTGGTGGTGACCAAATCCACCGTGCCGGTGGGTACGGCGCGCGAGGTCCAGGCCGTGATCCGCGAGGCGCGCCCCGACGCGGATTTCGATGTCGCCTCGAATCCGGAATTCCTGCGCGAAGGGTCCGCCATCGAGGATTTCCGGCGCCCGGACCGGGTGGTGGTGGGCTGCGAGGGCGAACGGGCCCGCGAGGTGATGCGCGAGATCTATCGCCCGCTCTTCATCAACGAGACGCCGATCCTTTTCACCGGCCGGGAAAGCGCCGAACTGATCAAATACGCCTCCAACGCCTTCCTGGCGGCCAAGATCACCTTCATCAACGAAATGGCCGATCTGTGCGAGAAGGTCGGCGCCGATGTGAAGGATGTGGCCCGCGGCATGGGCCTGGACAAGCGCATCGGCGGCAAGTTCCTGCATGCCGGCCCGGGCTTTGGCGGCTCCTGCTTCCCCAAGGATACGCTGGCGCTGCTGAAGATATCGCAGGATCGCGGCGCGCCCAGCCGCATGGTGGAAGCGGTGGTGGCGGTCAATGACGCGCGCAAGCGCGCCATGGCCGACCGGATCGCCGAAGCCTTCGGCGGCGATCTGACCGGCAAGACCGTGGCGCTGCTGGGCCTGACCTTCAAGCCCAATACCGACGATATGCGCGACGCGCCCAGCCTGGCCATCGTGCCGGCGCTGCAGGCGATGGGCGCGACGGTGCGCGCCTTCGACCCGGAAGGCATGCCGCAGGCGCGCAAGCTGATGGATATCGAGACCTGCGCCGACGCCTATGAGGCGATGGAAGGCGCCGACGGCCTGGTCCTGCTGACCGAATGGAACCAGTTCCGCGCCCTCAACCTGGTGCGGGTCGGCCAGTTGCTGAAGCAGAAGCTGATCGTCGATCTGCGCAACATCTATGGTCCCGAGCAGATGCAGTCCTATGGCTTCCGCTATGTCAGCATCGGCCGGCCGGCCGTGCGGCCCGCCCCGGTTCTGGCGGTGGCGGCGGAGTGATCTGCCATGATCCTGGTGACGGGCGCGGCCGGCTTCATCGGCTATCATGCCTGCCTGGCCTTGCTGGCGCGGGGCGAGGAGGTGCTGGGCGTCGACAATCTCAACAGCTATTACAGCCCCTCGTTGAAGGAGAGCCGGCTGGCGCTGCTGGCCCGGCGTAACGGCTTCGCCTTCCGGCCGCTGGATATCTCCAATCCCGATGCCGTGCTGGGTCTGGCGTCCGAACCCGATATTTCCGCCATTGTGCATCTGGCCGCGCAGGCCGGCGTGCGCTACTCGATCGAAAACCCTTTTGCCTATGTTCAGGCCAATGTCATGGGGCAGGTGGCGATGCTGGAACTGGCCCGCCGCCTGAAGCGGCTGGATCATTTCGTCTATGCCAGTTCGTCATCGGTCTATGGCGGCAACACCAAGGTGCCCTTCGACATCGCCGACGATGTCGGCCGCCCCCAGTCGCTCTATGCCGCGACCAAGCGCGCCGACGAGCTGATCGCCCAGACCTATGCCCATCTCTATGGCGTCGCCTGCACGGGGCTGCGCTTTTTCACCGTCTATGGGCCCTGGGGCCGGCCCGACATGGCCTATTATTCCTTTACCCGCGACATTATCGAGGGGCGGCCCATCCGCATCTTCAATCATGGCGAGATGTGGCGGGACTTCACCTATATCGACGACATCGTGAATGGCGTCCTGCGTGCGCTCGACCGTCCGCCGCGCGGAACGCCGCCGCATGCGCTCTACAATCTGGGCAATTGCCGGCCGCAGAAGCTCACCGATTTTGTCGCCATCCTGGAACGCAATATCGGGGTCAAAGCCCGGCTGGTGCTGGAGCCGATGCAGCCGGGCGATGTCACCCACACCTTTGCCGATATCGAATCCAGCCGCCGTGACCTGGGGTTTGAGCCCGTGACGCCGATCGAAGCAGGGCTGCAGACTTTCGTGGACTGGTATCGCGGCTATCACGCCCATTAACGCCGTCCCGCGGTTCCTGTCATTCACATCACGTGATGGCTTGCGCGCGCCCCTTTCCGGCGTGTCCCAAAATTGTCCCTTCGGCCGGCGCGTCCCCCATGCACAATCGCGCCCAGCTGCGGGGTTTCAAGCAAGGAGCAGTATGTGATGAGAAAATCCTTAGTCGTGATTGGCCTTCTGGCGTTGAGCCAGGCCGCAATGGCGCAGAGTCCGGCGCCGGCCGCGGGCGGGGAACAAAGCCAGTCGTCACAAAGCCAGTCGTCGGGGGCGAATTTGCCCACTTGTTCGGCCGCGGACGCCACGCGTGTCCGCAATGGCGAAACGCCGTCCACCCCTTGCCGGGTGCCGAGCGATCAGCAGGCCAGCAGCAGCACCGGCTCCACCACACCCTCCGGGAGCACGCCGGCGCCCTCACGCTAGCCAGGGTGAGGCAGGCGCCGATGGTCCCGCCGCGAGGCGGGACCATTTTTTTCGATCTGCAGGCTGCACCGTCAGGCGGCGGTCCATGCACAGTGGTCGCGCAGCGACGAAATGGCCGTCATGAGCGGCAGCGTAGCGTGACGGCCATTTCGAACGACGCATGCCCGAGCGTAAGCGAAGGGTGCGGCCTCAGGCAGCGGTCCATCCACCATCCATGGATATAATCGCGCCGGTGATGGAGCGCGCCATGTCGCCGCTGAGATAGAGCGCCAGGGCGGCGACTTCCTCCACCGTGACGAATTCCTTGGTCGGCTGGGCCGCCAGCAGCACATCCTTGATCACTTGCTCGCGCGTCAGGCCCCGCGCCGCCATGGTGTCGGGAATCTGTTTTTCGACCAGCGGGGTCCAGACATAGCCCGGGCAGATGGCGTTGACGGTGATGCCGGATTGCGCGGTCTCCAGCGCCACGCTCTTTGTCAGGCCGGCGATGCCATGCTTGGCCGAGACATAGGCCGATTTGAAGGGCGAGGCGACCAGGGCATGGGCGCTGGCGGTGTTGATGATGCGCCCCCATCGCTTCGCCTTCATCCCCGGTACCGCGGCACGGATGGCATGGAAGGCCGCGGAAAGATTGACGGCGATGACCTGGTTCCATTTCTCGACCGGGAATTCCTCCACCGGCGAGACGAACTGGATGCCGGCATTGTTCACCAGGATATCGACCCCGCCCAGTTCCTTTTCGGCGGTTGCGATCATGGCGGCGATTTCGTCCGGCTTGCTCATATCGGCGGGGCAATAGCGCGCGCGCACGCCGAATTCCTGTTCGATGCCATGGCGGGCCGCTTCGATGGCGGCGGTCTCGCCGAAGCCGTTGAGCAGGATGGCGGCGCCGTCGGCGGCCAGCGCCCGGGCGATGGCAAGGCCGATGCCGCTGGTGGAACCGGTGACGACCGCCGCTTTACCCTTGAGCATGGAAACCTCCGAAAACGCCCCATGATGGCACGGGCCCCGAGGGTGGAAAGTCGCGTAAAAGGCGGCGAAACAGCGCGGGCGCTTAGCATTTTGGTCGGCTTTTGCCGCTAGATTGGGCGGCATGCGCATGTTCTCTCGCCTGCTGCCCCTGCTGGCTTTCCTGCCAGCCGCTGCTTCCGCGGCGGACGCCAAGGTCATGCTGGTCACGGTCAAGTGCCACGACCTGTTCGTGGTCGAGATGGGCGAGAAGCGCTATGCCCTGCTGGAATGGTATGGCGGCTACAAGCCGGAGAAGGGCGACATCATTGTCGGCAACTTCACCCATTTCGGGGTGCAGGATATGCTGATCGGCGATCGTCGGCTGCGCGTCTGGGTTCAGGACTATGATCTCTCCCAGGACCAGATCAACGACAAGCTCGCGGACAAGTGTAACTAGCCTCCTTCCCCGTAGCGAAGCGACCACGGGGGAGGTGCCCGTAGCAGCGCTCGGCGCTTTGGCGCAAGCCGAAGCATCGCGTAAGCTGCGAAGGGTAGAGGGGGCAGTAAGTGAACTACCGACACGGCTATCATGCCGGCAATTTTGCCGATGTGGTCAAACACATCGCGCTGATCGCCATCCTGGCGCATCTGAAGAAAAAAGATGCGCCGTTCGCGGTGATTGACACCCATGCCGGCCGCGGCGCCTATGACCTGGCCGGCGAGCAGGCCAGGAAAACCGGCGAAGCGGGCAACGGCATCGGCTTGCTGAAGAATCTCGCCGCGCCGTTGCCGGATGCGCTCGCCGCCTATCTGGAAATTGCCGGGCAGGGCGAAACCTATCCCGGCTCGCCCCTGATCGCCGCCCGGCTGATGCGCCCCTCGGACCGGCTGGTGGCGATCGAAAAGCATCCCGAGGAAGCCGAACTGCTGCAACAGGTGCTGGCGCCCTGGCGCAAGGCGGGTGTGGAAGAGGCGGATGCTTATGCGCGGCTGCCCAGGCTGCTGCCGCCCGCCGAACGGCGCGGCCTCATCCTGATCGACCCGCCTTTTGAAGCGGCGGATGAGTTCGCGCTGCTGGCCGCGGGTTTGCGCGCCGCGTATCGCCGCTTTGCCACCGGCATCTATCTGATCTGGTATCCCATCAAGACGCCGGGCGCTGCCGAGGCCTTTGTCGGCGAGGCCCTGGCCACCGGGGCGCGGGCGCTGACCATCGAAATCGGGATCGCGGCGCCGGAGGGCAGGCTGGCCCGCGCCGGCCTGCTGGTTCTGAACCCGCCCTTCGGCTTTGCGGCGGAAATGACGGCCATCTTGGCGCGGCTGGAACCGGCCCTGGCGGCCAAAACCCGTCTGGACGTGAGGGCTTAGCGCCCGGCGCTTGCCTTGCCGGGCGGGCGCGGCTATCACCCGTTTCGACGGACAGGTGGTCGAGTGGTTGAAGGCACCGCACTCGAAATGCGGCGTACGTGCAAGCGTACCGTGAGTTCGAATCTCACCCTGTCCGCCACGAAATATACTAAGTAATTCAATAGCTTATAGAAATTTAGAGCTGCATCCTTCCGGCCCTAAGAGACGCCCTAAGCGAAAACATCGCTTAGCTTTTTCAGTGCTTTAGCGCGACAAACTCGAAATCTGTGGATAGCGCACTGCGCTTCTGCTCGTCATCTGCGATGATGAGTTCATTAGCGTGCGTTGCACTCCTTTGAGTTCGGCGGACAGTTTGTCCGGCCGCGTATTATGAGAATTTCAATTCGCCGAAAGCGGCCGACCCAATACCCAGATGGCATATTTTCTTTCAGCGTCATCTCTGACGCAGGCAATAAGGCATCTAAGTAAATATGGGGACACTGATGTGTTTCCGCATTTGCCCGAGCTTGTTTTTCTGCGCGATCAAGAGAAAGAGTTGGTGAAAGAACTCGCCAAGCTCGATTTGGACACTTATTCCCCCGAAACCGCCATAGAAGCGTTGGCACCGAAAAGCAGGTACGGCTTTCGAATTGTGCATCAGATGCCCGTTATCGATACGGTGCTGCTATTGGCGTCAACGATTGAGATCGGACAAAAGATAGAAGCGAAAAGGCTGCCCGCAACTGGAACTGAAGCGTTTTCATACAGGTTCGCTCCCGATGGTAAGAGCGCCATCTTTTCAAAGAAACAGACATTTAAAGATTGGCTAAATGCACAACAAACGTTGGTGCAAGGCAATCTAAAGATAAAAAAAGTAGTGGCGACGGACATTTCTGATTTTTATGCCCGGATCAATTTCCATCGTCTAGATAACTTGCTTCATCAAGCCGCCAAGACTCATCGAGCCGCCGAATTTATTAAGAAGCACATCAAGGTTATTCGGGCAAAGCAGTCGTTTGGATTACCTGTGGGAGGGAGCGCTGCGAGGCTCTTAGCGGAACTCTCTCTTTGTGATACGGATTTGGCGCTGCAACATGAAGGCAAAATCGCGACCCGGTTTGTCGATGATTTCAGAATTTTCCTTCGTGCTGGTGAGGAGCCTTACGAAGTGTTGGCGTCGCTGGCAGAGCACCTGGCAATCAACGAAGGTCTTTCGCTCAATGCCGCAAAAACGCGCGTTTATTCTCGCTCCGAATATCTTGCTCATTTGAAAGAGATGCTAGCCGATGTTTCGGATCAAGCGGAGGGCGACGCTTTAGACGCGCTAACCAGCAATCTCTATTTCGACGATGAGCCCGATCAGGACGAGGTCGACAAACTCAAAAGTATGAATCTTCTCGGACTTCTTCAGGAGGAGGTCGGAAAAGATTCGTTCGACATGGGCCGAATAAAGGTGATCTTCCGTGCGTTAAAGATCGCCACTCCGGAAAGCGCGATTGAATATATCACAGAAAATTTTTCTGAACTTGTTGTTTTCGCGAAAGAAGTTGTGCTGCTTATGCAGGCACTGGAAGCGGAGTATCCAGACTGCTTTGACGACCTGACTGACGAAATTGTGGAGGTTATTTTATCACCTCCCGCCGTGAGTATTCAGCTCATCAAATCGTGGCTGTTAGAACTATTCGCGCGAGGTACGGTGCCCATCGGCGCAAAGAAGGCAAAAGAGCTTGAGGTTCTGAATGCCCCGCTAGATCGGCGGCAACTCAATTTGATTCGCGGTAGGGCGGGGGCACTGAACTTTTTTAGAAAAAGTAAAACCGCGTTTGGACAATTCGCATCGGTTGAGCAGCCTTGTCTGATTTGGGGTGCCGCCTGTCTCCCTCAGGATGAGTATGAAACGTGGCTTCAAACAATTAAACCTATGTTCAATATGCCTGCGGGTGCTCTATTCCTAAAATGGGCAAAGCAAAATCGAGAAGAACTGTTTGATAAACTTACCCCGTCCTGGGGTGAGGATCACGAATAGGAATGGCTTCGATAGTTGGGATACTTCACCCTAAGAATTAGCCTAAGAACAGCAGCGGATCACATCGAATGGCTGCGAATTGATACCGACGATCTTCACCGAAAAATCCGCGGAAACTCTTGAAAATCGGAGGGATGCGGACCCTATTGAAAGGGTGTCTCCGCCACCCTGTCCGCCATCACCCAAAAAACCGCTTAAAAAAGCAACGATTTAGCTTTCTGCTAGCAGTGCTGCTCCTTTTGTAGCCCCCGTTTCGCGATTGGCTGAGATGGGGCTCAACATGGCAAACCTGAGATTGCATGCAGCTAGCCAGCAAAAGCGCGCACTTCCTTTAGAGCGTGATGTGCTTCAAGCGCTTCGCTCAGATTTAGTTTTTTTGAAACTGCGATAGCGCCGGCAAGAGAACAGTGCAGAAGCCAGGGTTGGGCCATCAAGCGGAGATGCGCCAATTCTGCCGCCCGTTTCGCATGCACCAAGCTGCTGTGGATGTCGCCGAAGGACGTAGCTTAGCCATGAACAACGACAATGGCTTGCTTTGGGTAGCTTGCTTGCGGGGTAGCGCTACCGGGGTTGGACATGGGCATTTCTTGATGAAATTAAGAGCCTAGTTGTTTAGTCCCGAAGAGTCATGGTTCATTGTACCACGATCTGCGGAGGGACGAGTTATGGGACAGATACTTCACGGCAGCGCCACGACGACTGAGGCGGTCCGTCGAGCAATACAAAATAGTCAAGCGAGCCTGAGAGAGC
>DATFFI010000147.1:0-7153 GCA_035250225.1 Rhizomicrobium sp. | reverse complement strand
AGCTTGACCGTGAGGTCCTTGGCCTTTTCGGGGTTCATCTGCGACAGGACCAGCGACAGCACGTCGGGCTTCATCTGCTGCGCCACCGGCACCAGCACGCTTTCCGGCATGGTTTCAAAGATGCGAGCCGCGTTGGCCGGCTTCATCGCGGCGTAGGTTTTCACCAGGGCGGCGACCTGCGCCTTCTGGCTGTCATCGAGATTGACCAGAAGTCCGGCGATCTTGTCCTGCAATGTCTTGAGCTGCGCGATCTTGGCGTCGACGCGCTTTTCGGCGGCGGCCAGGATGTCGCTTTGCATCTTGATCTGGGTTTCGCGCGCATCCAGCTCGGTGCGGCGGCGCGACAGGCCGGTCAGGACGTCGGCCTGCGCGGCCGAGGCGATCTGTTCGTCATTGTCGGCATAGTCGCGGTTGGACGGTGTCGGCGCGGCCACGGCATTGGCGGCGCCTTGCGCCAGGGCCATGCCGCTTTCGATCAGGCCGGTGCCGTTGAGCACCAGCATCACGGCAGTGGCCAGCATGACGCCGGGCAGAAGCCTCAGAAAGCGACGCGGGGCAAAGCGGGGAAGCGCAAACTTCTTCATACCTGGCTCATGCTTTTTCACGAGGAAACTCTGGCGGTGTTGAGACGATTCATGATGCTGGTGGAAGGCAGCAGCATGTCGGGAGTATCACGCGCGATACGCGGGCTGGCGGCGGCATCTTCCATCCCTCCGCGCTGCGTCGCAGCGCATTCCATTCTTTCCGCGATGCGCTCGCCCGAAGCGGCCAGCACCGAAAGCTCGTCGATATGCAGGCGGGCGCGCCTCAGGCGTTCGTCCAGCGTCTGCGCCGCTTCGCCGGCTGCCGCCTTCAGGGCGCGCAAGGACGCGCCGGCCCCGGAAATCGCCATATTCAGCTCGCCGATATGGGTTTTCAGGCCTTCCTGGCCCTTGCGCACGGCGGCAAGACGGCGCTCCAGCACGATGCAATAGCAGAGCGTGGCGGCCAGCAGCACTTCCAGGATCAGTTCGGCGACAAAGGTAGGGGTCATATCCGGTCTCGTGTGAATTAAAGGGAGTGGGAGGCGTCGGTGCGTTCGACGGCTTCATCGACCTTGACCGCCACCGAGGTGCCCACCCGGCCCATGCGGCCCGTCAGCAGCGGCACACCGCGGCAGCGCAAGTGAATCTTGGAGTCGGGCGTGGCGCCCAGCATCAGGGTCTGGCCGACTTCCAGGTTGCGCACCTGGCTGATCGGCATGGTCTGTTCGTCCAGGATGGCTTCAATATCGACCTTGGTGGACCAGAGCTCGGTGGCCAGATGGCCTTCCCAGATCGAGTCGCGGCCGAACTTTTCACCCATGAATTGCTGCAGCAGCAGTTTGCGGATCGGCTCCAGCGTCGCATAGGGCAGCAGCAGTTCGGTGCGGCCACCGCGGTCTTCCATGTCGATGCGCAGCTTGACCAGGATGGCGGCGTTGGCCGGACGGGCGATGGCCGCGAAGCGCGGATTGGTTTCCAGGCGGTCCAGGCTGAAATTCACCGGCGCCAGGGGTTCGAAGGCGGCGCGCATGTCGGCCAGGATGACCTCGATCATGCGCTGGACGAGCGTGCGCTCGATGGTGGTGTAGGGCCGGCCCTCGATGCGCATGGCGGACGAGCCGCGGCGCCCGCCCAGCAGCACATCGACGATCGAGTAGATCAGGTTGGAATCGACCGTAAAAAGCCCATAATTATCAAGCTCTTCGGCGTGAAATACCGCCAGGATGGCCGGCAGCGGGATCGAATTGAGATAGTCGCCGAAACGGATCGAGGTGATGGAATCCAGGCTGACTTCGACATTGTCGCTGGTGAAATTGCGCAAGCTGGTGGTCATCAGCCGCACCAGGCGGTCGAAGACGATTTCCAGCATCGGCAGGCGTTCATAGGAGACCAGCGCCGAATTGATGATGGCGCGGACACCCGACTTGTCCTGCATCTGGTCGGCATTGACGTCAAAACCAAGAAGGGAATCGATTTCCTCCTGGTTGAGGACGCGTTCGGCGGCGCTGGGCGCGCCGGCATCCGGCGGCGCCATTTCGGCCGCCACGTCCTGGGTTTGGGTTTCTTCGGCCATTTGAATACGTCCTATCCGGCGGTTACTGGACCAGCATTTCCTTGAGCAGCACGTCGCGCACCTTGTAGGGCGCGGCGGCCACATTCACCCGGCGCAGCAGTTCTTCCTTGATGCGCAGCACGCCGGCCGACCCCTTGAGGTCCTCGAGCCTGAGTTCGCGCAAGTAAGCCTGGAACTGGTCCTTCACCCGCGGCAGCAGCGATTCCATCGCCGCTTTCTGCTCTTCATTCTCCAGCTCCAGCGAAACCGAAAGCTGCAGATAGGCGGGGGTGGCGTCGGCGCCCTGAATGTTAACAGTCAGTTTCTCGATGTCGCTGAAGGCGACTTCCGGTGGGGTCAGGGGCACTTCCTCGACCACTTCATGCGCGCCCTCATCGCCCTTCATAAGAAAGAAGTAGGCGCCGGCGCCGCCGCCACCCAGCACCAGCAACAAGGCCGGCACCGCGATCATCAGCATTTTCCTGGTGAGAAAGCGCTTCAGGCCCTTCGGCGCTTGAGGCGCGCTGCCTTCGGCATTCTCGCCTTCCGGCGCGTCGTCTTCGGCTTCTGACTCTTTCTTCGCCATGAGGGTGCTTTTCCTTCGTCTCGGCCGTCACGGTAAGCAAACGTGGTTAAGGAGCGGTTGAAATTGCCGGTCCGGGCGCTTGTGGCCCGGCAGAATTTTCCGCATCCCGTCCGGGTGAATCGAAAAATCCAGCGAAATCACGGCTTTCCCGCTGGCACGGCCGCTGCAACGTGTCGTCCGTCGATCCAGAAAGGATTCGAGGCGTACAATGGATAGTTCACTTCTCATTAGTCTTTCGCAGCAGCTGGCTGCGTACCGCTCGATGGACGTCATCGCGAACAACATCGCGAACGTCTCGACGCCCGGATTCAAGCGCGAGAGCGCCAAGTTCGAGGAATACATCACCACGGTGCCTGCGACCGAAGGCCAGACCGGCCCGCAGCAGGTGAGCTTCGTCAAGGACGCCGGCATCACCCGTGACGTCAGCCAGGGCGCCATCAACTATACGGGCGCGCCGCTCGATGTCGCCATCAACGGCAAGGGTTTCTTCGTCGTCGCCACCCCGGCGGGCGAACGCTACACCCGCGACGGCCATTTTGCCCTGGATGCGCAGGGCCGGATCGTCACCTCCGACGGCAGCGCCGTGCAGGGCGAAGGCGGCGCCATCACCATCAATCCCGCCGATGGTGAAATCCATATCGCCAAGGACGGCACCATTTCCAGCGTCGTCAATGGCGCCGCCAACCAGCTGGGCAAGCTGCGGCTGGCCGCCTTCGCCGACGAGTCGGCGCTGGTCAAGGAAGGCGCCAATCTCTATTCGACCGGCCAGGCCGTCACCGCCGCCACCAGCGCGGTGCAGCAGGGTTCTCTGGAAAGCTCCAATGTCCAGCCCGTGGTCGAAATCGCCAAGATGATCGAGGTGATGCGCGCCTATGAGGCGACCGCCACTTTGTCCAAGTCCCAGGAAGATCTTTCCCGCCAAGCCATAAGCCGGCTCGGCGCGATGCCGAAGTAGGAGACCTGAACCATGCGCGCGCTTTCCATCGCCTCCACGGGCATGCTGGCCCAGCAGACCAATGTCGAAGTGATCGCCAATAACCTGGCGAACATGAACACGACCGGCTTCAAGCAGCAGCGGGCCGAGTTCCAGGATCTGCTCTACCAGACGGTGCAGACGCCCGGCTCGCAGACCAGCGATACCGGCTCGGTCTCGCCCAACGGCATCCAGATTGGCGCCGGCGTCAAGACCGCCGCGGTCTACCGCGTCACCACCCAGGGCGACCTGAAGAGCACAAGCAATCCCTACGACGTCGCGATCCAGGGCCAGGGCTATTTCCGCATCCAGATGGCCGATGGCAGCGACGGCTTCACCCGCGCCGGCAATTTCAGCCTCTCGCCGGAAGGCCAGCTGGTCACGCAGCAGGGCCTGGTCGTGCAGCCCGGCATCGCCATCCCGCAGAACACGCTCTCGGTGCAGGTCAACGCCCAGGGCCAGGTGATGGCCACGGTGGCCGGCAACGCCGTCCCGCAGACGGTGGGCCAGCTCGAACTGACGCGCTTCCCCAACGAAGCAGGCCTCAATGCCCAAGGCGACAATCTCTATCTGGAAACGCCGGCCTCGGGTTCGCCCCAGTCGGGCGTGCCGGGCTCGCCGGGCTACGGCACCATCCAGCAAGGCTTTCTCGAGACGTCCAACGTCAATTCGGTGGACGAGATCACCTCGCTGATCACGGCGCAGCGCGCCTATGAAATGAATTCCAAGGTCATCTCTGCGGCCGACCAGATGCTGCAGAACACGGCCCGTCTGGGTGGAGCATAATCGCCATGACCGACCTTGCGACCGTCTTCACCGCCGATACCGGCTCGTTCGCCCGGGCCCGCCGCCTTCTGCTGGTGCTGGCCCTGCTGCTCGCCCCGCCCGTCCTGCTGCTGCTGGCCGGCAACGCCTCCGCGGCGCCGGGGCCCCAGGGTTCTACTTCCCTGCGCATCGTTGTGCCGACCCGCGACATCAATCGCGGCGAAGTGATCGGCGAATCCGACCTGACCTTTGCCGACGTCACCGGCTCGGCCCTGTCGCCCAGCACCGCGACCAAATTTGAGACCCTGGCTGGGATGCAGACCCGCCGCCTGCTGCGCGCCGGCGACGCCGTCCGCGCCGAGGATGTCCGCCGTCCGGTGGTCGTCACCAAGGGCCAGACCGTCACCATGACCTTCCAGGCCCCGGGCATCCAGCTCTCGGCCATGGGCCGCGCCATGAGCGAAGGCGGGGTCGGTGACACCGTCACGGTGCAGAACCCGGCTTCCTTCCGCATGGTCACCGCCACCGTCACCGGCGCCGGCACCGTGCGCGCCGAAATGGCCTCTCCCGCTTTCAACACCGCCCGCAAGTAGGTCTTCCCATGCCCAAGCTCATCCTCAGGAACGCCGCCTTCGCCCTTCTGGGCCTTGGCCTTGCCGGTTGCGGCGCGATGGAACGGATCGAAAGTATCGGCCAGGCGCCCGCCCTGGCGCCGGTGGGCGCCCCCAGCGAACGCGAGATCGTCACCCGCATTCCGCGCGCCGTCCCCATCACCCACGCCAACAATTCGCTGTGGCAGCCGGGCGCCAAGAGCTTCTTCCGCGACCCGCGCGCCTCCAATGTCGGCGACATCATCACCGTGAACATCACCGTCTCGGATGCGGCCAAGCTCTCCAATTCCACCGCCCGCAGCCGCGCCAATTCCGACAGCGCCGACCTGACCAACTTCTTCGGCCTGGAAACGGTGCTGCCCACCGGGATGACGCCGGGCAGCCTGGTCAATCTCGGCTCGGATACCTCCAATGCCGGCAATGGCTCGATCGACCGCTCCGAATCCATCAGCCTGACCCTGGCGGCGCTGGTGGCGCAGGTCCTGCCCAACGGCAATTTCGTGATCGATGGCCGCCAGCAGGTGCGCGTCAACAACGAAATGCGCGATCTCAAAGTGTCGGGCATCGTCCGCGCCGAAGACATCACCCAGGACAATACCGTCAACCTGGCCCAGATCGCCGAAGCCCGCATTTCCTATGGCGGCGTCGGCACGGTCAGCGACGTGCAGCAGCCGCGCTATGGCAGCCAACTCTATGACATCCTGATGCCCTGGTAATCAGATCTTGATGCCCGGCAAAATGCAGGGAACGCTCATCAAGCAAAAAAGCCCGGTCGCAAGACCGGGCTTTTTCTTTTCTGAATGGACGCGAATGCATCAATCGTCGCGATAAACCTTTTCGCGCCGCTCGTGACGCTCCTGGGCTTCGATCGACAGGGTCGCGATCGGGCGGGCGTCGAGACGCTTGAGGCTGATGGGGTCGCCGGTCTCTTCGCAGAAACCGTAGGAGCCGTCATCGATGCGGCGCAGGGCGGCGTCGATCTTGGCGATCAGTTTGCGCTGGCGGTCGCGGGTGCGCAGTTCCAGCTGGCGTTCGGCCTCGGTCGAGGCGCGGTCGGCCAAATCGGCATGCGGCACCGTCTCGGCCTGCAAATTCTGGATGGTCTCACGGCTTTCCTTGAGGATTTCGTCCTTCATGGCATTGAGCTTGCGGCGGAAATATTCCCGCTGCTTTTCATTCATGAAGGGTTCGGATTCGGAAGGCCTGTACTCTGCTGAGATCTGCGTTGCCATACACATCCCTTCGACTAAGCGAATCGCGCGCCTTCGGACCGAGTTTAGCCCCGTGCGCGGGCCGGGGTTATACGGCCCGCACTGGGGTCAGGCAATCGCTATCCTGACCCATGGCAAACCTTACCCAGGAATTGGGCGGTTCCCATTTCGCAACTGCCGTAATTCCTTACAAAAGCGGGTTATTTTGAGCCGCCGGCCGGGCCCGTGGCGTAGGGCTTGTAGCTCTTCTCTTCCACCAGCTGGGACTTGAGCGCCCGGTTGATATCCCGCTTCACCTCGGCCCGCCGGTCATTGGTGACGTAGACCGAACGCGCCAGGGCGATGAATTCGGCGTCGAACGCCCCCGCCGCTTCCTTGTCGCGGATCTGGTCTTCGATCTGCCACAGGGCTTCATTGATTGTCTTGAGTTCGGCCACCAGGGCGGCGGCCTCCTGCAGTGCCGCACCGGCGATCTGCGACAGCAATGTCAGTTCGGTGACGACATTGGCGCGCTTGGCCGCGTCGATCAGCCTTTCGGCCTTGATCTGCAGGATGGTGATCTTGTCGAGCAGTTCGCCCCAGGAAACCGGGGCCATGGGCGTGGAGGTCATGGGGGAGATATAGGGGAGGGATTTCGCGTTGGATAGACGGGCCGCGCCACGGCCCGAACGGGACCTCGGTCCTTGGCCGGACCTCGGGCTTTATAAAAGCCACTGCCGTGGAGGCATCGAAGAAAAGGCCCGCACCCTTCTTCCGTCCAGTTTTGAGCCCCGACCGGCCCTACGCTGTCGCTAGGTGTTTAGTCCCGAAGAGTCATGGTTCATTGTACCACGATCTGCGGAGGGACGAGTTATGGGACAGATACTTCACGGCAGCGCCACGACGACTGAGGCGGTCCGTCGAGCAATACAAAATAGTCAAGCGAGCCTGA
>DATFFI010000146.1:0-14920 GCA_035250225.1 Rhizomicrobium sp. | reverse complement strand
ATGCCGCCGCCCACGCAAGGCTTGGAACAAGCGGTGGACCGCTATGCGCGCGCGTGGGAAGACGCGGAGCGGATGCGGGCGGAGAAACTGCCCGCCCTTGAATATCAAAAGCGCGAACTCAGCGAAGCGGGCGCGGCGCTGGATGCGGCCAGGTCGGGCGCGACCCAGGATTTGCAAAACGCCCTGCGCCATGAGCCGCAGACCTGGCGCGCGATGAAGCAGTTGCGCGGGCCGGAACGTACTGCCGAGCTTGTCGCCAGCATCCGGCATGAGGACCGGGTGCGGCGCGATCCGCTCCTGCAGGCCGAACGGCTGGTCAAGGAATGGAAGGGCTTGGAAGCACGGCATGAGAAACTTAGTGGCTGGGATCAACGCGGTGCGCGCGAACGGATCGAAACCCGCATGAAATCCATTGCGGGCCAACTCAAGCGCGATCCGCAGCTTGAATCGCTAATGCGCGCCCGCGCGAAGGATTTGGGCATTGATATGGGATCGCGGCTTGGCCGCGTGATGCAAGCGCCCGGCATCGAGCAGGCCATCGGCCAGATCGTGCGCGGCCGGGACCGGGGAATGTCACTATAAGAAACAGGGAAGAAAACATGCCGGAAGATCAACAGGCGGCCGATCCGGCCCAGGCGTTCGAGGACTTGCGGGCCGAGGTTTCAGTGCTGCGAAAAGCCATTGAAGCACTCCCGGATGCCTTGGACCGAAACCGCGCCCCCGATTATAGCGCGGACTTCGGCGTCATCGGCCAGGGCATGGACGCCATCGGCGCCTCCTTGGAGAACCTGCAAAAGCATCCGGCGCTCAAGATGACGGCGCAGCAGCATGGCGCGGCCATCGCCAATGCTGGCAGCGGCTTGATCCGGGAAGCGGTGCAAAAGTTCGACCACGCCGCCCAGGACGCGGAGCGCGAGCGTTCGCGCCTTGCAAGCACAATCGGCACGATCCAGACGAAAGATCAGCAAAGACTTCGGTTGCTGTTCGTAGCGGCGCTCGCCCTCGCTCTGGGGTTCATCGCATTCCCGTTTGTGATGCGGGCAACGCCGTTCGGCCTGAACAGCGCCACGGCGGCCGTCATTATGAACGCAAGCCGCTGGGATGCAGGCATGGCGCTTATGCGGTCTGGAAATCCTGATGGGTGGGCGCAGCTAACCGCTGACGCCAACCTTGTGAGCAGCAACCGGGATAAGATCACAGATTGCCGCACAGCGGCGACGAAAGCGAAGAAAGAGCAACGCTGCACCATCACCGTGCCGGTGCCGGGACCGTGAATGGGCCTTCATCTGCCAGCTGGCTACGATGTCCACAATCCTAGGCTACAAGGTCGGATAACAATTCGGGATGTTTGTCCAAGAGCCGGAACAGATTGACCACGGCCGGCAAAGGCGCAGCCTCGCCGCGTTCATAGCGTGAGAACGCATTATGTCCTCCGCCCGTCAGGCGGGCCGCCGCCAACTGGCTGAGACCGAGTTTGCGGCGAATCCGACGGATTTCCTTGCTCTGCCTTTCGCGGTCACGCATCACCAACGTATCGCCAGCAGCCGCGTAACGCCGCGCACTGGCGGCATCAAACTCGACTTCGCCGCACGCCTCGCAGCGCCAACCCGACAGGTCTTCCACCTTGGCGGTCATGCCGGCGTGCTTGATGGTGAAGGTCTCGTCCTTAAAGCGGACCATGCCCTTGTGACTCTCGCAATGTGTGCATTTTCTCGTCATCGTCACCTCTCCTTAAACTGGATCACAGGAGCGTGCCCGCGCTGTGTGATCTTGATATAGGCATCTTTTCTGACGGGCGTTGTCGCGTGATAAACGTCCTGCCAGACGCGATGATCGCCAAAGCTGGTCATCGCTTTGTAGAAATTGCGCCGCGACAAAGACGCGATTACCGCCAGCATCTCCACCGTCGTCAGGCCCATTAGGCGCCCGCCGTCCAGGGCAGTCTTTGTGAAGGCTGCCGCGCCAAGCCGTGCGACCTCGCCTTGCACCAGAACCAGATCGTAATGCGGCGTGCGCTTTTCCACCGGAGGGATATTACCCTATAAGGGTAATAGCTGCAAGCATGGAAACGTCACCAATTTCGCCGCTTGGCCTTTCGGGTCCGCCTTAGAACTGGGCGCTATTGAGGGCGTGAAATCGCCGGTTGACCGCCAATTTCCAAGAAACCGGCCTTTTATTGGCCTTTGGGCTGATGGTACAACCGAAAATAAACGAGGAATCAATGGCTTAGATATATGGCTCCATGACGCTAAATTTAGCACATTGACTAACACACTAACACGTTATGTGCGTAATATATCATTTGAAAACAAATACTTAGTGTTTTACGCACCGGACTTAAAATCCGTTGTTCCGAAAGGGACGTGCCAGTTCAAGTCTGGCCGGGGCTACCATCGGCAGACAGGAAAATCATCTCTGACTCCATTCTCGCGTCCACACGTTCAGCGCTCACGGCTCCAGCGGACCCGTAATTGATCGGAATTATGGGACCGGCGGACCGGATTCGACGCGCACAATGCCCATAGCGTCCCTTTGCGATATCCGGTAGTCGGAATTGAGCTTCAGCGTCCAGCCGGGACCGGTCAGGCCGCCGGCATCGGGAGACGCTGCCACCGCATGGGTGAAATCCGAAGAGATGAGCGCACCGTCGGTCGCACGCAATTCGCCCCAGGCGTCGCGAAGGATCAGCATCCCATAGAATCCGCCCAGGCCCTCTACCGGCGTAACCCGATTGGGATCGAACTCCATTTTCATGGCCTTCAGCGGCAATAGCAGGCGTGGGCCTTCGGCGAAGCGCGCACGCAATTGCGCAATCCGGACCCGGTGGCTTTCGGCTCGGGCCTGTTCCTCCGCCGCGATCGCTGCGCCGCCGTAAAGGGCCGCAGTACGGGCCAGGGCAGAGGCGGAGTAGGTGGCGCCCAATGCCCGCGCGAGCAGATCGGCGGGCGCACCCCCACCCAGTTCGGTGCGCCAACGCGGCCGACGTCCGTCCAGAAGCAGGCCATAAGCCGGTCCCGAGGCGTAAGCGTAGGAGCGCGTATAGGATTCGCGTGCGTCATAGTCTCCCAAAATGCGTGCCGCCCGGTCCAGCGCGTGATCGCTGTCGCCCAATTTGACGCCGGTATAGGCAGCCAGGCCTTCGTTACGGTCGAGCGCGGCTTCCTGCGCGGCGGCGCGGGAAAATTCGCCAAACCGCGCCGCGCGGAACGCGAGCGCATCGCGCGCAGCGCGCCAGCGCGCCTCTCCCCTTGCGGCAGCGGCACGGCGCAGGGCGCGCAATTCCAGACGCAACAAGTATCGGCCACGCTCGGTATCCAGGTGTGCACAGTCGGACCCCAGCGCCGCCAGACCGATCCCAGCCTGCACCCGATGCCATGCTTCATGCGCCACAAGAATACGCAATTCCGTGGCATCGGCCGGCAAGGGCCGCGTGATCATGATCCAGCGCACGCCGGCCCACTCGACAGAGGTATTCGCCACGGCGACACCTTGTGGCAGGGTCCCTGTCCAGAAATCTCCGTTTTGCTGCAGCACGCCGTTGCCATCCGCCCGGCTGGCCCAGGCCCCGCGCGTGACGGGATCAACGACAATGAGCGGCCCGCAAAGGTCCACGCCCCACAATTGACCTTTGTCGGCACGGCAAATTTCCTCCAATGCGGCGGCGGCGGCAACCTCGCGCGCATAATCCTGCGCAATTGCCGGTGCAGCTATTCCAAGACCGGCAGCGACAAGCAAAACGCGTAAGAGCATGCGGGCCTCTTATTGTGGGTGTCCTCAGAGCAATGACCGGTGAACGCATGGCACATGCCGGAAGAAGCGAGAGAATCTGGTGCGCGAAATTCGGCTCTTCAAGCACGAGCGAAATCTGGCAAACAGGTAAGAAACCTATCGCGCGGAGTAAGGAGAAAAAAGGCCTCCGCCAAAGCATGGTGAGTATTTAATTTGGGCGACGGCCTCGCTGGTCTTTGACCGGGCCGCACCGACCTCGGCGCCAGACGCATGGATGCGACAAGCCCTGCCTCTCTATTTAGCTGGACGATCCCAGCTTCGACCAACTCGTTCCACTTGACCCGCATCAGCGGCACGGCGTCGGTGGAGGCGTCGCTGGGCAGCATCAGTCAGCAATCGACGGATGCCTTGCCGGAGGCCCAGATTTGTTTCAGCTTGCTGGGACGCATCCCGCCAAGCCCAGCTGACAACTCCCATCATGGAAAGCCTGTCAACGACGTGTGTGATAGCCGGCGGCGGACCCGCCGGCATGATGCTGGGGCTGCTGCTGGCGCGGGCGGGCGTCGATGTCACGGTGCTGGAAAAACATCGCGACTTCCTGCGCGATTTCCGCGGCGATACGGTGCATCCCTCGACCCTGCAGCTGATGGACGAGATGGGGCTGCTCCAGGATTTCCTTGCCCTGCCCCATGCCAAAATCACGCATGTGGCGGTGGAGTTCGGGACGCGGCGCTTCACCATTGGCGATTTCACCCATCTGGATGCCCCCTGCAAATTCATCGCCCTGATGCCGCAATGGGACTTTCTGGATTTCCTGGCGCGGGAGGCGAAGAAGTATCCGCACTTCCATCTGCTGATGGAGACCGAAGCCAAGGACCTGATCGCCCAGGGCGACCGCATTGCCGGCGTGCTGGCCAAAGGGCCAAGCGGCAATATCCAGATCCGGGCCGGGCTGACGGTGGCGGCGGATGGACGCCATTCCATCCTGCGCGAGAAGTCCGGCCTGCCGGTGAAGGAGATCGGCGCGCCCTTCGATGTCCTCTGGCTCAGCCTGCCGCACCGCGCCGGCGATCCGGTGGACCTGATCGGGCGCATCCAGGGCGGTGTCTTTTTCGTGATGATCTATCGCGGCGATACCTGGCAATGCGCCTATGGCATCCCCAAGGGCGGCTATGAACGCCTGCGCGCCGAAGGCATCGCCGGCTTCCGGGCGCGGTTGCGCGACATTGCCGGCTTCGCCGCCGACCGCGCCGACACGATCCAGAGCTTCGACCAGGTCAAGCTGCTGACGGTGGCGGTCAACCGGCTGACGCGCTGGGCGCGGCCGGGCCTGCTGTGCATCGGCGACGCCGCCCATGCCATGTCGCCGGCCGGCGGCGTCGGCATCAATTTGGCAATCCAGGATGCGGTGGCGACGGCGAATATCCTGGGCCCGGTGATGCATCGGGGCGTACCGCGCTTTGCCGATTTGCAGAAAGTGCAGAAGCGCCGCGAATTCCCCACCCGGGTAATCCAGGCCATCCAGATCGGGGCGCAACGGGCAATGCTGGCGCCGACCTTGCGCGCCACCGGCAAGACCATCCGGCCGCCGCTGTTCGTGAAACTGTTCAACCGCTTCCCGCTGCTGCAGCGGATACCGGCGCGGATACTTGGCCTGGGGATCAGGCAGGAACATATTCAGACGCAGAAAAAGTAAGCACGGCCCCTTTTCCTCCCCCGCATGCGGGGGAGGAAAGGAAGGTTACATCTGCATCGTCCAACCCTCGACGCCCATCGCGGCTTGTCTGACAGCCTCGGTGAGAGTCGGATGCGAATGGCAGGTGCGGGCAATGTCTTCCGAGGCGGCGCCGAATTCCATCGCCAGCGCGACTTCGGCGATCAAATTGCCGGCTTCCGGGCCCACGATATGGCAGCCCAGCACCTTGTCGGTGGCGGCGTCGGCCAGGATCTTCACCAGGCCTTCGGTGGCGGAAATGGTCTTGGCGCGGGCATTGGCGGTGAAGGGAAACTTGCCGATCTTGTAGGCGATGCCGGCGGCCTTCAATTCCTCTTCGGTTCTTCCGACGCTGGCGACTTCCGGGAAGGTGTAGACCACCGAGGGAATGGCGTCGTAATTCACATGGCCCGGCTTGCCGGCGATGATTTCGGCCACCGCCACGGCTTCGTCTTCGGCCTTGTGCGCCAACATCGGGCCTTCGCGGCAATCGCCGATGGCATAGATGCCCGCGACATTGGTACGATAGTGATGGTCGGTGACGACACGGCCGCGCTTGTCCAGCGCCACGCCCACGCCTTCAAGCCCCAGATTGGCGGTGTAAGGCACGCGGCCGATGGCGACTAGGATGATGTCGGTCTCGATGCTGCTGCGTTCACCGCCCGCCGCCGGTTCGACCGTCACTTTCAGGCCGGACTTGCCCTTCTCCACGCCTACCACCTTGGTGGAAAGATGGAAGGTGAAGCCCTGCTTGGTGAGGACGCGCTGGAAGGCCTTGCCGATTTCGCCATCGATGCCGGGGGTGATGCGGTCGAGGAATTCCACCACCGTCACGTCGCTGCCCAGCCGGCGCCAGACCGAACCCAGCTCCAGCCCGATCACGCCGGCGCCCACCACCAGCAACCGCCTGGGTACGTCCTTGAGCGCGATGGCGCCGGTAGACGAGACGATCTGCTTTTCATCGATGGTGACGCCGGGCAGCTTCGCCACATCCGAGCCGGTGGCGATGACGATGCTCTTCGCCGTCAGGGTGCGGGTGCCGTCCTTGCCCTTCACTTCGACTTTGCCCAAATTTCCGTTTGACGGGGGCGCGACGATCCTGGCTTCCCCGACGATGGGCTCGACCTTGTTCTTCTTGAAAAGGTATTCAACGCCCTTGGTGAGCTCGCCCACCACCTTGTCCTTGCGCGCCATCATGGCGGGCAGGTCGAGTTCGACCGTCGCCTTGATGCCCAGCGCCGCGAATTCGGAATGGGCTTCGTGGAAACGCTCCGAGGCATGCAGCAGCGCCTTGGAGGGAATGCAGCCTATGTTGAGGCAGGTGCCGCCAAAGCTGCCGCGCTTGTCGATGCAGGCGGCGGAAAGACCGAGCTGTCCGGCGCGAATGGCGGTGTTATAGCCGCCCGGGCCGCCGCCGATCACGATGACGTCAAAAGTGTCGGCCATGTCCTGCCCTCAGCCCAGCTTCTTTTTTTGAATACCCCCTCCGGCCTTCGCATCGCAAGCGCTGCTACGTTCGGGTCCCGGTTTACGGCAACCGCCCTATGCGTTTGTGGCGGAGGCCGCGGTGTGGGGGGACAGATCAGGATCCGGGAAGACGAGTTCGACCACCGTCCCCTCCCCCGCCACCGAGCGAACCTGGGAAACCCCGCCCAGTTGCAGGCCGAAGGTCTTGATCAGGCGGGAGCCGACATTGCGGGCGGCGTCGCCGTCGGCAAAGCCGATGCCGTCATCGCTGATCGACAGCCGCAATTTGCCGTCGGCCAGGCTTTCCATCCGGACCCGGATCACGCCCTGCGCCGGGTCCGGAAAGGCATGCTTGAAGATGTTGGTCAGGGCCTCGACCGTGAACAGGGCCAGGGCCACCGCGACACTGCCCGTCACCACGCGGCCGGGGACATCGACCTCGATCCGCACATTTTCGGCCCCGATGCCCTCGGCGATCTGGCGCGACAGCTCCCGCAGCAATTGACTTATGTCCAGCGTGCTCTGGTTCTCCAGCTCATTGAGGATGCGGTGCACCAGCGCCAGGGCATTGATGCGGGTCTGGGCCTGCATCAGGGCCTCGCGCGCCGACGGGTCCTTGACCTGGTTGGCCTGCAGCGAGAGCAGGCTCATCACGATCTGCAGATTGTTCTTCACCCGGTGATGGATTTCCTTGATCAGGGTGGTCTTGAGGTCGACTGCCTCATGCAGGCGGCGGTCGCGATCCTCGATACCCGCCGCCATCTCGCCCATGGCGTCGCCCAGCAAGCGGAATTCGGCGGGCGCGCCCGCCACATCCGGCCGGATGGCGTAATGGCCGGTGCGATAGGCGGCGGCGATGCGGCGCAGATAGAATATCCACTGCGTCACTTCGCGGTTGGTGAACCACCAGATCGCGGCCCAGGCCAGCGCGATCATCAGGATCGGAATCAGGAAATCCAGCCCGACATGCAGCACGGTCGAACCGAACAATTCGGTGGCGCCCATGGCATAGGCAACAAAGATGGTATTGCCGATCAGCGAGGCGGTGGCGTAGTGCCAGTTGTTGCCGCCGGCATCGGTGACGTCGCGCGACTGGCCGCCGGCAAAGCCGTGTCGGCGGTCGGAGTTCACCACCGCGCGCGCCATTTCCATGTTGCTGGTGGCGATCACCTGGCCGCTGCGGTCATAGACGGCGACGGCGGCGCCTTCCGGCAGGGTGCTGGCCCGGAGCATATAGTCGATCCAGTTCACATCCAGCGAGATGCCGATAATGCCGTCGAAACTGCCATCGGGCTTGCGCAGCGGCAGGACGGCGCCGATCACATTCTGGCCGGTGACGCGGCTCTTGATTTCGTTGGACACCACCAGCTCCGTGGCGGTCCTGGCGCGCTGGAAGACTTCGGAATCCGAAACCACCATGCCCCTGGCCAGCGGCATGGCCGAACAGGCGACGCGCGCCTGGGCGTCGATGCGCGACAAGTTGGAGAAATAGCGCACGCCCACCAGCGTATCGGCCAGGATGGCGTCGCAATTGGCGCTGATGTCGCGCACATCGGGCAGGCTGCTGACAGCGCGGAGGATCTGCTCGGCCGAGGCCAGAAGATTCTCGTCGCTGGCGGCCGTGGCCCGCGCCGACTGGATCAGCCGCTCGCGCACCGCTTCCACGTCCAGCCGGGCGCGCGCAAGCCCCTGCATGACGCTGACGATGGCGATGGGAAGGAGCGCGACCGTGATGACAAGCTGAAGACGGTGGCGAAGGGTCCAGCCGGATTCCGGCGGAAGATTGCTAGCGCTTCTTGTTCGGCTCGCCGGGGCTGAGCTTGTCCAGCTGCGCCATGATTTCACGAGCCGCATCTCCCTCGGCGGGACGAGCCACGTCATCCAGCGTGTCGTCACCGTCCAGAATATCTATCAAAGTCTTGCGCGCCCTGGCGACCCGGCTTTTGACGGTGCCGACGGCGCATTTGCAGATCGCCGCGGCATCTTCATAGGAAAAGCCGCCGGCGCCCACCAGGATCAGGGCTTCGCGCTGCTCGTCCGAGAGACGGCGCAGGGCGCGGACCGTGTCCGACAATTCGGCCGAATGAATCTGATCCTCGCCGCCGCCGGGAATGCGCTCGGCCGCTTCCTGGTCCCAGGGGGCCTGGCGCCAGGCGCGGCGCCGGTCGGAATAGAACTGGTTGCGCAGGATGGTGAAGAGCCAGGCCTTCAGGTTGGTGCCCGGAATGAAGGAAGAGCGGCTCTGCCAGGCCTTGACCAGCGTCTCCTGGGCCAGGTCGTCCGCGGCCTCCGGATTGCCGGTCAGCGAACGGGCGAAGGCGCGCAGGAAAGGCACCAGAGACAAAAGCTCGGTCTTGAAGTCCGGATTTTCGGCCTTCTCGGGGCTGCGCGCGGTAGGGGAGGATGCGGGCATCACGACTTTTTCCCCTCCGAAGCCTGATCGATCTTCTTGAGAAGATCGAGAAAATCGTCGGGGACAGCCTCCTGCGCGACATCGTCATACATGCGACGAAGCTCGCGCCCGATGGCCCGTTGCCGCGCGCGGATGGCGCGCGACTTTTCGTTAGGCTTTTCCTCGTTCGACACTGTCGTATCCCATTGCTGTGTCATGATCCGACGAGCCAGTCCTTGGTGGGGCCAAAAGGCCCTCAAGCGGGTTAAACCAACGTACCCCATTGCCTGCCCAACGGTTCCAACGAATGGACATGAAGGACGGTTCCCCCCGCGCTGGAACTTTTTAGGCTGGCGCAAGTTCCCTTGCTGAGCTTTTCTTTCCGCCGAAGGAGCCTTTTGCATGAGCATGTCTCAGACCCTTGCGCCGCATCTTCCCTATTTGCGTAGGTACGCCAGGGCTTTAACCGGATCCCAGAGCAGCGGCGACGCCCATGTCCGGGCCGCCCTGACCGCCCTTCTGGCCGGGGGGCACAGCCTGATGGAGGGGGTTCCCCCCCGGGTCGGGCTCTACCGGCTCTTCCATGCCATCTGGCAGTCCGGCGCCGAACATTATGACGAGCAGGCCCAGCCGGCCGGCGTCACGGCCAAAAGCCCGGAAAACCGCCTGCGCTCCCTGACGGCCGCCAAGCGGGCCGCCCTGCTGCTGACCGCCGTCGAGGCTTTCAGCCTGGAAGAGGCCGCCTTCATCCTGGACGAGAGCCCGGAAGAGGTCGAAACCGCCATCCTAGGCGCGCAAAAGACCATCGACAGCCAGCTCGCCAGCAAGGTGATGATCATCGAGGACGAACCCATCATCGCCCTCGACCTGGAAAACCTGGTCACCGAGCTGGGCCACAAGGTGGTGGCGATCGCCGCCACCCGCGACGAAGCCGTCGCCAAGGCGCATTCGGAACGTCCCGGCCTGGTGCTGGCCGACATCAACCTGGGCGAAGGCGGCTCGGGCATCGATGCCGTCAGCGAGATTCTCGCCTCCTTCGACATTCCGGTGATCTTCATCACCGCCTATCCGGAAAAACTGCTCACCGGCGAGCGGCCGGAACCCACCTACCTGATCGCCAAGCCCTTCCTGCCGGAAACGGTGCAGGCCACGGTGGGACAGGCATTGTTTTTCCATCCTGCCGCCAAACAGGCAGCTTAGCGTTTCGTAGTTTGATCGGTCATTTCAGGAGAGTTCGACATGGCGGCGAAGAAGAAGGCCACGGCCAATGGCAATATCGAGGCACGGCTCTCTGCTTTGCGTTCGGATTTTGAAGCCCTGCAGGGCGACCTGAAGGGGCTTTACGGCGATGTCAGTTCGGAAGCCTCCGCCCGCGCGTCGGCGGCGATGCGCGCCGCCGAGGAAGTCGCCGACCGCGCCATGCTGCTGGCCGAGGAAGCCGCCCGCGAGGCCAAGGTGAAGGCGCTGGAATATTCGGAAGAGGCCCAGGAATGGGCCGAGGACAATGCCGACGAACTGCGGTCCCAGGTCCGGGCTCAGCCCCTCACCTCGCTGCTGATCGCCGGCGGCATCGGCGCCTTCCTGGGCGCCATTCTGCTGCGGCGCTGACGCGCCGGGGCTGCTCGGTCGTTGGGCCTTTTTGGGCCGCTAAAGGTCTGATAAGCCCTGTTACGGTACTTTCCCGGTCCCTGACGGAGCCAAAGCCATGTTCGCGCGCATCGGCGCAAAACTTCTTCTGCTGGTCGCGGCAGCGGCGCTGGTCTTTTTCGGCGTCGGGCTGCTTGGCCTGGCCCTGGCTTCCGCCCTGGTGATGGAACTGGGCACGGCCGGAGCCTATGCCCTGACCGGCGCGATCATGCTGCTGGTGGTGCTGGCCGGCATGGGTATCGCCGCCATGGTGAAGCCCCGCCGCCCGCCGCCGCCGCCGCCCGGTGCTTTTGCCAGCCTGCTGCTGGGCGCCTTGGCCAAGGATCTGCCCTGGGCGGCCGTGCTGAGTGCCGCCCTGGCCGGGCTGGCGGAAATGCTGCTGAAGCGGCGCAAGCCTCCTGGTTAAACAGTCACTCGTCCACAGCTTTGGAAATAATCCACAGGGTTCCCGGAACCGGGAACCAAAGATGGTGGTTTTATGTCCGCGCAAATCTGGACGGACCCGTCATGCTCGGCTGGGCTTTTGCATTTTTCGTTCTGGCGCTGATCGCCGCATATATGGGCTTTTACGGCCTGGCGGGCGCGGCTGCCGTGATCGCCAAATTGCTGCTGGTGGTTTTCCTGGTCCTGCTGGTCGTCAGCGCTTTTTCCGGGGCCTTGCGCGGCCCGCGTTCGCCGAGCGCATCATGAAAGTTCCCGGTTTCCTGCAGGACCATCCGGTCGAGAGCCTTTTGGCCGTAGCGCTGCTGTTCGGCCTGCTGTTCATCGCGGCCGACGGCACCCCGCCCCAGCCCCTGGGAACTTTGGTCGCCACCTGGGAAAAAAATTAAGGCCCCCGGGAACGAAGTTTTGGGCGGCTCGTTCTTATCTGCGAGCGGACGTCCGATCCGGAACGCCCCCAGCCCCTTCGACAGCCCGCCTCGGGTGTCCGCTCAGTCCAAAGCCCGCCGCAAGGCGGGCTTTTTTGTTTTTGGCTGCCACCGGGGAGCTTACGGAACTTTACCGGCAAAGCTGGGAAGCGGCCTGTAGATGAGGCGCCCCTCGTAGGAGCCGTCGCCATAAGGCAGGGGATCGCTGAGGAAGCGGACATACGGGCGGATCAGGTCAACCTGGTTGCGGCGTTTGGCAGTGAAATAGACCATCTGCCGCTTTAGCATCGTCGCATCCGGTGCTGGCGCCCAAGGATAGCGCTGCGGATCGTTGATCTGGATGACGGTGAGCTGCGGCTGGTAGTAGCGCAGCAGCGCCGTGGTTTCATAATCGCTGGTCACCGCCACTTCGGTGCGCTCCGCCAGGCTTTGCGCCGCGGCGGGAAAATTCTTCATCAGCAGGCGCGCCGCCGGATCGTTCTTGAGCGGCAGGATGCCGAACAGAACATGGGCGTAGGTGATGGCCAGCATCAGCGCCGCCAGCGGGGCTGCGCCGCGCGCCAGCCAGGCCTTGCTCCGGCTTGCGGCATCGGCCGCCAGGATCGCCAGCGCGGGATAGAGGAAAGCGGGCCAATTGCCCTGCACCCGGTCGCGCAGCGCATGCTGGAGGAAATAGACCAGCGCCACCGCGATCATCACAAACAGAAGGAAGCGGTCATGCCCAGGCCGGCGCGCCTGCCAGAAACCGATCGCTCCCAGGACCAGGATCAGCGGCGTCGCCAGGCCCAGCTGGGCGCCCACAAACTCGATCACATAGCGGACGGTTGGATTGCCGCCGCCGACACGGCCGAACTGGAAGGCAAACGTCATCCAGTCATTCTGTGCCTGCCAGAGCAGATGCGGCGTGAAGACCAGGACCGCGACGGCGCCGCCCGCCCAGGGCCAGATGGTCTTGAGCCAGACGCGCGCGCGCGGGTCGGCCAGCAGCCACGCCAGCGCACCCAGGCCGACAAAGAGTGCGGAATATTTCGACAGGAGCGACAGACCCGCGGCCAGGCCGGCCAACAGCCACCAGTGCCCATTCCGCGTCGCCTGCGCCTTGGCCAAGCACCAGATAAAGGCCGCCACGGTGGTAATCGACGGCAGATCCGGCGTCGCCACCAGCATCTCGACATTCGCCATCAGCGTCAGGTTGAAGAGCAAAGCCGCCAGAGCGGCTTTATTTTCAGCCTTCAGAATGAGCGAGGCGGTCTGCCAGACAAACCAGGTGGTGAAGAGCGATAGCAGGATGCCTGCCGCGCGCACGCCGAAGGGATTCTCGCCGAACAGGAAAACGCCGGTGCGGATCAGGAAGGCGATGACGGGCGGATGATCATAGTAACCCGCCGCCAGATGATGCGACCAGAGCAGGTAGTAGGCTTCATCGCCGGAGAGCGGCAGCAGCCCTGCCACGACGGCACGCAATACAATCAGAACGGCGATAAGGATCAGTGCAAGTTTGGGATTCATGCCCCTACCGCGCGCGCCAGACAAAGAGAGTCGACATCGCGTAATTCCAGAAGGCGCTCATGACGGCGCCGGCGGCACCAGCGACCCACCAGACCGAGGCGCCGCGATAGAGCCATTCCGCCATGTCGATATTGGCGATGGCGCCCACCGAGGCGAAAAGACAGAAGAGCACAAAACCCTTCACCGCCGAGAAGCCCTTCAGGCGGCGGTCGCGATAGGTGATCTCGTTGTTGAGCAGGAAGTTGCTGGTCATGGCCACCAGCGTGGCAGTGACCTGGGCGGTGATGAAACTCACGGGGAAGGACAGCGCCATAGCCAGCACCGCCAGATGCACGACAAGGCCGACCGCGCCCACCATGGCGAAGAAGGCAAAGCGCGGATCGATCACATCGCCGGTGGTCTTGGCGGCCAGCAAGCCGATGAATTCCAGTCCGATCTGGGCGTTGAATTTGGAATCGCCGGCAAAGCGCTCGCCAAAGACATAGGGCTGTTCGGCAATCCGCAAGCGGCCCGAACCCGCGATGTCGAGCAGAATCTTGAACCCCTGCGGCGACAGGCGGGGGGCAATCTCTTCAAAACGGTCGCGCCGCATCATGAAGAAGCCCGACATCGGGTCCGACAGTTCGGTGCCGGTCAGCATCCGGGTCAGGCGCGTCGCAAAACGGGACAGGGTTCCCCGCTTCTGCGAGAAGCTGGCGGCGCTGCCGCCTTCGACATAGCGCGTCCCGGCCACCAGGTCGGCATCGCCGGCCCGCAACCGGTCCAGCATCCGGGGCAGGACCTTTTCGTCATGCTGCAGGTCCGCATCGATCACCGCCACAAAAGGCGCGGCCGAGGAGAGGATGCCTTCGATGCAGGCGCCCGCCAGGCCCCGGCGGCCCACGCGTTTCAGGCAGCGGATGCGGGGGTCGTGGAGGGCGATCTCCTTGACGGCTGCGGCTGTGCCATCCGGGGAATTGTCATCGACATAAATGGCTTCCCAGGCGATGCCCGCCAAGGCGGCATCCAGGCGGCGCACCAGTTCGGCGACATTGCCGCGCTCCTTGTAGGTGGGAACGATGACGGACAGTTCGGTCATGAAAGTTCCATGGCCGGGCCTCCCCATCCAAGTCAAGCTGGGCTAGAATTACGGACGGAATGGAACCAAAAGCCCGACGGGCACGTTGGCGGTTCAGGATCACGTTTTCCCGGCATTTCAAGCTCATTTTCAGGCAGGCTGGCTTTCAGGGCGGATCAACCCATGCGCAGCAGCACGGACATCAATCCTGACCTCGATTTTCCGCCCGACCTGCGGACGGCGACGCCGCGCATCCTGGTGGTGGAAGATGAAATGACCGTCGCCATGCTGATCGAGGACATGGTCAACGAACTGTCCTTTGAAATTGCCGGCGTTGTGCCGCGGCTGGAAGATGCGATGCGGCTGGCGGACAACGACGATTTCGATGTGGCGATGCTGGATGTGCACCTGAACGGCAAGACCGTCTTTCCCTTCGCCGCCGAACTAGACAAGCGCGCGATTCCGTATCTTTTTGCTACCGCCTATGGCGGCCGCGGCATCCCGGCGGAATTCCGCGGCCATCTGGTGCTGGAAAA
>DATFFI010000145.1:0-2781 GCA_035250225.1 Rhizomicrobium sp. | reverse complement strand
TCCGTTGTCACGGCCCGCAAATGCGGGCCGCCCAGGGTATTACCGCACAACCGACAAGAGGCTGTGCGGTGACCCTATTCCAACTCAATCGCAGACATTGAGGCGGTGTCGGTCTGGATGGCCCGGGCAAGCCGGGCGATGACACCAGTGTTACGCGTTCCCGACCGCCGGGCTCGTGATGCCGCCCTGCGACATCTTGGTCTGGTAGAGCGCCGCGAAGTCGATGGGATCGATCATCAGCGGCGGCATGCCACCATCGCGCACCACATCGGCGACGATGCGGCGGGCAAAGGGAAACAGCATGTGCGGCGCCTGGATCAGCAGCAAAGGCTGCAGCATGTCTTCGGGCACGCCCACGATGCGAAACAGGCCGCCATAGGCCAGTTCAAGCAGGAAGAGGGTCTTGTCGTCGGCCTTGGCGGTGACCTGCAGCTTGAGCAGCACTTCGAAATGCTCGGCATCGCCGCGGCGGGCCTGCAGGTCGACGCCCAGGTCGATCTGGGGTCTCTGGTTCATCTGCGCCGGCGCGCCGGGATTCTCGAAGGAGAGATCCTTGATGTACTGGGCAACAATCCCGACTGTCGGCCGCTGTTCGGCATTGTCGGTCTGCGGGGTCTGGCCTTCCTCGCTCATCGTCGGTCTTTCCTTGAAATTGTGCGCCGGGCGCTACCACGGATTGCGCGGGCCTGACAAGCGAAGCCGGGTAAAAAGACATTTTTCCGCGGGAAACAGCGGTTCAATCCCGGGCCAACATGTTCTAGGCTTTGGCCATGCAGCAAACGCAATGGATCATTCTTCTGGTCGCGGCCGGCGTGGCGCTGGCCGTTTTTGTGCGCCTGTTCATGGTGCTGGGCCGCCGCGGCAGCGCCGAACCGCCGCCCCGGCTTCCCAGCTGGGCCGGCGGCGGCCAGGCAGAACAGCAGCCCGAACAGGCCCGGCCCCTGCCGGCGCCCGCGCCGACCTCCGATGCTCCCGGCCTGTTCGAGATCCAGCTCGCCGACAAGAATTTCGACTCCGGCAAGTTTCTTGACGGCGCCCGCGCCGCGTATGCGCTGATCGTCGGCGCTTTCGAAAAAGGCGATCGCGAAGCCCTGAAGCCGCTGGTCTCGCCGGAAGTGCTGGAAGGATTTTCCGGCGCCATCGATGCCCGCGGCGCTGCGCCGGCGCGCTTTCGCTTCGCGGCGGTGAAAGACGCACGCATCGCCGGGGCTTCGGTGCATGACGGCATGATGGAAATCACCGTCAATTTCATCTCTGCCTTTGAGACCGCCGAAGCGGTGGGCGCGCCGCATGAAGTGACCGACCGCTGGACCTTCAACCGGCCGGTCAATTCCAGCGATCCCAACTGGACGCTGGTCGCCACCTCCGGCGACGACCAATGACGGTACGCCTTGGCGTGGCGCTGCTGCTTGCAGCGGCGCTGGCCGGATGCGCCGCACGCCAGGTCCCGCCGCCTGCGCTTGCGCCGGTTGCCCCGCCGGCTGCACCGGCAACACCGGCCGCGCCGCCGCCTTTTCGCCTCAGCCGCGCGCGCTTCGCTGATCTGCCCGGCTGGAATGCCAGTGCGGTGGAAGATGCCCGCGCCTCCTTCCGCCGCGGCTGCGCCGCGCTGGCGCGACGCGACGCCAATGCCGCCATGGGCGGCGCCGGGTATGCCGGTGCCGTACGGGACTGGCTTTCGGTCTGCGGCGATACCAGCGCCGATGCCCGCAATTTCTTCCAAAGCCGGTTCACGCCTTACGCCATCGGCAATGGCGCCGACACCCATGGTCTTTTCACCGGCTATTACGAGCCTTTGATCGAGGCGTCGCGCACCCGCGGCGGGATTTATCAGACGCCGGTTTATGGCCTGCCCGCCGATCTGGTGCAGGTGAACTTAAGCGCCTGGGGCAGCCGTTATGCGGGGCAGCGTATTTCCGGCAGGGTCGAGAATGGACGGCTGGTGCCGTATGCGACGCGGGCGCAGATCAATGCCAACCCGCCCAATGCGCCCGTGCTGTTCTGGGCCGCCGATCCGGTGGCGGTGTTCTTCCTGGAAATCCAGGGCTCGGGCCGCGCCCGCCTGCCGGACGGCAGCATGGTGCGGTTGGCCTATGCCGGCGGCAATGGACAGCCTTACACGCCCATCGGCCGCACCCTGATCCAGGAAGGCCAGCTGACGCGCGAGACTGTTTCGCTGCAATCCATCCGCGCCTGGCTGAAGGCCAATCCCTCCCAGGCGCAGCGGGTGATGGAAACCAACCTGTCTTACGTCTTCTTCCAGCAGGAAGCGCTGGCGCCGGATGTGCCCGGGCCCAACGGCACGCTGGGGGTGCCACTGACGCCCAAAGCGAGTCTCGCCATCGATGCCCGCCTCAATGCCCTGGGGGCGCCCTTCTTTGTCGTGGCGGAAGGCCACGATCCGGTCCAGGCGCTGATGATCGGCCAGGATACGGGCGGCGCCATCACGGGCGCGGTGCGCGGCGACATTTTCTTCGGCTTCGGCGAAGAGGCCGAACAGCGCGCCGGCTTCATGAATGCGCAGGGGCGCCTCTATGTGCTGTTGCCCAATGAGCTGGCGGCGCAGATCGGCCAGGGTCGCGACTATTCGCCATGAGACGGGTCAGCGAAGAGGAGCGCCGGGCCTTTGAGGAAGATTTCCGCCTGGCGCGCCCGATCAAGCCCAAAGCGGCGCCGCGCGCGGCGAAAAAGCCCGGCGGTAGCGCCCCCGCCGCGAATGCGGCGGAAAGAAACAAACTCGATGGCAACACCCAGGACAGGCTGGACCGCGGCCTGATCGCG
>DATFFI010000144.1:0-2576 GCA_035250225.1 Rhizomicrobium sp. | reverse complement strand
TATTTCATGGACCCTGCCGTGTCCTTTGTTCAGACGCCGCAGGATTTCTACAATGTGGATTCGTTCCAGCACCGGGGTTCTGCCGGATCGAAGGAAGCCTGGCATGAACAGACATTGTTCTATCGTGCGATCCAGCCGGGGAAAGACCGGTGGAATGCCACCTTCTTCTGCGGCAGTTGCGCGGTTATCAGGCGCAAGGCGCTGGAGGATATTGGCGGCTTTGCCACCGGCACCATCACCGAGGACATGCACACCTCGCTGCGGCTCCACAAAAATGGCTGGTCGGCGGTCTATCATGCCGAGGCGCTCGCCTTTGGCCTCTCGCCTGCGAACCTGGAGCAATATTCGACCCAGCGCCTCCGCTGGGGCCGGGGCGCCATGCAGGTCTGGGCAAAGGAAGGCATACTCTTCCGGGGCCGCCTGACGCTTGCCCAGCGCATCGCTTACCTCACCTCCACCATCACCTATTTCGAAGGGTGGCAGAAGGCGATCGTCTATATATTGCCTATCCTTGTGCTCGCGACAGGCTCCATGCCGATCATCTGGACAGGCTGGCAGTTCCTGCTGGTCTTCGCGACCTGGCTGCTCTCCGGCATGGTCGTCAACGAGATCTTCAGCCGGGGCTATGCCAAGACGGTCTGGACCGAGGAATATAATTTCCTTCGCTTCGCCACCTTCATCAAGGCGACGCTGGCCCTGATCCTGCCGATCAAATGGCAGTTCTCCGTCACGCCCAAGGGGCTTCAGGGCGACCTGCGCCTGCCCATCAGCCTTTGGCCGCAGATGCTGGTGGCGGCGGGCGGCATCCTCTCGATGCTGATCGGCACCTATCGCTTTCATGAGCATCATCATTTGCCCGAGGGCGCATTCGTCGCCAATATTTTCTGGGTGGCGATCAGCTCGGCGCTGGCGATCAAGGCGCTACGCTTCGCCACGGGCAGATTGTCGCAGCGGCGTTCCGAGCATCGCTTCCCGGTCCCGCTGATCGCGCGCGTCACCACCCGCGACGGGTCGGACCGCGTCAAATCCCGCTACTGCATTGCGCGGGATGTGTCCTCGCTCGGCATGAGCCTGGACATCCGCCGGGGCCACAGCCAGGGCGATCTGGTGGAGGGCGAACTCATCCTTCCTGCAGGACCAATCCCCTTCCGGGCGAAGGTCATGCGCCGCTTTGCCAAGTCGTCTGGCCAGAACGAGATATTGGGGCTGCACTTCGACTGGCCGAATCCTGCCGCGGCCGATGCTCTCAACGCCTGCCTCTACGGCAACGCGCTGCAATGGGATGTGAACGGCTGGGCCGAAGCCCGGGGCAGGACGTGGCGATCGCTCTGGCCTTTCTCCGGCAGGCGCAACCAAGCCATTGAACAGGCATGGGAAATGGGGCATCTCGCGATTGAAGGTAAGGCCGGTGCGGCTTGTCTGGTCCGCAATGAAAATGGGGTATATCGCGTGCTATCCTACGCCAATCTGCCCGCCACTTCGCATTTGAAACTTCGGCTGGATGGTCATTGCGCGGGCGATCTGCAGCTCGCAGGCTATCGCCAGTACAACATCGGCGGTTCGCCGCTTCAAATGGCCGTGCTTGCGGACAGCCGCGACATCCCGGCCCTGTTTCATAGGGAACCCGCATGGACCGCCAACTGATGCAACTCGCCAAAATCGCCCTTGCCGCTGGCCTGTCGCTGGTGAGCCTTCAACCCGCTTGGGCGCAAGGCGACACGCCCACAGGCGTCTGGTTCACAGGCGGTACGGTGAGCGATACGATCTCGGCCTATGGCGGAGCGATCAAGGCCCTTCCCGGCGCGCGCCTTGGCAAGGGACTGGCGCTGCGGGGCAGCGTCAATGGCGGCACCTATCATTATGATGGCGCGACCAACATCGATGCCAGCTACGCCGGCGCAGAAGCGGCGCTGGTCTATCAAATCTCAGGGCCCTGGGGATGGGCGAATGTCGCGGCGGGGCCTCGCTATACCTACACCGATCTTTCGCCCGATGATCCGGGCAACAAGCGGCAGGGTTCCCGCTGGGACGTGGGATTGCAGACCGACGGCGCCTTCGACGGCCCCGCCTGGCGGCTTGGCTGGATCGCCTCTGTCGGGCCATTTGACGGGTCCTATGAGGCGAGGGCCCAGCTTGGCAGGAAACTGGGCGGGCAGAAATACCGGCTTGGCGTGGAAGGGGGGATCACCGGCAATCCCACCTATTCCAAGACCACAGCGGGTGCCTTTTTGGCTGCCTCGGTAGCGCCGAACTTGGACCTTCAGCTAGGGGCGGGTGCCACTTTTCAGGAGGGGCGCAAGGCGCGTGCGTACGGCTCGATTGGACTGAGCAAGGTTTTCTAGTCCAGCGGCCATTTTCGGCCTTGGGAATCTGGTCAGAAGAGATGGCTCACTTTTGCTCGAACCAATCTTCACACATCAGGCCGTGCCGCCCAGCTTCTGCTTGTAAAGCTCCAGCATCGCCGCCCAGGCATGTTCCGCCTGATCCTTGTCATAAACGGGGCTATCCGTAACCGTCCATCCATGCTTGGTGCCCGGATAGACCTTGATGCTGGCGGGCCGTTTCGCCGCATCGAA
>DATFFI010000143.1:0-8850 GCA_035250225.1 Rhizomicrobium sp. | reverse complement strand
ATCAGCGCGGCGGCGAGAAGGAGTTTTTTCAAGGCGCTTCCCCGGTTATTTGACGGCGGAAGACTATCACGCCATACCGCCCGCGCCAGCTACCGGAACGCGTGCCGACATGACGAATCCTCCCCTCTGGAAAGCCTCCATCGCCCTGACCAAGGCCGAAGCCGCCGATGTGGCGGCGGCGCTGGAGCTGGCGGGCGACGCCCAGGCGGTGCTGATCGCCGAGGAACCGTTCGAGGATGCGGCGGTCGTTGAAGCTCTGTACACGGATGAACCCGACGCCGCTTATCTTTCGGGCGTGGTCGGCCGCACCATCACGGTCGAGCCCCTGCCCGATCAGGACTGGATCCGCCTGTCGCAGCAGGGCCTGCCGCCGGTGCGCGCCGGGCGCTTCTTCGTCTATGGCGCCCATGATGCCGGAATTGTCCCCCATGGCGTGATTCCGATGCGGATCGAGGCGGGCTTGGCTTTCGGCACCGGCCATCACGAAACCACGGCGCTGTGCCTGGGCGTGCTGAGCGACCTGGCCCGCGGCCAGGCCGCGTTCCACAATGTGCTGGATCTGGGCACCGGCACCGGGTTGCTCGCCATCGGCGCCGCCAAACTGTGGAAGAAGAAGGTGCTGGCGTCCGACATCGATCCGGTGGCGGTGGAAGTGACGCGCGAAAATGCCCGCGCCAATGGCGTGGGGCCGCTGGTGCTGGCGGTGACCGCCGACGGGCTGGACAATCCGCTGCTGAAGAACAGCGCGCCTTACGACCTGATCATCGCCAATATCCTGGCCGGGCCGCTGACCAGGCTGGCCCCTGCCATCGTCAAGGCGCTGGCCCCCGGCGGCACGCTGGTGCTGTCGGGCCTGCTGCGGAACCAGGAATTGCTGGTCACCAGCTTCTACAAGCAGTTGCGCTTCCTGGGCCGCCGCCGCATGGGGCCCTGGAGTGCGCTGGTGCTGGAGCGAGGGTAGAAATAGCGAAAGGTCCAGTGGACCTTTCGCCTACCCGAGCGCCGCAGCGCCACGCACTTTCGCGTGGCGCGAGGCAGGGCAACCTTGTGGCGAAAGTGGCCTCGGAATACCCTTCGGCCATGAACCAGCATGTCCCGTTCCAGAGCTTCGACGATGTCTCCGACAAGGCGCAATGCGCCCCGCGGCTGGCCGCCCTGCGCGCCGAACTCAAGCGCCGCGGGCTCGATGGCTTTGTCATTCCGCACAGCGACACGCAGCAGAATGAACATCTGCCGCCCCATGCCGAGCGGCTGGCCTGGCTGACCGCCTTTACCGGCTCGGCCGGCGCGGCGGTGGTGCTGATGGACAAGGCCGCTATCTTTGTCGATGGGCGCTATACGCTGCAGGTGCAGAACCAGACCGATTTGTCGCTGTTCGAACCGCGCGACCTGGTGGCGGAAGGACCGCAGGGCTGGATCCCCGGCCATGTCGCGAAAGGCGCGCGGCTGGGCTTCGATCCCTGGCTCTCGACCGCCAATGGCGTCGGACATCTCTCCCGCGCCGCCGAGCAGGCGGGCGCGACGCTGGTGGCGCTGGACAGCAATCCGATCGATTCCGTCTGGAACGGCCAGCCGCCGCTGCCGCTGAAACCGGCGGTGCCGCATGGCTTCAACCTGACGGGTGAAACCGCCGAGAGCAAACGCACCCGTCTGGCGGAAATCCTGAAGAAGGCCGGCGCCCATGCCGCCGTGATCACGTTGGCGGATTCGGTCTGCTGGCTGCACAATATCCGGGGCAGCGACCTGCCCCACACGCCCTTCGTGCTGGGCTTCGCCATCCTATATGCCGACGGCCATAGCGAGCTGTTCCTGGACCCGCGGAAACGCAGCCCCGAACTGTTCGCCCATCTGGGCGCCGGCGTGACGTTGCGCGATCCATCGGAATTCGAGGCGGCGCTGAACGATCTGGCCAACCACACCGTACTGGCCGATCCCGCCACCGCCGCCCATGCCGTGTTCGAACGGTTGAGCAAATCGGGCGCCCGGATCTTGCGTGCCCCCGATCCCTGCCAATTGCCCAAGGCCTGCAAGAACCCGTTGGAAATCGAAGGCATGCGCAAGGCGCATTTGCGCGACGGCGCGGCGCTGTCGAAATTCCTCGCCTGGTTCGCCGTCGCATCGGCAGACGGCAAGCTGACCGAGATCGAGGCGGCCGAGACGCTGGAAGGCTTCCGCCGCGCCACTGGCTGCCTGTCGGACCTGTCTTTCGATTCCATCACCGGGGCGGGCAGCAACGGCGCCATCGTGCATTACCGGGTGACGCGCTCCAGCAACCGGACCATCAACCGCGACGAGATTTTCCTGCTGGATTCCGGGGCGCAGTATCCCGACGGCACCACCGATGTCACGCGCACCATCATGGTAGGAATGCCGACCCTGGAAATGAAGGACCGTTTCACCAGGGTGCTGAAGGGCCATATCGCGCTGGCGACGGCGCATTTCCCCGAAGGCACCATCGGCATGCAGTTGGACTCTTTCGCGCGCCGGCCGCTCTGGGAAGCCGGGCTGGATTACGACCATGGCACCGGCCATGGCGTCGGCTCATACCTGTCGGTGCATGAAGGGCCGCAGAACATCTCCAAGCGGCCGGTGAGCCAAGCGCTGCTGCCGGGCATGATCTGCTCCAACGAGCCCGGCTACTACAAGACCGGCGAATACGGCATCCGGATCGAAAATCTGGTGGTGGTGACGCCGCTGAAGGAGATCGGCGGCGACCGCAAGATGATGGGCTTCGAGACCCTGACCCTGGCCCCCATCGACCTCAACCTGGTCGATCCCGACCTGATGACGGCGGAAGAGCGCGAATGGCTCAATCTCTATCACGCCAGGGTGCGGGAGAGCCTTTCGCATCTGGTGGATGAAGAAACCCGCGCCTGGCTGGAACGAGCGACGGTGGCGATTTAAGCCCCGATCAGCTTGAGCCAAGCGTCTTCATCCA
Organism: Rhizomicrobium sp.; assembly: GCA_035250225.1. Classification (GTDB taxonomy): domain Bacteria; phylum Pseudomonadota; class Alphaproteobacteria; order Micropepsales; family Micropepsaceae; genus Rhizomicrobium. Next base: position 5,912 of record DATFFI010000143.1, on the reverse strand, counting down.
TAACGGCAACACCGTGCTTCTGCGCGTCCTTGAGCTTGGAGCCTGCCCCCGGTCCCGCCACCACGATATCGGTTTTGGCCGAGACCGAGCCGGAGACCTTGGCGCCCAGCGCTTCGGCCCGCGCCTTGGCCTCCTGCCGCGTCATCTTTTCCAGCGTGCCGGTAAAGACCACGGTCTTGCCCGAAACCGGCGAATTCTTCGCCGCCGCCGCCATCGGCGTCACGGTCAGCCAGGCCAGCAAGCGCTTCAGCGCGTCGCGATTGTGCTTTTCGTCAAAGAAATCATGGATGGCCTCGGCCACCACGCCGCCGATGCCCTCGATATGCTGCAATTCCTCCAGGGCATTGTCGGCGCCCATGCCTTCCAGGAAGGCTTCGATAGTCCGGTAATGGCGGGCGATCAGGCGGGCGGTGGTTTCGCCGACATGGCGGATGCCCAAGGCATTGATCAGCCGGTCCAGGCCGATGGTGCGGCGATGTTCAATCGCCGCCATCAGATTTTCCACCAGCTTGCCGTCGCCCTCGTCTTTCTTGGCCTTGGTCTTGACCGGCTCTTTTCCCTCAGCGCCACGGCGCTCTTCCGACAAGGCGGCGCGATGCTCGGCCAGCACCTTGGCCACCTTCGCGGGCTTTTCCGTCAAGGCGAAGATATCGGCCGGTTCCCTGAGCAGGCCCTTGTCATGGAACAGCTCGATCATGGTGCCGCCCAGCCCTTCGATATCGAAGGCATCGCGAGCGACAAAATATTTCAGCCGCTCCACCGTCTGGGCGTCGCAGACCAACCCGCCGGTGCAGCGGCGGTCGACATCGACCTTGCCGGTCTTTTCGTCCACCTCGCGCACGGCGTGGCTGCCGCAGATCGGGCAGGTGTCGGGAAATTTGTAGGGCTTGGCGTTCTTCGGCCGCTTGTCGGTCAGCACCATCACGACTTGCGGGATGACGTCGCCGGCACGCTGGATCACCACCGTATCGCCGATGCGCACATCCAGCCGCGCGATCTGGTCTTCATTGTGCAACGTCGCATTGGCAACGACGACGCCGCCCACCGTCACCGGCTTCAGCCGCGCCACCGGCGCCAGCTTGCCGGTGCGGCCGACCTGGATCTCGATACCCTCCAGCACCGTCTCGGCCTGTTCGGCGGGGAATTTGTGGGCGATGGCCCAGCGCGGGGATCGTGAAACGAAGCCCAGCCGCTGCTGCAGCGCCAGGCTATCCACCTTGTAGACCACGCCGTCTATGTCATATCCCAGGCGGGCCCGCTTGCTTTCGATGTCGCGATAGGCCTTGAGCATTGCTTCCAGATCATCGCAGCGCTTCATCAGAGGATTGACGCGGAAGCCATAGCTTTCGAATTTTTCCACCACCCCGCCTTGCGTCTCCGCCGGCAGCTCGGAAATCTCGCCCCAGGTATAGGCGAAGAAATTCAGGGTCCGGCTGGCGGTGATGGACGGATCGAGCTGGCGCACCGAGCCGGCGGCGGAATTGCGCGGATTGGCGTAGGTCGGCTTGCCGTCCTTTTCCTGCCTTTTGTTCAGCGCCTCGAAGGCCTTGTGGGTCATGAAGACCTCGCCGCGCACTTCCAGCACTTTGGGCGGCTTGCCCTTCAGGCGCAGGGGAATATCCGAAATGGTGCGCAAGTTTGCGGTGATGTCTTCGCCCTCGGCGCCGTCGCCGCGGGTGGCGCCCTGCACCAGCACGCCATTCTCGTAGCGCAGGGACGCGGACAGGCCGTCGATCTTGGGCTCGGCGGTGACGGCGATTTCTGCCTCTTCCTTCAGGCCCAGGAAGCGCCGCACCTTGCCCAGAAAGTCCGCGACATCCTCGTCGCTGAAGGCATTGTCCAGCGACAGCATCGGGGCGCGGTGCACCACCTTGCCGAATTTCTCGCTCGCCCGGGCGCCGACACGGTGGCTGGGGCTGTCGGGCCGCACCAGCAGGGGAAAGCGGTCCTCGATCTCGGCATTGCGGCGGCGCAGCGCATCATAGTCGGCGTCGGAAATACTCGGCGCATCCTCGCCATGATAGCGGCGGTCATGTTCGGCGATCTCGCGCGCCAGGCGGTCGAGTTCCTTTTCGGCTTCCGCCGAAGTGAGCTTGTCGACCGCTTTGGTACTCATGCCCTTTTGCGCTGCGTCTTTGCGGGCCCACCACCTTGAGAAAGGACGGCTTCCGCCATCAGCCGCTTGGCGGCGGCGCGGGCCTCGTCGGTGACATTGGCGCCGGAGAGCATGCGGGCGATCTCTTCCAGACGCTCGTCATCGTCCAGCATCTCGATTTTGGTCTTGTCTTTCGCTCTGGAGATGCGGAAGTGCCGCGCCGCCCGGGCCGCGACCTGGGGCGAATGGGTCACCAGCAGCACCTGGGTCGTTTCGGCCAGGCGCTGCAACCGCTCGCCCACCGCATCGGCGACGGCACCGCCGACGCCGCGATCGACCTCGTCGAACACCATGGCGGCGGGCGAGGAGGATCCCGCCAGCGCCACTTTCAGCGCCAGGGAAAAACGCGCCAATTCGCCGCCGGAAGCAATTTTCGCCAGCGAGCCGAAAGCGGCGCCTGCCACCGTGGCGACTTCGAACAGCACGCGCTCCAGCCCGGTGGCGCCGCCCTCGTCCAGCGTCTGCAGGCTGACGCGGAAGCGGGCGTGACCCAGCTTGAGCGGCGCCAGTTCGGCGGCGACGGCAGCTTCCAGATTTTTCGCAGCAGCGGCGCGGGTCCTGGACAGGATACCAGCCGCGTCCAGATATTTGCCATGGGCGGCGGCGACGGCGGCATCGGCCTTTTTCATCTGGTCGCCGCCGGAGACCAGCGCGTCTTCCTTGGCCTTGTACTCCTCGGCCAGGGCCGGCAGAGCGTCGGTGGTGACACTGTATTTGCGGGCCAGGGCGCGCAACGCGAACAGCCGCTCTTCGGCTTTTTCCAGCGCGCCGGTGTCGGTGTCGAGCCGGGTGAGCAGGGAATCCAGTTCCCGCCGGGCTTCTTCTGCCAGGGCATAGGCCTGTTCCAGCGCTGTTTCCGCGCCTCCCGTCAGCGGCCTTGTTTCGGCCGACAGGCGCGAGAGCTTCTTCAGCGCCAGTGCCAGATGGCTTTCCGCCCCGCCCTCGCCCGACAACGCCTCGGAGGCCGCGCCGATGTCCTCGGCCAGCCTGGAGGCGTTCATCATCAGGGCGCGGGTGGCGGCGAGCTTTTCCTCTTCCCCGGCCTCAGGCGCGAAATCCGACAATTCACGGGCGGCTGCTTTGACGAAATCGGCTTCGGCCTGGGCGCGGGCCGCCAGCGCCTTCAATTCTTCCAGCCGGGCGCGGGCGCTGGCCCAGGCGGCATGGGCCTCGGCCACAGGGGCCGTGTCGAGGCCGCCGAAACTGTCCAGCAGCAGCCGGTGCGTGGCGGTGTCGAACAGGCCGCGGTCATCCTGCTGGCCATGCACTTCCAGCAACAGCCCGCCCAGATCCTTGAGCAGGCTCACGCCCACCGCCTGGTCATTGATGAAGGCGCGCGACTTGCCGTCGGCGGCGAGGCTGCGGCGCAGGACGATCTCGTCCGACGCGTCCATCTCCTGCTCTTTCAGCAGAGCGCGGGCGGGATGGCGCGGCGGCGGCTCGAAGACGGCGGTGGCGACGCCCTGGGTGGCACCCGCCCGCACCGTGGCGCGCCCCCCCTTGCCTGAAGAGGGGCCGCCGACCGCCAGGCCCAGCGAATCCAGCAGGATCGACTTGCCGGCGCCGGTTTCGCCGGTGAGCACATTCAGGCCGGGGGCGAATTCCAGCGCCGCCTGCTCGATCAGGACAATGTCACGAATGGTGAGTGCCGAGAGCACGCCCAGCCAACCCGGAATCAGAGGATGCGGCGGAAAGCCTGACTGATCCAGGAGCCTTTGTCTTCCCGCGGCTGAAGATTGCGGCCGCGCAGGATGTTGTAGGCGTTCTGATACCAGGCCGAGCCCGGATAATTGGCGCCCAGCACGGCGGCAGCGGTCTGGGCCTCATTGTCCAGGCCCAGCGAATAATAGGCCTCGGTCAGGCGTTCCAGCGACTCGGCGATCTGCGGCGTGGTCTGGTATTGCTCCACCACGACGCGGAAGCGGTTGATGGCCCCGATATAATCGCGCCGCACCAGGTAATAGCGGCCCACCGCCATCTCCTTGCCGGCGAGATGGTCCATGGTGAGGTCGATCTTCAGCCTGGCGTCGCGGGCATATTCGGTGTCGGGGAAGCGCTGCACCACGTCCTGCAGCGCCACCAGCGAGTCCCGCGTCGCGCTCTGGTCGCGGCCGACATCGACGATCTGCTCATAGAGCGAGACAGCCTTGAGATAGAAGGCATAGGCGACTTCGTTGCTGCCCGGATGCAGCGAGATGTACTGGTCGGCCGTGGTGATGGCCGCGTTGTAGTCATTGGCCTGGTAGGCGCAGAAGGCAGCCATCAGCATGGCGCGGCGGGCCCAGGGCGAATAGGGATGCTGCCGCTCCATTTCGCTGAACTGCGCCGCGGCCAGGGCCCAATTGCCGTTGCGAAGGGCGCGCCAGCCATCGGCATAGATCATGTCGATGGGCCGCTCGCGGTAATTGGCGGCGTCGGTATTCAGGTTGTTCGCGGGCGTGTCGTCTTCGAACAGGCCGCAGCCGGCAAGGCTGCCGGCCGCCAGCAGCGACAGGCTCAGAAGCGCGGCGCGCAGGGCGCGCGTGGGACGGGTCAACATCATGGTTCCGACTATCGCGCTATTTTCACAGCAGAAACAAGCCCTTATCAGGCCGTGCGATTCCACCGGCGCGCCTTATGCTCCTTATAATGGCAACTGGGCCTTCAGGAAAGAAGCTGAATCTCATAGTTCCCGGCGTCGGAAAACAGCTTGCGCAGCAAGGCGTTGTTGCTGCCATGGCCGGAGCGGGAACCCTCGAAGCGGGCGATCAGGGGCGCGCCGGCCAGCGCCATGTCGCCGATGGCGTCCAGGATCTTGTGGCGGACGAACTCGTCCGAAAAGCGCATCAGTTCGCGGTTGCGCACCGTATCACCGTCGATCGCCAGGGTATTTTCCAGGCTGGCGCCATGGCCGCGATCAATGCTTTTCAGATAGTCCAGTTCATGCAGGAAGCCGAAGGTGCGGGCGGGCGCGATCTCGCGGGCAAAGGCCTGGCGCGAAAATGCAAAGTCGAAACGCTGGGTGCCGATGGCGGCGGAGGGAAAGCTGATTTCCAGGTGATAGGACAGGCTGGCCGCCGGGATCAGCGCGGCGCGGGCCCTGCCGTCATCCACCACGATCTCCTTCAGTACCTTGATGGCCTGGCGCGGCGCCGGCTGCGCCTGGCGGCCGGCCTGTTCCAGCAGCGCGCCATAAGACAAGGCGTCGCCGTCCAGGATCGGCGGTTCGGGTCCATCCAGGATGACGGTGAGATCGTCGATCTCGGCCCCGGCCACGGCTGCCATCAGGTGCTCGACCACGCCGACACTGGCGCCGTTCTGCTCGATCACCGTGCCCAGGCGGGTTTCGCCCACCCGGTCATAGCGGGCCGGGATTTCGGCATTCGCAAGGTCGGCGCGGCGGAAGACCACGCCCTCGCCTGCCCCGCGAGCTTCCAGCGTCATGGTCACAGGCACGCCGGCATGCAGGGCGGTGCCGGTGATGGTGACGGGCTTGGCGATGGTGGTGCGGTTCATGAGCCGCTTATAACAAAAAGGCGGCCCTAAAGGCCGCCCTTTCGCAGTCAGGTATGAAGGTTATTGCTGGCCGGATTGCCTGCGCAGGAACGCAGGAATCTCAAACTGCTCATCCGTGCCGCTTTCCGGGAACAGGTCATCGGTCGGCGGCGCGGCGGGCTTTTCCATTGGCGCGACATTGGCGACGCCGGCGCGCGGCACGGCCTGGCGCGGCGCCGGCTCTTGGCGCAGGTCGGCCACGGCGGCCTTCTTGCGGCCGAAC
>DATFFI010000142.1:0-17954 GCA_035250225.1 Rhizomicrobium sp. | reverse complement strand
ATCGCGCACGATATAGAAAGTCTTGGTCAGGACGTGATCGCCGGGGACGCGCTCCAGCCGCGGAATGTCCAACCCGCGCGTCAGGCGGCGCAGGATTTCCTGGCCGGCGCCGGGCGTGCCGATGGAAAGGTCGCGGGTGTCGAACAGGATGGTGCCGCCCTGGCGCATATAGTCGCTGACCCGCGCCAGGGCCCGTGCCGACAGCGCCTTCTGGCGCGGATCCATCGGCCAGTAGAGCAGGGGATAGAAAGCAAGATCGTCGCGTTCCAGATCGACGCCGATCGGCTCCATCGGCTCATAGGCGGTGCGTTGGCGCAGGACCAGTCCCAGCCCGGTCAGGCCCGCCTCGCTGACATTGTCGATCTCGGGAATGCCGGTTTTGACAAAGGCCAGACGCGTATCTAGCGCTGCTTGCTGGTTGGTGGCGTCGTCGGCCCGGGCATCGTTGGTGAAGGCGTGGGCGACGATCAGGAACGCCAGCCCGCCCGCCGTGGCGCGGGCCAGCATGCGGCCCGGCATATGGCCGCGCAGCATCAGCGACAGCAGCGCATCCAGCAGCAGCAGGAGGACGGCGGCGGTGAGCAGCCAGGGCATCAGGGCGCGGGCATCGATCTCGCCATAGGCGTGGCGCTGTAGCCCCAGTTCCGGCAAGGGCAGCAATGCGTCGGCGACGCCCAGTGTGTTGAGCGCGCTTTCCACGCCTTGTGCGCCGTAAAGCCCGGGGGGATGGACGCGGCTGACTTCGGTCTTGACGAAGTCGCGGGCGGCGATCGGCATGGCGTCACCGCCCGGCGCGCTCAAATGCCCAAAGCCGTCCAGCACCGTCACCGGCGGCAAGGTGGTGAGGCCGGCCAGACTCTCGGCCGGCGTGCCGCCCGCCAGCGCCAGCAACCGGCGCAGCATATCGACATACAGGCCCGAGATCGGCAGCGTCGACCAGTTGGGACTGGCGGAGGTATGGAACAGCACGATCCAGCCCTGGCCTTCCTTGCGCGCCGTCACCAGCGGCGTGCCGTCGGTGAGGCGAGCCCAGCTGCGGTTCGCCAGTTCGGCCGACGGTTCCGCCAATACCTGGCGCGAGATCGAGACATCTTCCGGAATGGGCAGGCCGTTGAAGGGGCTGTCCGGTGCGAAGGCGGCCAGCCGCTGCGGCTGGCCCCAGGCCATGGCGCCGGCGAGATAGCGCTCGCCCACGCGCAGCGGCACCGGCACCATGGCGTCCGAGCCTTGCGCCATATGCTCGCCGGCGAAGCGGATCAGCACGCCGCCATTCTTGACGAACGCGGCGACCTTGGGTGCGTCATCGCCGGCAAGGCGGCCGACATCGGCCAGCACCAGCACTGACACTTTCTGCGACAACAGTGTGGTGACATTGCCGCGCGTAACCTCGGAATAGGGCCCGAGCGCGCGTTCCAGGTAATAGGCATCGGCCAGCAACGACTGCTCGCCGCCGGTGGAGGCGACCAGGCCGGCGCGGCGGCGGACATTGCCAGTATCGAGCAGTTGCACCGCGCCGGCGCTTTCCTGGCCGCGCAGTACGATGCGCTGGACGCGATTGCGGATTTCCAGCGGCAGGGTGAGCTTGCCTTCCGCCCGGCCCATGCCGGGACGGAAGCGCAAGGTCGCCGCCGCCAGCGTCTCGCCATTGGCGCCCAATGCCGCCGCTTCGACATCGGTCAGCGCGGCGGCGGCGGGACGCACGGCGGTGACGGTGAAGCCGTTGGCGTCGCGTCCCGGCGGCAACAGGCCCAACGGCGCATCCGAGGGTCCGATCAGCGTCACCGGTCCCTTGGCGCGCATCGCCGCCAGCAGGCGGCGGGCATTGCCGTCCTCGATGCCGTCGCTGAGCCAGAACAGCGACGGCGTGCCGTTGAAGCGCCAGCGTGTCAGCGCTGCCGCGGTGGCGTTGCGGTCGCCCGGCCAGGGCAGGGGCTGCAACCCGCGCGCCACCTGTTCGGCCTCGCCGGCATTGAGCAGGTTGGGCGGTTGGGTGGTGCTGGGCGGATTGGCGGTGCCCAGGATCAGAACCGGCCGGTCGCCGGCGCTGTGCAGCAGGTCTGAAATGACATGGCCGCGACCTTCCCAGCCTTCCGCCGCGGTCCAGCCATTGTCGACGACCAGCACCAAGGGACCCGGCGTGGTAATGGCGACGCCGCGGCCGATGATGGGATCGGCCAAAGCCAGGATCAGCAGCGCCGCCGCCGCCAGGCGCAGCAGCAAAAGCCACCAGGGCGTCTTGGCGGGAGTCTCTTCTTCATTGGCAAGGCCCAGCAGCAATCGCAGCGGCGGGAATTTCTGGGTGCGCGGGGCGGGCGGCGTCACACGCAGCAGCAACCACAGCACCGGCAGCGCCAGCAACCCGGTCAGGAGCCAGGGCGCGCCGAAGCTGATTTGCGGCAGAAACTCCATGCGATCACAGTCCGCCGATGGCGCCGTAGAGCGCGATCAGCGCCGCCTGCGGCGCATGGTCGGTGCGGTGAACCGTGGCGCTCCAGCCCAGGCGCGATGCCGCCGAAGCGATGGCTTCGCCATGGGCGATGAATTTGGCGCGATAGGCGCTCTGCAGGCGCTCGGCCCGGCCGAAGATTTCGCTTTCGGCCATCTTGCTGCCTTGGCCGATCTCAAAGCGCATGCGGCCGGCATAGGGAAACTCTTCCTCGGCGGGATCGACGATGCGCACCAGATGGCCCTCGATGCCGGCGCGGGAAATACGCGTCATGGCCGCTTCGGTGGCGGGATCGAGGAAATCGCCGAACCAGACCAATTGCGCTCCGCGCGTCACCGGCGCGGACGGCGGGATGCCTTCCTCATGCCTGCTCATCAGCCGGCGGGCGATGCGGCTGAGCGACAGTTTGGACGCGGCGGCCGGATCGCCGCCGGCCCAGTAACCGACGCGCTCGCCGCCGCGCACCAGCAGCGAGGCCAGCGCCAGCAGCAAAAGGTCGGCACGGGCCTTCTTGGTGACGCTGCTCTTTTCCGGGCCGGACGCGAAGTCCATGTTGGATCCGCCGTCGCGCCACAGCCAGACCGTTTGCGCCGCTTCCCATTCGCGCTCGCGCACGAAAAGATGCTGCGACTTGGCCGATTGCCGCCAGTCGATGGCGGTGACGGCGTCCTGGGACCGGTAGCGGCGGAACTGCCAGAAGCTTTCGCCGGTGCCGGTGCGGCGGCGGCCATGCACCCCCAGGCTTACCGAAGCGGCGAGATGATCGGCTTCGACCAGCAGCGGCGGCAGGGTGGCGCCAAGCGCCTCGGCGTCATGTTGAAGCTTGGCGCTCAAAGAAGTCCCCGGCAGAGCCGTTCAATGACGCCCGCCGTGGTCAGTCCTCCCGCCCGCGCGGTAAAGCTCAGCGCCATCCGGTGGCGCAACACCGGCGCGGCCAGGGCCGCGACATCGTCCGTCGAAGGCGCAAAGCGGCCATCCAGAAAAGCGCGCGCACGCACCGCCAGCATCAGCGCCTGGCTGGCGCGGGGTCCGGGGCCCCAGGCGATGGCGCCGTCCTCGATGCCGCCTTCGGTGCTGCCCCCGTCCTTGTTTCCAGGACGCGCGGCGCGCACCAGCTTCAGGATCGAGGCCATCACTTTCTCGCCCACCGGGATGCGGCGGACCAGGCCTTGCGCTTCGATCAGCTGTTCGGGTCCGCAGACGCGGGCGGCGCGGATTTCCTCGCCCATGGTGGTGGCCAGCAGCATGCGTTTTTCCGCTTCCAGGTCGGGATAGCCGACATCGATCTGCAGCAGGAAACGGTCGAGCTGCGCTTCCGGCAGCGGATAGGTGCCTTCCTGCTCCAGCGGATTCTGCGTCGCCAGGACATGAAAGGGATGCGGCAGGTCATGGCGCACGCCCGCCACCGTCACATGCTTTTCCTGCATCGCCTGCAGCAGCGCCGACTGGGTGCGCGGGGAAGCGCGGTTGATTTCGTCGGCCATCAGCAATTCGGTGAAGACCGGGCCGCGGATGAAGCGGAAGGCGCGGGTGCCCGAGGCGCTTTCTTCCATCACTTCCGAACCGGTGATGTCGGCGGGCATCAGATCAGGGGTGAACTGGACGCGGCTGGTATCCAGGCCCAGCACGACCCCCAGGCTTTCCACCAGCTTGGTCTTGGCCAGGCCCGGTACGCCGATCAGCAGGCCGTGACCGCCGGCCAGCAGGGTAATCAATGTCTGCTCGATCACCTCTTCCTGGCCGAAGATCACGGCGCCCAATCCGGATCGGACCTTGCCGAAGGTGGCGGCGGCGGATTCGAGGCGCGCGGCGGCATCTTTGGTGCCGGCCGGGGATATAATGTCGGCTTCGCTCATGGGGCCTGCTTGCTCGGATTGGCGGTTATGTTGCACCGTCGTCCGAAGGGGGCGCAACCCCGCCTCCGGTCCCGTATTTGTCTCACAATCTGTTAAGGAGACCGCCGAAAAAGGCGTGATTATGGCCGCGTTTGTTCCACCTCCGGCTCTGGCCCGGTTCCAGCCTGATGCCTTGGCGGCGGGGCTTGCCGCGCGGCTGCCGCAGCGCCCGCCGGAAAGCGGCGGTCATGACGATTACCACTTCGATTCCGCCAATCCCTTGTCCACAACTCCGCAACTTCTGGGCGGTAGGCGGGCGGCGGTGCTGATCCCCATCGTGATGCGGGCCGAGCCTGTCCTGCTTTTCACCCGCCGCACCGAGACCCTGGCGCGCCATTCCGGCCAGGTGAGCTTCCCGGGCGGGCGGATGGAGCCGACCGACCGCTCGCCGCTTGCGACCGCCTTGCGCGAGACGGCGGAGGAAACCGGGATCGCGCCTGCGGCGGTGCGCCTGGCGGGATATCTGCCGCGCTATCTCACCGGCACCGGCTTCGATATCCAGCCGGTGGTCGGCGTTCTGGCGCCCGACTTCGTCCTGAGGCCAGATCCCGCCGAAGTGGCCGAGATTTTCGAGGCGCCGCTGGCCTTCTTCGCCGATACCGCCAACCGCCGCCGCGAGACCAGGCTGTGGAACGGGCATCAGCGCAGTTTTTATGCCTATCGCCATGGCGGGCATGAGATATGGGGCGCGACCGCGGCCCTGATCGTCGATCTGGTCACCAGAATCGATGGATACGATCTTGATGATATGATGGCCTGATGCGTATCGATCCGAACCAGCATGGCTGGATGATATTGCCCGAGACCAAGGCGGTGATGGCTGCGTTGGTGGATGCGCGCTTTGTCGGTGGAGCCGTGCGCAATGCCCTGCTGGGTGCGCCGGTCAGCGATGTCGATATCGCGGTGCCGATGCCGCCCGCCGAAAGCATGGCGCGGCTGGCCGCGGCGGGAATCAAGACCGTCCCCACCGGAATCGACCATGGCACCATCACCGCGGTGGTCGGCCCGCACGCCTTCGAAGTCACCTCCCTGCGCCGCGATGTCGATACCGATGGCCGCCATGCCGTCATCGCCTTCACCGACGACTGGGCCGAGGATGCGGCGCGGCGCGATTTCACCATCAATGCGCTCTATGCCGGGCCCGATGGCGAGATTTTCGACTATGCCACCGGGGTCGAGGATCTGATCGCCGGCCGTGTCCGCTTCATGGGCGATCCTGCCGCCCGCATTGCCGAGGATTATTTGCGCATCCTGCGGCTGTTCCGCTTCCACGCCTGGTATGGCCGCGGCGAGATCGACGAGCCGGCGCTGCGCGCCGCCGCCGCCGCGCGCGATCACCTGGCTGGTTTGTCGGCCGAGCGCGTCGCCAAGGAAATGCTGCGCCTTCTGGAAGCGCCGCGGCCAGGGCCGGTGGTGCGGGTGATGGCGGCGACCGGGATTTTGCCGGCCCTGTTGCCCGGCGCGCTCGACCTGGCGCGGCTGGAGCGTCTTTGCGAACTGGATCTCGAGAACAAGCTGGCGGCCGAACCGGTGCTGCGGCTGGCATCCTTGCTGTCGCGGCTGGAAGCGGAAATCGCGGCGGCGCGGCTCAAGCTGTCCAACGCCGATCGCAGCCGCCTCGCCCAGGCGCTGGAAGAGGGCGACAGGATCGCCTCGCATCTCAAGGCGCCGGATGTGCGCCGGCTGCTCTACACGCTGGGTCCTGCCGCCTTCAAGGACCGGGTGCGGCTGAACTGGGCCGCGGCGCCGCGCTCGCAGCCGGCGCTGGCCTGGCGCATTCTGCTGGCGATGGCCGATGCCTATGAGCGGCCGCGCTTTCCTTTAAGCGGCCGCGATGTGATGGCGGCGGGGGTGCCCGAAGGCGCCGGCGTCGGCAAATTGCTGTCGCGGCTGGAACGTGAATGGGCCGAAGGCGATTTCATCGCCGATGAAGCCGGTTTGCGCGAGAAGCTCGCCGGCCTGATCGCAGCGGGAGCCTGGAAAGACTGATGCTGCGGCTTGTTGAATCGCTTTCGCTGCCCGGCGATCCGGCCAAGCAGAATGAAGATGCCTTTGGCGGCAGCGCCTCTGCCGCCGTGGTGCTGGACGGCGCCACCATGCTGGGTGAGGGCCTGATGCCGGGCCCGTCGGATGCGGCCTGGATCGCCCAGTTCGGCGCGCGCCGCCTGATCGCGCACCTGAAAGACGAAGAGCCCAAAAAGGCGCTGCGGCTGGCGATGGGCGATGCGGAAAAATCCTTTCACGCCTTGCGCCGCCGTGCGCCGGAAGAGCAATGGCAGGTGCCCTGTGCCTCGATGATGCTGGCGGCCGAGCATGAGAAGGGATTGGAGTTTCTCTACCTGGGTGATTGCGGGGCGCTGGTGGAGCAGGGTGATGGCCTGAAAGTGATCGGCGAGACGTTGGACAAGCGCGCCGAAGAAAGCGCCCGCGCGGCGCAGATCGCGAAAGAGAAAAAGCTGGCTTCCGCTTCGGGCTTGTCGCGGCCGGAATTCCTCTCCCATCTGCGGGCGCGGCGGAACCATTTCAACAGCGGCAAGACCTGGCTGTTCTCACCCGACAAGCGCGCCGCGGCGCATGCCGGCCGCCGCATTGTCGCGGTGGAGAAGGGCGCGCATCTGCTGCTGGCGTCGGACGGCTTTCTGGCGCTGGCCTCGGACTATGGCGCTTATGACATGATGGGATTGCTCAAGGCAGCGAAGAGCAAAGGCCTGGCCGCGATGGGCCGGGAACTGCGCGCCATCGAAGCCGCCGATCCCGACGGCAACACATTCGCCCGCTTCAAGAAAAGCGACGATTCGACCGCGCTGTTGCTGGAAGTCGTCTGAAGCTTACCGCTTCTTGGCGATGCGCGGCTTGGGCGCGGGCGGCGGTTCCGCGGCCTTCAGCTTGGCCTTTTCCAGCGCGGCGGCGGAATTGACGGCCCGGCGCTCAGCAGCGGCGGCAGACATATCGTCGGGAATTTTGGGCATGATCTCTCCGGTTGAATTTGACCCTAGACCCCCGGCCCGGTCCCTACAACCTGTCTCTCTAACCGAGTGCCCCCCATACCTCCAATCCGCCGTCATAGATCATCTTCAGCGCCACATAGAGCACGATGATCAGGCCGATATAGGAAATCCAGCGATACTTCTCGAGCAGGCGGGCGATATAGGTGGCGGCCGCGCCCATCAGGGCGATGGAAAGCAGCAGACCGATGATCAGAACGTCCCAGTGATGGCGGGCCGCGCCGGCCACCGCCAGCACATTGTCCAGCGACATCGAGACGTCGGCGATCAGGATCTGCACAATCGCCTTGTTGACCGAGGCACCGGTTTCCACCTCCGGAATGATATGCGCCTTGTCGTGGGAGATGTCGCGCCACATGCGCCAGCAGACCCAGAGCAGCAGGATGCCGCCCGCCAGCAGCAGGCCGATGATCGCCAGCAGCTGCACGGCCACCAGGGACAGGGCGATGCGCAGGCCGACCGCCGCGATCAGGCCCAGCAGGATGACTTTCTTGCGCTTGTCGGCCGGGATGCGGGCGGCCGCCAGGCCGATCACGATGGCGTTGTCGCCGGCCAGCACCACGTCGATCATCAGCACCTGGCCGAGCGCCAGGAGCCAGCCTTCAGGGAACATCGACAGCAAATCCACGCAAATCTCCGGAATTGATTCAGCCCGCGCCGGTTTGGCGTAACGCTTCGCCCAGCACCATTGCCGCGGCTTGCGTCACATTCAAGGCTCGGGCGCCGGCCGCATGGGGATGACCAGGCGGGCGTCCGCGGCATCATGGACGGCTTGCGGCACTCCGGCGCTTTCCCGTCCCAGCAGGAGGTGTCGTCAGGGGCAAAGGTAAAGCCGGTATAGGGCTGGGCGGTCCTTGTGGTCAGCAGGAGCAGGCGGCCTTTGTTTATTGGCCCGCCTTCGCGGGCCGGGAGGGCCCGATCAGCCAGGAATCGGGCCCAGGACGAGAAACGGCGCATATCCGCCAGCTCCAGATAGTCCATTCCCGCCCGTTTCAGGCCCCGGTCGGTCAGCAAGAACCCACAGGGTTCGATGATATCGATCCCCACCCCCAGGCAGGCCCCCAGCCGCAACAGGGCGCCGGTATTTTGCGGCCCCCTTCAAATTGGAAGAAGGTCAATTGGAAGAAGGCCGGCTCAAAAAGGGCTAGGGGCATCGAATTCCTCTTGTAATGTAAATTATTGTAATGTAGTTTACATACGTAAGGTAGGTAGTCTATGTCCAAGTATGATGGTCTGGGCCATTTTCTTCTGAAGCAACGGACGGAACAGGTCCCGATGACGTTTCGTGAGATCGAAAAAGTCACCGGAACCAAGCTGCCAAACTCCAAGCGATACCCCGCCTGGTGGAGCAACAACACCTGGAACAACGTCATGACCAAGGTTTGGTTGGACGCTGGGTTCAAAACCGAGCAGGTCGATACAAAGGCAGAAAAACTGGTCTTTCGGCGCTTCGTGGCGGAGCGGCGGGAGTTGAAGGAGAATGCAAAAATGTTTTCCCGGGAAGCGTCGGACAGCGTCTCAATTCGCCATCCCATAATCGGAGCTCTGAAAGGCACCTTTTCGATTGCGCCCGGATGGCGGCTTGAAAAGCCTTCTCTGGATGCCGAGGAAATTCGGGCCTTGGAGGCAGGAGTGGACCGTACCGCCACACTGATCGATGAGGGATTGTCGGGGAAGCAAAACTGAATGCGTCCCATATTGCTCGATACATGCGCGGCGATTTGGCTGGTGGCAGACGTACCCTTGGCGGAACCGGCCCTGGAAGCCATTGCCGCCGCCAACAAGAAAAATATTGCACTGCAAATTTCTCCAGTCACGGCTTGGGAAATAGGTCTTATGGCCCGGAAGGGACGCTTTCGTTCCCTGATGTCGCCGCAACGCTGGTTTGAGCAGTTGCGAGCAATACCCGGCGTGGAAGTTTGCGATTTGAGCCCCGAAGTCCTGCTCGGCTCGTCCTTCCTGCCGGGGGAGTTTCATGGCGATCCGGCGGACCGCATGATGGCCGCCACCGCAAGGGAGTATGATTTCACCCTGCTGACGCGGGACGCCGCCCTGTTGGCATATGCCGAGCAGGGGTATCTTTCAGCCCTTGCCTGCTGAGAGCCTGATTTTTACCCAAGGCACGGGCAGAAAAGGCATTTTCTGCGTCATCGTGCCGCAAGACCCCCGAAAATCGACTCTCTATTTTACCGCGCGAACGAACCAGCGTACCGGGGGGAAACGGCGCCGGCGCGTCACCGCGTCATTACCGTCTCCACACCTGGATGTGGCAATAGATTTCGCAAGTCAGTTCTCGAAGGGTGATCCCAGTGGCAGCTACGACAAGTGACGCGACTCGGCGCGACTTTATCCTGGTGGCGTCGGGCGCGATGGGCGCGGTTGCCGCCGGCGCAGTCGCCTGGCCGCTGATCCAGCAGATGAACCCCAGCGCCGCCGCGCTGGCGCTTGCCACCACCGAAGTCGACATCGCGACCATCCAGCCCGGCCAGCAGGTCATCATCAAGCATCGCGGCCAGCCGCTCTTTGTGCGCCGCCGCACCCCGGCCGAGATCAAGTCGGCGCAGAGCGTCAATGTCGCCTCGCTGCCCGACGGCCTGGCGCGCAATGCCGGCAAGGACGCCAGCCTGCCGGCCAGCGACGAGAACCGCGTCATCAAGGCCGAATGGCTGGTGGTCAGCGGCGTCTGCACCCATCTGGGCTGCACGCCGGCCGTTTCCACCGCCGCCGCGCCGGAAGGCCGCCATGGCGGCTGGCTCTGCCATTGCCACGGTTCGGACTATGATACCTCGGGCCGCATCCGCAGCGGTCCCGCGCCGGAGAACCTGCACGTTCCGGTCTATTCCTTCATGACAGACACGCGCTTACAGGTCGGTTGAGGAGCACAAGAACAATGTCCGGTCCATCGACCTACAATCCCAAGTCCGGCATCGAGAAGTGGCTCGACGCGCGCCTGCCGTTGCCGCGCCTGATGCACGACACGATGCTCACCTTCCCGACGCCCAGGAATCTGAATTTCTGGTACACGTTCGGCGGCATTCTCACCTTCTGCCTTGGCGTGCAGATCATCACCGGCATCGTGCTGGCGATGCATTATGTCGCCAATGCCGGCCTGGCGTTCGACTCGGTCGAAAAGATCATGCGCGACGTCAATTACGGCTGGCTGATCCGCTATGTGCACGCCAACGGCGCCTCGATGTTCTTCCTCGCCGTCTATATCCATATGTTCCGCGGCATCTATTACGGCTCCTACAAGGCGCCGCGCGAGCTGATCTGGATTCTGGGCGTCCTGATCTACCTGCTGATGACCGCCACGGCCTTCTTCGGCTACGTCCTGCCCTGGGGCCAGATGTCCTTCTGGGGCGCCACCGTCATCACCAACCTGTTCAGCGCCATCCCGGTGATCGGCCCCGGCATCGCCACCTGGCTGTGGGGCGACTTCGCGGTCGGCGACGCCACCCTGAACCGCTTCTTCTCGCTGCACTATCTGCTGCCCTTCATCATCGCCGGCGTTGTCGGCCTGCATATCTGGGCGCTGCATGTGCCGGGCAACAACAACCCGCTGGGCATCGATGTGAAGACCCCGCAGGACACCGTGCCCTTCCATCCGTATTACACGGTGAAGGACGCCTTCTATCTGATCCTGTTCGTCATGTTCTTCGCGGCCTTCGTGTTCTACGACCCGGAGTTCTTCGGCAGCCCCGACAACAATATTCCCGCCGATCCGCTGGTGACGCCGCCGGATATCGTGCCGGAATGGTACCTGCTGCCCTTCTACGCCATGCTGCGTTCGGTGCCGGACAAGCTCTTGGGCGTGATCGTGATGGGCGCCGCCATCGTTTCGCTGGCGGTATTGCCCTGGACCGATACCAGCCGGGTGCGCTCCAACCGCTTCCGTCCGACCATGAAGTGGTTCTTCTGGATCTTCGTGGTGGCCTGCGTGACCCTGGGTTACTGCGGTTCGCAGCCGGTCGACGCCATGCTCGGTCCGGTGCCGCTGGTCTGGGTGGCCCGCCTGGCGTCGCTCTACTACTTCGCCTTCATCTACCCGATCATGTTCTTCGTCGGCTTGTTTGAAACGCCCAAGCCGCTTCCGGCGTCCATTGCCCAATCCGTGCTCGGCGACAAGCCGGCCGCTGCCGAGTGAGACACACCATGCGCCTTGCTCTTCGCATCACCTTGGCGGCCGTTACGGCCCTCGGCCTCGCCGGCGCCGCGTCCGCGCAGGAACTCGACACCCATGCGCGTGCGCCCAAGCACGCCGAGTTCGAGTTCGAGGGACCCTTCGGCACCTATGACCGCGCCGCCCTGCAGCGCGGTTTCCAGGTCTATAAGGAGGTCTGCGCGGCCTGCCACAGCCTCAAGCGCATCGCCTTCCGCAACCTGCATGACGAAGGCGGCCCGGGTTTCTCCGAAGCCTCGGCACGCGCCCTGGCGGCTGCCGCCCAGATCCCGGCCGAGCCCAATGACCAGGGCCTGACCCACAATGACAGCGGCGAGCGGCTGACCCGTCCGGGCATCCTGGCCGACTATTTCCCGGCGCCCTTCCCCAACGACAATGCCGCCCGCGCCGCCAATGGCGGTTCGCTGCCGCCCGACCTGTCGCTGATGGTGAAGGCGCGTCATCACGGCGCCGCTTACATCTATTCGCTCCTGACGGGTTACGGCCAAAAGCCGCCGGCGGGCTTCACCGTCGCCAAGGGCAAGCATTTCAATCCCTATTTCGCCGGTTTCAATATCGGCATGCCGGCGCCGCTGACCAACAATGGCGTCACCTTTTCCGACGGCACGCCGGCGACCATCGACCAGCAGGCCAAGGACGTGGTGACCTTCCTGGCCTGGGCCGCCGAGCCCAAGATGGAACAGCGCAAGCGCATGGGTTTCTCTGTGCTGCTGTTCCTGGCGGCCTTCGCGGCGGTGCTGTTCTTCGCCTATCGCAAGGTCTGGGCCGACGCGCATTAGCGCTCGTCGTACAACTGACATGCAAGCCGCGGATGACCTCCGCGGCTTGTCTGCTTTGGGGGGTATGCTAAAACGCCCCGCAACCTCCCGAGCCCCGAAAAT
Source organism: Rhizomicrobium sp. (assembly GCA_035250225.1). Taxonomy (GTDB): domain Bacteria; phylum Pseudomonadota; class Alphaproteobacteria; order Micropepsales; family Micropepsaceae; genus Rhizomicrobium. The sequence continues at coordinate 5,547 of DATFFI010000142.1, read as the reverse complement.
TCATGGCCAAGACAGTGCTGGGCATTATCGGCGGTAGGAGCGTCCGCGCGAGCGGGAGCGACCAAAATAACAGCCGAGGCGCGCTATGAGCAGGACCGTTCTCGGTATCATCGGCGGCTCGGGTGTCTATGACATCGATGGCCTGGAAAATGCCCGCTGGCAGACCATCGCCAGCCCCTGGGGCCAGCCCTCCGACCAGCTTCTCACCGGCACCCTGCACGGCGTCGACATGGTCTTCCTGCCGCGTCACGGCCGCGGCCATATCCAGACACCCTCCAGCATCAATTACCGCGCCAATATCGACGTGCTGAAGCGCATCGGCGTCACCGACGTGATCTCGGTCTCGGCCTGCGGTTCGCTCAAGGAAGAGCTCCCGCCCGGCACTTTTGTGATGGCCGACCAGTTCATCGACCGCACCTTTGCGCGCGAGAAGAGCTTCTACGGTCCCGGCTTTGTCGCCCATCTGCCGATGGCCAATCCGGTCTGCCCGCGCCTGTCCGGTGCGCTGACCTTGGCGGCGCGGGAACAGCAGATCAGTCACACCCAGGGCGGCACCTATATCTGCATGGAGGGGCCGCAATTCTCCACCCGGGCCGAGAGCGAGCTTTACCGCGCCTGGGGCTGCTCGGTGATCGGCATGACCGCGATGCCCGAGGCCAAGCTGGCCCGCGAGGCCGAGCTGCCTTACGCCATCATCGCCATGGTGACCGATTACGACTGCTGGCATGACGCGCATGAGAGCGTCACGGTCGATTCCGTGATGGCGGTGATGAAAGACAATTCCGCCAATGCCCGAAAGCTGGTCGCGGCGGTGGCGGCCAAGCTGGGGCCGGAGCGCCAACTGTCGCCGCTGGGTGTCGAAACCATGCTCGACGTGGCGGTGATGACGGCGCCCGACAAGTGCGATCCCGCCCTGATGGCCAAGCTCGATGCGGTCGCGGGGAGGATTTTGAAGAAATGAAAACTCTTTTCACCATGGCCGCCCTCCAGGGACCGCGCGTTGCGTGGTCCCAAGAAAAATCTTATGAGGCGGCCATCCAACTTCAACAGATGGGTGGCCGGGTCGCGCTTCGCGGCTTCGCCGCTCGCTGCCCGGCCATGGAAGGATTCTGAGGAATGGATTTCACGCAAGTCATCCGCACCATCCCGGACTATCCCAAGCCGGGCATCATGTTCCGCGACATCACCACCCTTCTGGGCAATCCGCGCGCCTTCCGCCGCGCCGTGGACGAAATGGTGCAGCCCTATGCCGGCGTGCGCGTCGACAAGGTGGCGGGGCTGGAAGCCCGCGGCTTCATCCTGGGCGGCGCGGTCGCGCACCAGCTTTCGACCGGCTTCGTGCCGATCCGCAAGAAGAACAAGCTGCCCTTCACCACCCTCGGCGAGGATTATGACCTGGAGTATGGCCAGGACCGGGTCGAGATTCATACCGACGCCATCAAGCCGGGCGACAATGTCCTGCTGGTCGATGATTTGATCGCCACCGGTGGCACCGCCCTGGCGGGCATCCGCCTGATGGAACGCGCCGGCGCCAGGATCATCGGCTGCACCTTCGTCATCGACCTGCCTGAGTTGGGCGGCGCCGACAAGCTGCGCGCCGCCAATCACAAGGTGCATACGCTCGTGTCGTTCGAGGGTCATTGAGTTGAAGCTGTATTCCAACACAGCCTCTCCCTTCGGCCGCAAATGCAAGATCGTCGCCCATGAACTGGGCCTGGCGCTGGAAATCGTCAAAACCCTGCCGATGCAGGAGCCCGAGTTCCGCCGCATCAATCCCTTGGGGAAAATCCCGGCGCTGGTGGTGGATGACGGCTCGGTGCTGTTCGATTCCCCCGTGATCTGCGAATACCTCAACCAGCGCGGCGGTGGCAAATTCTTCCCCACCGACACGATCTGGAAGGCGGCCGCCAACCGCTGGAAGTCGCAGGTGCTGCATGCCCTGGGCGACGGCATTTCCGAAGCGGCGGTGTCCTACATCATCATGGGCCGCGAGGCGGTGCCGCCCGAAAATCATCGTGCGCGCCAGCTGGCGACGATCCAGGCCGGACTGGACGCGGCCGAGCGCGCCAAATTCAGCAATCCCGCTACCATCGGCGAAATCGCCATCGCCTGCGCCATCGGCTATGTCGAATTCCGCCTGCCCGATCTTGATTGGAAGAGTTCCCGCCCCAAATTGTCGGCCTGGTATGCGGCGTTCCGTGAGCGCCCATCGATGCAGGCCACTTTTCCCGCGGCGCCCTGAAGGGAAGCACTATGAAGGTCAACGGCAAGCATTACCGCTCGGTCTGGGCCATCGGTGAGGATGGCTTCGGCATCATCGACCAGACCCGCCTGCCGCATGAATTCGTCACCCTGACGCTGCGTTCGGCCGACGAGGCCGCCCACGCCATCAAGTCGATGCAGACCCGCGGCGCCCCCCTGATCGGCGCGGTCGGCGCCTATGGCCTGGCGCTGGCGGTGCGCGAGGACGCCTCGGACGAGGCCATCAACCGCACCCTGGACATGCTGGCCGAAACCCGGCCCACCGCCATCAATCTCAAATGGGCGCTGTGGCGGATGCGCGGCGCCCTGCTCAACCAGTCCCATGGCAAGCGGGTGGCGCTGGCCTGGGAAGAGGCGAAAAAAATCGCCGACGAGGATGTGGCGATGAGCGAGGCCATCGGCTTCAACGGCCTCAAGCTGATCCAGGAGATTGCGGCGAAGAAACCGGGCCGGACCGTCAACATCCTTACCCATTGCAATGCCGGCTGGCTGGCGACCGTCGATTACGGCACCGCGCTGGCGCCGATCTATATGGCGCATGACGCCGGCATTCCGCTGCATGTCTGGGTCGATGAAACCCGTCCCCGCAACCAGGGCGCCAGCCTGACGGCGTTCGAGCTGGGCAGCCATGGCGTGCCGCATGCCATCCTGGTGGACAATGCCGGCGGCCATTACATGCAGGCCGGGCAGGTCGACCTGGTGATCGTCGGCACCGACCGCGTCACCGCCAATGGCGATGTCGCCAACAAGATCGGCACCTATCTCAAGGCGCTGGCCGCCCGGGACAATGAGATTCCCTTCTATGTAGCGCTGCCGTCCTCGACCATCGACTGGACCATGGAATCGGGCCGCGACATTCCCATCGAAGAGCGCAGCCAGGACGAGGTGCTGAAGATGTCCGGCCGGCTTCCTGACGGTTCTGTGACACTGGTGGAAATCGCCGCCCCCGGTTCGGGCGCCGCCAATCCGGGCTTCGACGTCACGCCGGCCCGATTGTTGACCGGCTTCATCACCGAACGCGGCACTTGCGCCGCCACGCCCGAAGGCTTACGCAGCCTTTTCCCCGAAAATCCTTAAAAGGTTTTTCGCCGATGCAGTCCAAATGGTCCGCCGCCGAAGCGAAGGATTTCGTCAGCCGTTACGCTGAAAAGGGCGTCAACGAGGATCTGGCGCTGCGCACCTATACCACCCGCTTGCTGGGCCGCGATCCGGCGCTGGTACTGCATGGCGGCGGCAACACCTCCGTCAAGACCGTGGCCAAGGACATGCTGGGCGAGGATGTGGAGGTGCTCCATATCAAGGGCTCGGGCTGGGACATGGGCGAGATCGAGCCCGCGGGCCTGCCGGCGGTGCGGCTGGCGCCGCTGCACCAGGCGCGCAAGCTGGACAAGCTCTCCGATGAGGACATGGTCAATTTCCAGCGCATCAACCTGCTGGATGCGTCTTCGCCCAATCCATCGGTGGAAACTTTGCTGCATGCCTTCCTGCCGCACAAATTCATCGATCATGTCCATTCAACCGCCGTGTTGGCGCTGACCGACCAGCCGGACGGCGAGGCGGTGGTGCGCGAAGTCTATGGCACCAGAGTCGCCTATGTGCCCTACACCATTCCCGGCTTCGCCCTGGCCAAGGCTGTGGCTGATGTCTTTGACCGGCATCCCGGCGTCGAAGGCCTGGTGCTGCTGCAGCACGGCATTTTCACCATGGGCGATACGGCCGAGCAGGCCTATGGCCGCATGATCGAATTCGTCACAATGGCGGAAGAACGCTTGCAGCGGCAGCGCAAGGCGCTGGCGCAGGCGGTATTGCCGAAAGACTTGGCGAAGTTGCCGGAGATCGCGCCCATCCTGCGCGGGACGGTGGCGATCGAAAAAGACACCATGGCCGGTACCGCCAAACGGCAGATCCTGGATTTCCGCACCTCGCCCGCGATCCTGAACTATGTGAACGGCAGGGATGTCGCCCGCTACAGCCAGGTCGGCGTGGTGACGCCCGACCACACCATCCGTACCAAGAACTGGCCGTTGCTGCTGTCTGCGCCGGAAGCCGGCAAGCTGGAGCAGTGGGCGGCCGACGTGAAAGCGGCGGTCGCGGCTTATGTGGCGCATTATCACGCCTATTTCGCCTGCAATAACGACAAGAGCGCCGAGAAGAAGAAAGAACTCGATCCCCTGCCGCGCGTCATTCTGGTGCCGGGCGTCGGCCTGTTCGGCGTCGGCGCCAGCGCCAAGGACGCGGCCATCGCCGCCGACATCGCCGAGAATACCGTGCAGGTGATTACCGATGCCGAGGCCATCGGCGAGTACAAATGCATCAGTGAATTCGACATGTTCGAAGTCGAATATTGGTCGCTGGAGCAGGCCAAGCTGGGCAAGTCGAATGAAAAGCCGCTGAGCCGCCAGGTGGCTTTGGTCACGGGCGGCGGTTCGGGTATCGGCGCCGCCACGGCCAAAGCCATGGCGAAGCAGGGCGCCGAAGTCGCCATTCTCGACCGCGACCTGGACGCGGCGAAGGCCGTCGCGAAGACGATCGGCGGCAAGGCGCTGGCGGTGGCGTGCGATGTCACCGACGCGGCCAGCGTGAAGGCGGCGTTCGATGCCGTGGTTTCGGCTTTTGGCGGCGTCGATATCCTGGTTTCGAATGCCGGCGCCGCCTGGCAAGGCGCCATCGGCACGGTCGATGACGCGACCCTGCGCAAGAGTTTTGAGTTGAATTTCTGGGCGCATCAGAGCGTGGCGCAGAACGCGCTGCGCATCATGCAGGCCCAAGACACCTTCGGCTGCCTGCTGTTCAATACGTCCAAGCAGGCGGTCAATCCGGGCAAGGATTTCGGCCCCTACGGTCTGCCCAAGGCGGCGACCCTGTTCCTGGTCAAGCAATATGCGCTGGATCACGGCAAGGACGGCATCCGGTCCAACGCCGTCAATGCCGACCGCATCCGCAGCGGTCTGCTGACGGACGAGATGGTTGCCAAGCGCTCAGCGGCGCGCGGCGTCTCCGAGGCCGATTACATGGCCGGCAATCTGCTGAAGCGCGAAGTCACGGTCGAGGACGTGGCGGATGCCTTTGTCTATCTGGCGACCGCGACCAAGACCACGGCGGCGGTTGTCACCGTCGATGGCGGCAATATCGAAGCCAGCCTGCGCTAGAGCAAAATCCGATCATGTTGACGCGTATCCTGCTTTTTTGAAGTAGCCTTGGCAGTCGGTAGGCTTGCAGAGTGGGATTGCCCTTCCGATTTCATTGATGACGTCCGGGACTGATCGTTTTGCGGCTTTGCGCAGA
>DATFFI010000141.1:0-2764 GCA_035250225.1 Rhizomicrobium sp. | reverse complement strand
GATGCGGGGTCCGAAACGGGCGGCGTCGAAGCGCCAGGCGACCTGCAGATTGTTGAAGTTGGAAGCGTTGATCTGGTCCAGCGGCGAATAGCGGTTGGCGCGGGCATCGCCGGCAAAGGCGGTCCATTCGGTGTTCGAGCCGATGGCGCCGCGCGGCGGCGGCGCGGGATAGGCATTGGCGGTGGCGCCAACCCCGTTGGGACTGCGCTGGGCGCCGGCGGGCAAGGTCGCCATCGTGAGAGCGGCAGCCGAGCTATAGAGCATCGCCCGGCGAGAAAGCGGCAGCATGGCAGTTCACTCCCAACTATCGAGTATGGCGACAGCCGCGTTGGCGCGCGCCAGGACTCACACGATCCCGCGCCAGGATCGCGCGGACCGGTCCCGAATAATTCGCGCCAATGTAACGGATTGTCGCCTGGCTTCCTGGTACCTGCGGGCCCAAACCCCATTCCGAAAGCCTCGTCCGACGGCAATCTTGCGCGGCGTCAACCGAGTAAAACCGCGTTTTTCGTGGCTTTTTCGCATGCCTTCGCCAAGTCGGCCGAACTCTGCCGCCCCGCCGCAAAGCGGGAAAAATCCCGGTTGCCCCCGAAAATCCCCCTAACCTGCGGTTGTTAATCCAGCCACTGGCGAAAAGCCGGATGGCAGGCTATTGCGACGCCCCGGAAAGGTTCGCCCATGCACGTCCTGATCGCCTGTGATTCCTTCAAGGATGCGCTCGATGCCGAGCGCGTCTGCCACGCCATCGCCACCGGGCTGACGCGTGCCCATCCCGGCATCGAGGTCACCGAGATGCCGCTTTCCGACGGCGGTGAAGGCGTTTTGGACATTCTGCGCCGCGCCCTGGGGCTGAAGGACATTGCCCTGGAAGTCGCCGATCCCTTGGGCCGTCCGATCAAGGCTTCCTATGGCATTTCGGCCGACGGCAGCACCGCGCTGGTGGAAATGGCGACGGCTTCGGGCCTGCAGCTTTTGACCCCGGACGAGCGCAACCCGCTCCTCACCTCCACCTTGGGCACCGGCCAGTTGCTGGTGGATGCGAAGCGGCGCGGCGCCACCAGGGCCCTGCTCTGCATCGGCGGCAGCGCCACCAATGACGGCGGCATCGGCATGGCGGCGGCGTTGGGCTGGCAGTTGCTGGATGCGGCGGGCAAGCCGGTGAAGCCAGATGGCGGCAACCTGCAGCAGATCGCGAAGATCATTCCGCCGGCGCAACTGCCGTTCGAGAAAGTCGAAGTGCTGTGCGACGTCACCAATCCGCTTTGCGGCCCCACCGGTGCGTCCGCGATTTATGGCCCGCAGAAAGGCGGCAATACGGAAAGCATCGCGCATCTGGATGCCGGCCTGCGCCATCTCGCGACGTTGGTGGAACAGCAATCGGGCCGCAAGGGTCTGGCGGAAACGCCCGGTGCCGGCGCCGCCGGCGGCCTGGGCTTCGGCGGCATGGCGTTCCTTAACGCCACGCTGAAACGCGGCATCGAAATGGTGCTGGACCTGGTGGGTTTCGACGAAGCGGTGAAGAAGGCCGACCTGGTGATTACCGGCGAAGGCCATATCGACGGCCAGAGCCTGCAAGGCAAGCTGATCCAGGGCGTGAGCGGCCGGGCCGGAAACACCCCCGTGATCGCGCTCTGCGGCAAGCTGTCCGCCTCGCCCGAGGATGTCCGCGCGGTCGGCCTCAAGGCGGCTTATTCGATCAACAAGGTGGAACGTCCCTTGCCGGAAATGCTGGCGGCGACCGGACGAAATCTGGAAGAGACCGCGGCCGGACTGCCCATTTCATGAGATTGCATCCTTAAGCGGCAATGCAGCGGGCTTCTTGCAGCCTTGGCAAGCTAGCATGGCCGGGAACCGGGGCGGCGGAAACGCCGCCCTTTTCTTGTTAAGGTAGCGGAATCTTGGCTTCCTGCGCCCGCTGCATCGTCAGCGCCGCATCTTCCGGTAGCATGTAACCTTCGGCCACGACACGATCCGCCGCCGCCTTCAGCCGGGCGAGATAATTCGCCCTGGTGCCATAGCGCTCTTCCAGCGAAAGCCGCGGATCGCCGGACTTCACCCGTTCGGCGCGCGTGGCGGCGAACGGAATGAACCCGCCCCGGTTGCCGCAATGTTCGCCCTTCTCGAACCCGTCGGCGATCACATTCCAGCCCAGATAGGAGCCCAGCGGCACCTGCAGCATGGGCGAGCGGATGCCGGAGATTTCGTTGCCGTCGGCATCGACGCGCGGCACCAGCGAAGGATAGGTCGTGGTGATGCGCGGCGGCAGCACGCTGGGAATGCCGGATAGATCGACGCGGTTGAAGCCGGAACCGAAATCGTAACCCAGCAGCGGATTGATCTTGCCGTCCGGCTGGGGCTGGCCCGGAATATTCGGGAAGCCCAGGGCGCGGGCATTGGGCGCCACCAGGTCACCGCGCGCCAGGGTCGGATAGCGGCTGGGCGGCGGCTCGGTGCCCTCCATCACCCAGGCGAGCAGCGCCTTTTGCGAGAAGCCATAGCCGAACGTGGGATTGGGATTGTTCACCAGGACGCAGTTGGCCGGCGGACGCAGGGACGCGGCGTCATAGCTGCCATTGCCGCCACCATGGGTGGTGCCGGCATGATAGTAACGGCGCACATTGGCGGGCAATGGCAGGTCCGCCCTGGCCTCGGCGCCGACAAAAGCGGGCGAGGCGCGCAAATTCCAGAATTCCGCCGCGCCATATTCCTCGATGATCTTGGGACAGGTGTTGCTGGCGCGGCAGCGCGTCAAAAGGCCGGAACG
>DATFFI010000140.1:0-11525 GCA_035250225.1 Rhizomicrobium sp. | reverse complement strand
GCCGGACAAACTCCCGCCGTTGATCCATCTTCGACACCTCCTGCCATGGCATGGACGCCTCCTTTGGAGCCAAGTCCATGCAAGCTTGATGTGTCGGCTATCTCCCCGAACACCCGTCGGGTATCTCCCCGGGCTGAACAGCAAGCCGGGCCATGACAACTGAGTTAATTGCGAGCCTTGCGTGCGAGGTCTAAACTCCCCTCATGGGAAACGCCGTCGTCGCTATCGCCATCTTCACCGTCTTCGTCATTCTCTGCCTGGGGCTCTACACCCTGTGGAAAGGCGGCGAGACCGCGGCCACTTACTCCAACAAGCTGATGCGCATCCGCGTTCTGGCCCAGTTTGTCGCCATCATCCTGATCATGATCGTCTTGTGGTCTGCACAGGGCTGATCAGCCCCTGCTTGCCGTCCCCGGCCCCGACTTATATGTAAGCCCCTCGACGGGCTTTGCGCCCGCCCCGACATCGCAAATTCCGGGAATAAACTATTTCCCGTCAATGGGTTAAGCCATGGGCAAGACGCTGTACGACAAGATCTGGGATGCGCATCTGGTGGAGGAGAAGCCGGGTGAGACCCCTATCCTCTACATCGACCGCCACCTGATCCATGAAGTGACCAGCCCCCAGGCCTTTGAGGGCCTGCGCAATGCCGGCCGCAAGGTCCGCCGCCCGGAACTGACCCTGGCCGTGGCCGACCATAACGTCCCGACCAAGGACCGCGACAAGGGCATCACCGATCCGGAAAGCCGCGAGCAGGTCGCCACCCTGGCCAAGAACACCAAGGAATTCGGCGTCGAATATTTCACCATGGACGATGAGCGTGCCGGCATCGTGCACATCATCGGGCCGGAGCAGGGCTGGACCCTGCCGGGTACCACCATCGTCTGCGGCGACAGCCACACCTCCACCCATGGCGCTTTCGGCGCCCTGGCCTTCGGCATCGGCACCTCGGATGTCGAGCATGTGCTGGCGACCCAGACCCTGCTGATGCCCAAGTCGAAGAACATGCGTGTCACTGTGGGTGGCAAGCTGCCCGACGGCGTCACCGCCAAGGATATCGCGCTCGCCGTCATCGCCAAGATCGGCACCGCCGGCGGGACAGGCTATGTCATCGAGTATGCCGGTGAGGCCGTGCGCGGGTTGTCGATGGAAGGGCGCATGACGCTGTGCAACCTGACCATCGAAGGCGGCGCCCGTGCCGGGCTCATCGCTGTCGATGCGACGACCCTCGAATATGTCAAGGGCCGCCCGCGCGCGCCCAAGGGCGCGGCGTTCGAGCATGCCGTGCATTACTGGAAGACACTGCAAAGCGATGCCGACGCCAGCTTCGACGCCGAAGTGACGCTGGATGCGCGCGACATCGTGCCGATGGTGACCTGGGGCACCTCGCCGGAACAGGGCCTGCCCATCACCGCCAATGTGCCCGATCCGGCCAAGATGACCGACGAGCATCAGCGCGCCGCCGCGCAGCGCGCGCTGGAATATATGGGCATCCAGGCCAACATGAAGCTGACCGACATCAAGGTCGATCATGTTTTTATCGGCTCCTGCACCAATGGCCGCATCGAAGATTTGCGCGCCGCCGCCGCCATCGCCAAGGGCCGCAAGGTTGCGGCCGGCGTCAACGCCATCGTGGTGCCGGGCTCCGGCCTGGTGAAGAACCAGGCCGAGGAAGAAGGCCTGGACAAGATCTTCCTCGATGCCGGTTTTGAATGGCGCGATCCCGGCTGTTCCATGTGCCTGGCGATGAATGCCGACAAGCTCAAGGAAGGCGAACGCTGCGCCTCCACCAGCAACCGCAACTTCGAAGGCCGCCAGGGCCGCGGCGGGCGCACGCATCTTGTGTCGCCTGCGATGGCAGCCGCTGCCGCGGTCACCGGCCATCTCACCGACGTGCGGACGCTCTGATGCCGGCCGCGACGGTTGATGCCTATATCAAGGCGGTTCCCGAAGCGGCGCGGCCGATGCTGAAAGAGCTGCGGGCGCTGGTGCAGAAGGCCGCGCCCAAGGCGGAAGAATATATAAGCTATGGCATGCCTTATTACCGGTATCACGGCGCCCTGCTGGGCTTCGCGGCCTTCAAGCAGCATGTCGGCTTTTTTCCGGGTGCGATCGTCACCGACTTTGCCGACGAACTGAAGGGCTACAAGACCTCGCGCGGCACGGTCCAGTTGCCGTATGGCAAGAAGATTCCGGTTTCGCTGATCCGTCGTATTATCAAGGCGGGCGTCAAGCGAAATGAGGACGTCGCCAAGGCGAAGAAAAAGACAAAGCAGAAAAAGGTCAGAAAAAGCTGACCGGGTCGACATCGACCGCCACGCGCACGGAGGCCGGAATTTTCACCCGCGCCAGCCAGGCCTTGAGATAAGCCTGCACATCGACTGTCTTGCCCGCCTGCACCAGCAGGCGCTCGCGCGTCTGGCCGCGCAGCAGGGCATAGAAGGCCGGCGTCGGGCCCCAGACTTTTACGTCATGCGCGGCCGGCGCAACGCGGCCCAATTCCCTGGCGGCCTCGCGCACGGCATCGCCGTCGTAGCCGGAGAGGATCACCGCCACCAACCGGCCGAAGGGCGGCGCATTGGCGGCTTCGCGGAAGGCGCGTTCCTGGGCATAGAAACCGTCGCGGTCACCGCGCGCCAGCGCCTGCATCACCGCATCGTCCGGATTGCGGGTCTGCAACAGCACCGTGCCGGGCTTTTCGGCGCGGCCGGCCCGGCCGGAGACCTGATGCAGCAGCTGGAAGGTGCGCTCGCGCGCCCGCACATCGCCATCGGCACCGCCCAGATCGGCATCGACCACGCCCACCAGGGTGAGCTGCGGAAAGTGATGGCCCTTGGCGATGATCTGGGTTCCGATCAGGACATCGACTTCGCGCTTCATCATGGCGTGGATGGCGGCTTGGGTTTCCGCCGGCCCATGCATCGTGTCGGACGAGGCGATGGCATAGCGAGCCGTGGGAAAAAAAACGGCGAACTCCTCCGCCACCCGCTCCACGCCGGGGCCGCAGGCGATCAGCGTGCCGCTTTCATGGCATTCCGGGCACGCGCTGGGCGCGGCAATTTCATAGCCGCATTGATGACAGGCCAGGCGGCGGCGATAGCGATGCTCCACCAGCCAGGTCGAACAAGAGGGGCAGGTGAACTTGTGGCCGCAGGCTTCGCACAAGGTCAGCGGGGCATAGCCGCGCCGGTTGAGGAACAGCATCGCCTGTTCCCCGGCGGCCAGCGTGTCTTCCAGCGCCTTGCGCAACGGCGGCGACAGCCATTGGCTCCTGACCGGGGCATCGACCGGATCTCTTTCGTGACGCAGATCGATCAGCTTCACCGACGGTAGCTCCGCCGCGCCATGCCGCCGCGCCAGGGTGAGGTGATTGTAACGTCCGCCGGTGGCGTTGACGAAGCTTTCCAGCGACGGCGTTGCCGAGGCCAGCACGATGGGAATGCTTTCGATCCTGGCCCGCACCACCGCCATGTCGCGGGCGTGATAAAGCGCGCCATCCTGCTGCTTGAAGGCCTGCTCATGCTCTTCATCGACAATGATCAGGCCCAGATGGGCGAAAGGCAGAAAGAGCGAAGACCGCGCCCCTACCACCACCCGCGCCTCACCATGCATCACGGCGCGATAGACCCGGCGGCGTTCCTTTTGCGACAGGTCGCTATGCCATTCGGCCGGCCGCACCCCGAAACGGGCCGCGAAGCGTTCCAGGAACTGCACCGTCAGCGCGATTTCGGGCAGCAGGATCAGCACCTGCTTCTCTGCCTGCAAGGCAGCGGCGATGGCTTCAAAATAGACTTCGGTCTTGCCCGAGCCTGTGACGCCGTCCAGCAGGTGGGCCGAGAAGCCCTGCGCCATCACCGCCTGGCGCAGGGACGCGGCGGCGCGATCCTGCTCAGGCCCCAATGTCACCGGCGCGAACTCCGGATCGGGCGGGGTGAAGGGCGCAAATTCCGGCAGCGTCGTCGCCACCAGCGCGCCGGCGGCAATCAGCCCGCGCACCACGGCAGAAGAGACATTGGCATCCTCGGCCAGGCCCGGCACCGAACGCGCCAGGCCGTCGGATGCGATCGCCAGCGCCCGTTTGCGCGCCTCCGACAATTTCGCCGGCACCGCTTCGCCTTTGACGTAAGCCGTGCGCCGTGCTTCCGGTTCGAAGGCGCCGCGGGAACGCAGCGCCATGGCCAGGATCGCGCCGGGCGGCGACAGCGTGTAATCCGCCACCCAGTCGATGAAGCCGCACAATTTTTCCGGCAGTACCGGCGCGGTTTCCAAAGCAACCGCGATTTTCAAACGATTGTCGCCGACCGCGCCCTCGGCCGGTCCCCACACCACGCCCATCACGTCGCGGGAACCCAGTGGCGCGATCACCAGGCTGCCGCGCGGCAGTTCGGTTTCCAACTTGTAGTCATAGGCTCCAGCCAGCGGCAAAGGCAGCAGCACGCCCGCGCGGGGCTTGGGTGCCACGATTTCGCCGGATACCGGCTTGGGTGCAGGCCGTCGCATGGGCTACAATTCGTCAGACGCGCGCCCCAAGGTCAACGCTTTTTCCAAAGGTAAGGTTGGGATGAAGATTTTTCTCGATACCGCGGATGTGGCGGAAATCCGCGAATTTGCCGCTTCCGGGCTGGCGGACGGTGTCACCACCAACCCGTCTTTGGCCGCCAAGACCGGCCGCGACTATGTCGAGCTGCTGACGGACATCAGTTCGATTCTGCCGCACGGCTCGATCAGCGCCGAGGTGCTGGCCACCGACTATGACGGCATGATGTCCCAGGCCAAAATCTTCACCGCCATCGGCAAGAATATCGCCGTCAAGGTGCCGCTGACCTGGGATGGCCTGAAAGCCTGCAGGGCGCTGTCGGACCAGGGCGCCGCGGTGAATGTCACGCTTTGCTTCTCGGCGGTGCAGGCGATGATGGCGGCAAAGGCCGGCGCGTCCTTCATCTCGCCCTTTGTCGGAAGGTTGGACGATGTCGGCGAGGACGGCATGACGCTCATTCGCGACATCCGTACCGTCTATGACAATTACGGTTTCCGGACCGAGATCCTCGCCGCCTCCATCCGCAGCGTCGCCCATGTGCTGCATGCGGCACTGGCCGGCGCCGATATCGGCACCATGCCGGCGGGCATTGCCAGGAAGCTGCTGGACCATCCTTTGACCGACAAGGGCCTTGCCGCCTTCCTGGCCGACGCCAAGAAGGCCAACGTCACTATCAAAGGGTAACGGGCAAGGGCTGATGGCCAAAGCGCGGACCTTCAACGATCTGCGCCGCCTCTGGCTCGATCAGTTGGCGCATGAACGCCGTGCCTCGCCGCACACGCTGCGCGCCTATGGCGATGATGCGGCGCGGTTCGGCGATTTCCTGGTCGATCATCTGGGCGGCGCGGTGAGCGAGGCGGCGCTGGCAAAGCTCCGGCCCGCCGATATCCGCGCCTTCATCACCCGCCGCCGCTCCGAAGGCCTGGGCGCCGGCGGGGTGCAGCGGGCGCTGGCGGCGATCCGCAGCTTCTATCGCTTCCTGGCACGGGAAGGGATTCTGGAAAATGCCGCGCCGCAGGGCGTGCGCAGCCCACGCCTGCCCAAACGCCTGCCGCGGCCGCTGTCGCAGAACGATGCCGCGCGGGCGCTGGCGGTGGCGCGCGACAATGACGTGGACTGGATCGGCCGCCGCGATGCCGCGCTGCTGACGCTGCTTTACGGGGCGGGCCTGCGCATTTCCGAGGCGTTGTCGCTCAAGCGCGGCGATGTGCCGATGGGCGAGACGCTGACCATCCTGGGCAAGGGGCGCAAGGAACGCAGCGTGCCGGTGCTGCCCCTGTTGCGTGAGGCGGTGGCGGACTATGCCGGCACGATCCCTTTCACCGGCGCACCGACCGCGCCGCTGTTCCTGTCGCGCCGCGGCCGGGCGATGAGCGCGCGGGAAGCGCAAAGCCTGATGCAGCGGCTGCGGGGCGCGCTGGGCCTTTCGGAAAAGGCCACGCCGCACGCTTTGCGTCATTCCTTCGCCACGCATCTGCTGCAGGGCGGCGGCGACCTGCGCAGCGTGCAAGAGCTTTTGGGCCATGCCTCGCTCTCCACCACCCAGGTCTATACCGCCATCGACAACCGCCAGCTTTTGCAGACCTACAAAAGTGCGCATCCCAGGGCGCGGCGCTCGTGACAGCCTGGCTTTGTTCAAGGATTCCGTAACGGACGGACGGGGTTGCGGCCTCGTGCCCGGGCTTTAGCGGCCTTTAAGGTTTCTCTGTTGCAGTGAGGAGGCGGGTGGGCTATCTCCCGCCACTGCCGGGCTTCCAGCCCGAAGGGCCGCCTTAGCTCAGTCGGTAGAGCACGTCATTCGTAATGACGGGGTCGCGTGTTCGAGTCACGCAGGCGGCACCATTCCCACGTCAGACGCGAAGTTTGTCTCGCCATGTTGAAGGGCGTGGCTGTGCGCCGTGACGGGCCTGTGACGCGAACGTCAATCATCTTCCTGGTATAAAGCGATTAATCTCCCCGCAAGGCAGGCCCGTTAATCTCCGCCGCGTGTCGGTTTTTGGTTAAACTGGCTGGCAGGCGTTGTGCTTTCAAAAAACCTAGAAGTGATTCCCAGTATTTTTCATTTCCTGCCGATGTGGGCCACAAAGATTTTGCGCCATGAAAGCCGTCTACTTTTGGCAAAAAGTATGAAATATGATTTTTACCGACATAGCGAAAAAGCCTTTTCATGTCCGCAATTTCTTTTTTCGCTGATGTTGCAAAAATAGGCTTGGAAAAATCTTTGATGGTTTTCGACAGGTCGGTACCTTTCAAATATTCCCCTAGGCTAAAAACGGCTACCATTTTCACTTTCCCTGAACCTTTTGCAATCAACAGTGAGAGCGAGGCTGAATACGAGCTTCCAACTAAAATTACTGGTTTGCTGTGGTTTTTCTTGAAGGCATAATCGACAGCAGCTTCTATGTCTTGCTTTGCGTCCGAGTATCCCGTTGGCAGCTTCTTTTTCTTTGCCAAAGTGGACGTTTCGTTGATGTACCCCAAAACGTTCATTCCCGAACGCTGATCAATTGCTAAACAAGAAAATCCCTCTGCCGCTAAGCGTTGCGAGATGTCTTTGTACTCTCCTCTGTTGAAGTGAGAGCGATGGCAAAGAACGAGAAAATCCTTTTGCCTTTTTGCTTCGTAAAAATCGGCTCTTATGGACAAGCCGTCTTTTGAGGGAAAGGTAATTTCCTTTGGGATATGCAAATACTTTTCCGGCATATGGACCCCTTATTTATGGCGGATTACTCCGGAGTGCTGCGGCAAAGGCGAAGTAGCCGGCAAGAGCCCCGAAGATCACGAAGCCCACAGCCACCTGGGGGCCGGGTAGTAAGGGCCAAACCGCCGCAAAGAAGATCGCGATGAGCAGATTGGAGAGAGCCGCCAGTGCGGAATTCGAAGAGCTGGTGTCGCGCAAGACAGCCAGGTTCATCAATGCGCAACAAACGATGGCAAGGCCGCTGCCCGCAAACCACAAAAGCTCAAGGGAGTAGCGCTTGTAGATCGGCAAGGTGAAGCCAAGGTGCAGGAGACCGAGAAGCAGTCCCAACACCGCGCCTGTCCAGGCGGCTTTTCGGATCATGGGCCGCGCTCAAGGCGAGGTGCGAGGGTCTGGGCTGCCACCGCCACTGTTAGAAACGTCGCCAGCACAACATACATCTCAATCGAAAGAGCACGCATGTATGCGGACGCGAAGGGCTGAACCATCGCTGCCGCCCATGCGGCGAGGAACAAACTATTCAGGGCAAGGCCGCCAGCCATCCAAACCGCGGCGCCACGAAGTCCTTTCCAGGCGGTCACTGCCACCGCACCACCATAGTAAACTGCAAGCGCCGCCATGAGTGGCGTGAGATCCTTGATGCTTCCGCGCAGCGCGTAGGTCGCGGCAAGCAGGGCAAGAGCGCTGTTGGCGGCTAAGAGGACGGCTTGCGAAATGCTGCGAATCCCGTGCGGCGTCCAGAGGCGCCAGACGAAGACCGCCACGAGGCAGCCTGCGGCGTAGCGGGATTGCTGCCGCAGCGGGACGAACTCGAGTTCCGCTCGCATCCCATTTAGCCACTCTGACCGCTCGGCAGGCGAGAAGATTGTCGCCAGCTTGAACAAACCCAAGGCCAGGGTCTTCATGCTAGCGCCTCCTGTCTGCGAGATCTCCGTACGCCGGCCGGCCGGTTGGCTTGGGCCTTCGCGAACTGGAGTCCGATATTGGTGAGCCGATAGGCGTGCCGAGGCGGCCGACCGGGCTGGAGCGAGGGCCTCCAGTCCGAGTCCAGCAGACCCTGTTCAGCTAAGCGGGCCAGCGTTGGGTATAGGGTGCCAGAGCCCAGACCTGTGAGCTTGCTGAGTTCGTATCCATACCGCCAAGCCTGCGGCTGCGCTGCGAACTCCGCCAGGAGGAGCCGGGTCTGCCGCGATGCATTGGACGTACGTGCCATTGCCATATATCGTCATATGTCGAGTTACTCGTCAAGCGGGCATGTCGGAGGACTGTTCGCGCTGCACAACACAGATCATCTTGCCGCTTCAGGAATATCTTTCAGCGATCAACTGCCCAGCGTAGCGAGGATTGCGTCAACACTTCGGGGCTCGGTCAATATCCCCATATGGGTCACGCCACGCAGTATGCGCTGCTCAACGGGGGGCTTCACAGCTTGGAATGCGGCGGCGTAGCGCGTCGCATACATGATTTCATCGCCATCTCCGGCGAAAAGCACAATTGGGCCCATGGAGCGAGCGGCATCAAGACGATACCCCTGCCGGTCGCGTGTGTGAACGATGTCGCTGGGACCGAAGTTTTCCATCAGGCGATATGACCAGAAGGTCGGTCGGGACCGAAGAGTTGCAAAAGCGATGGTCGGCAGCCCATCGAAAGCATGAATTCCAACTCGGTTAAGGACAGTGATTGCCACAATTCGGCCGGTCGCGGTTGTGACCCACCCTCCACTGCCGGGTCTCGTTGTCGGCGCCATAGGCCCGAGATAGGGCGCCAGCAGGACAATTCTGGAAAACTGCTTGCCTATCGGCTGGCCGGCTATGCGAAGGGCGAAACCGCCGCCTGACGAATGCCCGACCAGAAGCAACCGAGATCGGGGATAGGCGCGCTTCACAAGCGCAATCAGGTCGTTCAGGTCATCTTCGAGCTGGCCGCGATAGGCAATGTCTCCCCTTGCCCCGCTAGCGCCATGGCCCCGTATATCGGGCGCAAAGGAAGCTACGCCGCGCTGAGCCAGGGCCTGCCCCATGATGCTCATGTTGCCGCTGGACCCTCCAGATCCGTGTATCAGGATGGCGACCCACGGCCCGGCGGCTGATTTCGGGGGATCGTACCGGCGATAGGCGAGCGCCACGCCGTCAGAGGCGGTAAAACGCTTTAAAGGCGGCAACGGCAGCCGTCCGATGTCCCGCGCAGCCGTACCGCTGATTGCCGGCATCGGAGCGGGCGTTTGCGGCGCATCAAATATGAGTATGGCCGCTATGCCCAACGTGACGGCAAGCAGAGCCCCGACGGTTGCCAGTGAAACGATTCGCAGTGGCGACATGATACCCCCCGAAATAAACGAGCTTGCTTCTGTTCAAAGCCTCGTTGGGGCAAGGGAATTTTCGTGAATGGACGAATGGGTTCGCAGGTGGATCAATGGGTTTTCCAACCAGGCAGTCTCAATTATAAGGTCAGCATGCAGATCAACCGCCTTAACTTCCCAAGCCTCGCGACGCCCGTCCTTTTCACCGTCGCCATGGGTCTGATGCTGGGGCTGATGGGGCCGTTTGGGTCGTACATGAATGGCCCAGTGAGCGGTCGGACGGTCTATTGGGTTCTGACCTGTGCTATCGGCCTGCTCCTTTACGGCCTTCCACTTCTTGCTTTGTTTCAGTCAACGGTTAGACGCGATGCGCGTGTTTGGGCTCTGGTCACCGGGCTTCTGCTGGCCGCGACCGTGCCAATGGCGTTCGCCTGCCGATACATCGCGCTGCAATTCTGGCCGATCATGCCGCATCACGATTTTGTACAATGGTACGCGGAATGCCTTCTGGTCGCGATGCCAATCCCGGTGCTGCTGGCGAGTCTTTGTCGCAGAAAGCACGCGCATTCTGCTGCGTCCGCCGTCCGGGCCGTTACGGATGCTGTTTTGCCGCCCAATGCTATCTGCCTCCAGATGGAGGACCATTATGTACGCGTGCACACCCAGACCGCCTCGCAATTGAAGTTGATGCGGATGTCCGATGCCATTTCAAAAATGAACGTCGATGGCTTCCAAGTGCATCGCTCTTGGTGGGTGGCGCGCTGTTCAATCGTGGAAGCAGTTCAAGACGGCCGCAATATTCGACTGAAGCTATCCAACGGGCTGGAGGTGCCGGTATCGCGGCGATCTGTTGCGCTGCTGAAAGCCCAGGCCATAATTCCGTAACGGCTGGCGGTTCGCCTGCCCCATGCTACATTCCCCCGCCAATAACAAGGAGGGAACCATGCTGCGCCCGGCCTTTTCGGGACTTGTCCTGGCAAGTCTTTTTGCCGCCACGGCCCATGGCCAGGCGCCATTGCCGCCGCCACGCTTCCACCACATCGAACTGAATACGCGCGATCCCGATGCGGCGATCGCCTTCTATGTGAAGCAATTTCCCGCCACGTCGAAGACCAGCTGGGAAGGCCAGCCCGCCTTGTCGTCGCCCGACAATGTGCTGATCGTCTTCACCAAAGTGGCGCGGGCACCCGATCCCGATCCCAATGTCACCGCCTACTGGCATTTCGGCTGGAGCGTGGTCGATTCCCGCAAGAGCATGGAGCAGTGGCGGGCGCAGAATCTGCTGGTCCCTTTCTATACCGATGAACAGGGCAATTTCGTCGGCATCAGCAGCGACACCTATCCCTATCCGCCGGGCGTGCCGGGCCGCACGCGGGCGCAGCTGGCGGAAGCCAGGGTGCAGAATCTCCAGCCGCGGCGCGAGGCCGGCAACGGCTATATCGTCGGCCCCGACGGCGCCATCATCGAATTCAGCGGCAATGTGCCGGCGGAGCGCGTCAATCATGTTCATATGTGGCAGGAGGATCCGGTCTGCGCGCAGCTCTGGTACCAGACGCATCTCAATGCCACGCCGCGCCGCGGCGGCGAAGCGCCAGCGCTGCCCGGTGCCGCCGACTGCAAGCAGGCGCGCAGTCCCGAACCGTCCTGGCCGTCGCTGACCAGGCAAGGCACCTATCGCGCCCCGACCGGCGGGGTCAGCTTCAGCGGGCTGGCGATGAACTGGTATCCCAACCAGACCGACAAGAAGCTGGCGCCGACCACGGGCCGGTTGATGGATCATGTCGGGCTGGCGGTTGCCGATCTCGATGCCTGGGTCGCCAAGTTGCGCGGTGAGGGCGTCACCTTCCTGCGCCAGCCTTATCGCGTCGGCAATACGCGCGCTGTGCTGATCGAAGGCCCCAGCCGGGAAGCCATCGAGCTGCTGGAAGCGAAATAGGCGCCAAATCCGGTTCTGCGCGTTACCGACTCATGCTGTTATGAAATCCGGA
>DATFFI010000139.1:0-8758 GCA_035250225.1 Rhizomicrobium sp. | reverse complement strand
AACAGCGCGTCAACGCTGGAAAGCATGGGAAGGAACGGTCCGTGAAGCTGGGGGTATACCGGATGGTGAAACGCCTGCCAAACTAGCTCGATACCGGCTTTTGCGAACAGGCTTTCGTCCAGATAGGCCCGCGCGCCCTGGCCCGAAATATACCGGGTCGCGCCTGCCTTCCGCAGCAGATCCACCAGCATGGCCGTACTGGAACCTTGCGGCGACATCTGGCTGGAGATCAGCCTGGGCGTCTTCACGTCTAGCATGTCTTCCAGCAGGTCTAGGCTAGCCAGGTTCATCTCCGCCATGTTCTCGATGGGCTGGGTGTACAATTCTTCCAGCCGGGGGAAAACCTCCGCGAAGTGGGGGGCTTTCCGGTAACTTTCCCGAATCAGGTTGAGGTTGTCTTGGCGCCATTCCCTGCCGGGCGCCAACTGGACGTCCCGGATGGAGATGCCGAACGGTGCCTTCTGCACCCTCAGGCTCAGCCACTTGGCGCCTTGCGGTGTTTTGATCACGTCCCGGTGAGTCCAGCTGCGGCTGGTGCCGGTGACGAACTGCACATGATCCAGCGCGATGAACAGGTCCGCCTCCAGCAGGCGGTGGAAATAGCCCAACCAGGGCAGGAAGTCGGGCTGGTGGATAACGGCGCTGTGGCTCATAGCGTCAGAATCTCCCGGGCGATGGCCTGGGCGCCGTCATGGGGCACCCCGCGCATGGCCGCAGCGCTCATGGCCGCGATCGCAAGCGGTCGGTCGAGGAAACCGAAGTCGATATGGCCCCGGCTGCCGGCGAAAAGGCTGCCGCCCAGCTGCTCCAGCACCTGGGCCACCCGCACCTCCCACATCTCCGTGGCAATAACGATGCAGGGCAAGCCTGCAGCGTTCGCTTCGCAGGGCGTCAGGCCGCCAGCTGTGATCGCCAGGTCGTGGCGGGCAAATTCCTCAGCCAAGGACGGCACGTTGCGCTTCACCGTCAGGCCGTCGTGCTTCACCACCGCCAGTGCCGCATCATGGGCAAAACCGGGGCCCAGGATCACCGTCGCTGTCCTCCCGCGGTGCTTCAGGGCTCGTACCACGTCCATCGTGACACCATAGGTGTCACTGCCGCCCATGCTGACTACCAGGCTGTTTAGTGCGCTGCGCGGCCGCCGGAAGGCGGCAATGGCGGGGTCCAGCACCAGCGCCTGTGGCCCGGCCAGGATGCGCCTGCCTGGCAACGTTTCATCATCGCTGGCTGGGAAGGCGACGATGTTGATATCGGCAAGGGTCGCGCCGTCGCCGCGATCGTCGAAGGTGACCAATTTGGCGCCGGCCTCGCGGACGGACTGCGCGTGGCTCACGCCGGTATCAAGCCGGTCGTTGATCCAGGTGTTGATGCCGTCTTTGTGGATGATTGCGCTGGCCCAGTTGCCGTCATCCAGTGCAACCGTGGTGAAGGAATGCCTGCGGCCGTGTAATAACTCTTCGGCCGGAGCAAAGGCATTGAGGTAGAAATGTACCTTGCCGTTCTGGCTTGCTAGGGCCTCGGCCAGCGCCAGCGCCCGAAACAGATGCCCCATGCCGCGGGCATGGGAGGCTTCTATGCAGAGTGCGAGCATAGCGCGATGGCCTCTTCTGTGGTAGGCCAGGGGCCGGCAGACCGTTCGACAATAAGACAGGCGCGGCGATAATCTTCGTCGGTATCCACGGTCAACCGGATATCGGGGCGATTCTTGGGACCGGACACCGCCAGCGTGGCGGTTTTGAACAATTGCGGATTCTCAATCATATATTCGTCGACATGCTCGCGGTGATGCGACGCATGGCCTTCCCTCGCGCTGCGCTCCAGCGCGCCGAAGCTGAAGATTTCCGCGCCCACCCCGACAGGCAGTGCGGCGAAGGAATGGGTGAAATCGTTGTTTTGCGCCTCGTGCAGGTCGATCAGCCGGTCCAATTCGTCCATATCGGTGAAGGGATTGTCGGCGGTGAGCCGGATGACGGGATCAAAGCCGTGCAATTTGGCGGCTTCATAGTAGCGGATAAGGACATCGATCTCGCTGCCGCGATAGCAGGCGATATTTTGCATGTCGCACCAGGCGACGATGGCGTCGTCGCCGGCCTGGGTACTGGTGGCCACAAGGATGCGGTGCGGATGGCGCAGCATCGCCAGCCGTCCCACCACATGACCCAGCAGGGGCAACCGGCCAATGGGTTTCAAGACCTTGCCGGGCAAGCGGGTGGACCCCATCCGGGCCTGGATGATGATTCCCAGGCCTATGTGAGGTCGTCCCAGCTCAGCACGTCCTCGGCGGCAAGGGCGCGGCGCGCGGTTCGCCCGACCAGGGAATCAAAATGTTTGGGCTCGATGCCATAGCCAGGACGCTTGATCGTCAGATGAGCGGCGGTGATCGCCTCGCCCGCGGCCACGTCGCGGCCCAGCACGATGCTCTTGCGGTTGTTGCGGCGGGTCTTGATCTCGCCGAGGGCGGGCCGCTTGACGCCATCGCCCCGCATTTGTTCGACCAGACGGATGGAATTCACCAGCTCTGTCATTTCCTTCGGATCGGCAGACAGCATATGGTCCGGCCCGGTGGCCTTGCGGTCCCAAGTGAAATGTTTTTCGATAATCCGCGCGCCCATGGCGACAGCGGAGACGCAGGCCAGCGAATTCAGGGTATGGTCGGAATAGCCCACGTCCAGGTCCGGGAAGGTTTCGGCCAGCGTGGTCATGGCGCGCAGGTTCACGCTGTCGGGATGGGTGGGATAGCTGGTGATGGCGTGGAGTAGCATGATCTGGCTGTTGCCGGTCTCCCGCATGGCAGCGACGGATTCTTTCACCTCGTCCAGGGTACACATGCCGGTGGACATCATCACGGGTTTGCCCCGCCGGGCCAGGTCTTTGAGGAAGGGAATATTGTAGGCATCGTCCGAGCCGACCTTGAACACGCCCACGCCAAGCCGCTCCAGCATGTCGGCGTCGCTGGAATGGGAAGGTGTAGAAAACCAATCCAGCCCCTGCTCGCCGGCATAAGTGAAGACCTTGCGGTGGAGGTCCTCATCCACTTCATATTTCCGGAACAGCTCATATTGCGAGGTGACGCCGGTATTCTCCATGTCGAACATGGCTTTTTTCGATGACAGCGTCTCAGCGCGGTAGGTCTGGAGTTTGACGGCGTCGGCGCCGGTTTTGGCGGCTTCGTCGATCAGGTGTTTGGCTTCCTCGAAAGTCGTGAAGTTGCCGCCGATCTCGGCGATGACGTAGCAGCGGTCTCTGCGGTAGCGGGCGAACATCGCGTTACTGTCCGATTAGCTGGGTGCGCTTGGTGTAGTTCTGCACCACGAAATTTCGACCGCTGACACAGCCCTTGTCGTCGCCGGTCTTGCGGGGCAGGTAGCATTTGCGGCAGACCGGGCTGGCCAGGAAGCCGCGCGGCTGTTTGTGGGTATCGCGCACCTTCTGCATGCCGGGGCCGTGCCAAATCGCGTGCACGCTTTGCTCGTAAGCGTTGCCCACGACTTCCCGGTTCTCCTCGTCGTTGGAACATTTCATCACCAAGCCGTCGGCGCCGATCACCAGCCGCTGATACTGCTGGGGACAAGCGAAATCGTCTAGATAATCGATGTCGCTGTCTTTTCCCAGGTAGTCGATCAGCGGATTGAAGGCGACCAGATCGGTTACCGGCGCCAGCGTATCGTAGTATTTCTGCACGCCGCTTTCCTCGATCGCCGGCCAGATGCCCTGGACCTTGATTACCGGTTTGTGAAGGCCGTTCTCGTCCTTATACCGCTTGATCGCGGTTAACCGTCCCAGCGTTTCCTCAAACGTGATTGGCTTACGGATACGATTATAGACCGCGTCGGTGCCGTCAATCGAAATGGTGATCCAGCTGATTCCCGCTTGCTGGATCTGCTTGAAGAAATCGAGCGTCAGCCGGCCGCCGTGAGTCAAGGTCGAGATTTCCTTGATGCCGTGATCCCTGGCATAGCGCACGCAGTCCACGAAGCGCGGATGCACGGTGGATTCGCCGCGCAGCGACAGACGCAGGGCCGGGACCTTGCCGCCGATCTCGTCGATCACCCTCGTGAAGAGGTCGAAGTCCATCACCTTGGCGTTGACGTGTTTGCGGAACGCCTTGGAGATCGTGTAACACATCGGGCAGCGCAGATTGCAGATCGAAGCCAGTTCAAGGTCCACCAGCAGCGGATAGTCGGCGACATGCTGGGTCTTGGCCCAGTCGATCCAATTTTGGCGATAGGTCCGGTAGCCGTCTTCCCAACCTTCGGCGAGATAGCGATGGAAGCGCGCCTCGCGTTCGGGCGTGTCCATCGAATAATTCCCCTTGTTGATGGGGATTTGTTTGACGCTCATATTGTTTGCTCCACAGGCGCGGGACGAAGGACGTTCCAGCATTTTTCCAGCCCCGCGGAAAGATTATGGCGCGGTGTCCAGTTCAGAATTGTCTTGGCGGCGGTGATGTCGGCCACCACATCCGGAATTTCCTGGGCGCGCCGTTGCTGACGGCTGGTGACCTTCAAGTGCGTGCCTGCCACGGCCTGAGCCGTGGCGACAATCTCGGCCACAGAATGGGATATGCCGCTGCCAATGTTGAATACGCTATAGCCCCGTTCGGCCCGTGCTTCGGCACGCAAAACAGCATCCACGAGGTCGGCCAGAAACACGTAATCGCGGCGCGGTTCCAGATCGAGCATTTCCACGCTGTGCCCGTGGCGAAGCTGCGCCAGGATGGTGGGGATCAGGAATTTTTCTGGCTGACCCGGACCATAGACATTGAAGGGCCGTAGTACCGTCACTTCTAGTCCCATATGCTCGGCATGGAAGCGGCAAGCTTCTTCGGCAACGTGCTTGGAAAAGGCGTAAGGGTTATTGGCCCGCACCGGCGCGCTCTCTGCGATGGGCAAACTTTCCGGCCGGCCATAGATATAGGCGCCGATATGGACCAGCCGGGCGCCTTCGCCGCGGCAGAATTCCAGCACCCGCATGGTGCCGCCCGCATTGGTTTCCAGAAAGCCGGCGGGATACTCCCAGCTGTCCGGCACAAAGGTGCGGCCGGCGCAATGGATCACGCTGGTGACGCTCTTGCCCCGGTGGCGGTCCAGAGTTTTCGGCGAGGTGATGTCGCCGTCCGCCCGGCCCAGTGCGATCACCGACCGGCCGCTTTCACGCAACGCCGCGGTCACGGCCGCGCCGATGAAGCCGGTACCGCCCGTGACCAGGACCGTGTTAGACATGCAGCAGCCGCGCCGACATCTTGTCGAAATCTTCGATCGCCTGGGCATAGTCGTCGGGGCGGCCGATATCCAGCCAATAGCCTTCATGGCGTACGATGTGGGCTGGCGTCTTGCCTGCGATCATGTCGAGCATCAGGTTATCGAAGCCGTAGGCTCGGCCGGCCGGAATCATCGCCGCGGCGGCGCGCGACACGGCATAAACCCCCATGCTAACTTCATAGGTCAGCACCGGCTTTTCCCGGAAGCCTCCAAGGCGGCGCGAGGTGTCCGGCTCCAGAACGCCGTAATCGACCCGGTGCTCGCGCACGAAGGAGGAAATGGTAAAAATGTTCCCGTCTGCGCAATGGGCGTCCAGAAAAGTCGCATAGTCGAGATCGGTCAGGGTGTCGCCGTTCATCACCAGGAAGTTTTCCGGCAGGTCGGGAATCAGCTGCAGCGGCCCCATGGTGCTTAACGGCCTGTCCTCGCGCGAATAATCGATTTTCAGACCCCATTTCGTCCCGTCGCCAAAAAAGGCGACGATCAGCTCGGCTTGGTGGTTCACCGCCAGGGTGATGTGGTCGAAGCCTCGGTTTTTCAGCTGTCGCACGATCACTTCCAGGATCGGAAAGTCGCCGATCGGCATCAACGGTTTAGGCAGCACCACGGTATAGGGCCGCAGCCGCATGCCCCGCCCTCCGGCCAGAATGACGGCGCGCCTAGACATTGTAGACATCCGCGTCATAGCGGGCCAGGTTCTGCGGCTGGCGGAACCATTCCACCGTCCGCGCCAGCCCTTCCTCGAAGCCTATTTGTGGTTTGAAACCGGTCAATGCCCTGATCTGGGAATTGTCGCAGTGCAGCCGCTCCACTTCGCTGTTGGTGGGCCGCAGACGCTGCTCGTCGCTTTCGATCTCGATGCTAGCTCCGATAGTGTTGGCGATCAACCGGGCGGTGTCGCCGATGGAAATCTCGGTGTCGGAGCCGATGTTCACGGTCTTACCCATGGCCGCGTCGCATTCGGCCAATGCCAGGAAACCCGCGCAAGTGTCACTGACATAATTGAAGTCGCGCGTGGGGCTGAGGCTCCCCAGCTTGATCCTGCGTTTGCCCTTGAGGATCTGGGTGATGATGGTTGGGATCACCGCGCGGGCCGACTGGCGCGGGCCATAGGTGTTGAAGGGCCGCACGATGGTCAGCGGCAGCCCATGGGCCAGATGAAAGCTCATGGCCATGGCGTCGGCCGCGATCTTGCTTGCGCTATAGGGTGACTGGGGCTGAAGAGGGTGATCCTCGCCGATCGGTACCTGACGCGCTGTGCCGTAAACCTCGCTGGTGGAGGTGTGTAGCACTCTCACGCCGCCTTGGTCACGTGCGGCCTGCACGATATTCAGCGTACCTTCGACATTGGTCTGCACGTAACTGGCTGCAGCGCGGTAGGAATAGGGAATGGCAATCAGCGCAGCCAGATGGAACACGATGTCCATGCCCTGGACCAGTTGTTGCATCTGGGCGCCGTCACGCACATCACCGGCGATCAGCTCTATGTCTTTCGCGAGTGGGGATGTGTCGAGCCAGCCTTTGCTGTTGAAGGAGTTGTAATAGACAAGGCCGCGAACGTGCGCGCCCGCTTGCACCAGTGCCTCCGCCAGATGCGAGCCGATAAAGCCGTCGGCGCCGGTAACCAGGACCTTGGAACCAGCAAGTTTCATCAACTACGCGCCTCCGTCACCCATTGGGCCTTGTCTTCCTGCCGCTCGGCCGGCCAGGGCAGGCGCAGGGCCAGTACGGAGTTTTTGCGCTCTTGGCCAAGCGGAATCATGATGCCGATATTGTCGATGACTTCGAAGAAAATGTCTTCGATCACGTGGAAAATCTTGCCGTGGGCCGACATGCCGACACGCACCTGATAGAGACCTGTATTGAAAAGGTCCGGAGGAAACTCGACACGGCTGGTATAGTAGCCGGGATTGCGCGCATCCAGCCGCGACCATTCCAGCTCGGGATCCGACAGTGAAACGACGGTCAGATCGCTTTCGACGGAGATGATCTGCAGTCCCACCGACAGGCCCTCGACCGGCGCCGCCAATTCATAATCGATCTCGATGGAGAATTTCTCTGTCAGCTCGGTAGTGGAGGCGATCCTGCCGTTGGCGCGGATCACCGAAACCCGCCGGATTCTCGCCTCGAAGGAGCTGTCGGGCAGGGAATATTCCCGGCTAGGTTTGCGGTTGGACGACACTGCGGAGACATACTCGTTCAGCACCTCCGCGGTGGACCCATCGGCGACCAGCCGTCCGCCCGACAAAAGGATGCAGCGGGAGCAGAGCTTGCTCACTGCGGTCAGATTGTGGCTGACGAAGAGCACGGTGCGGCCGCTGTCTTGGACGCTCTGCATCTTACCCAGGCACTTGCGCTGGAACGCGATGTCGCCGACCGCCAGAACTTCGTCGACGATTAGGATTTCCGGCTCCAGGTGCGCGGCGACGGCGAAGGCCAGCCGCACATACATGCCCGAGGAATAGCGTTTCACCGGCGTGTCGATGAACTGCTCGATCTCCGAGAAATCGACGATCGCTTCCAGGTTGCGCTGGATAGCGCTCCTGCTCATACCCAGGATGGCACCGTTGAGAAAGATGTTCTCCCGGCCCGTTAGCTCCGGATGGAAGCCGGTGCCTACTTCCAGAAGGCTGGCGGCGTGGCCGCGCATCTTAATGGAACCGCGTGTGGGTTGGGTGATGCGCGACAGGAGCTTCAGTAGCGTGGACTTACCGGCGCCATTGCGCCCCACGATCCCCAGCGTGTCTCCTTGCTTCACTTCGAAGGAAACACCGTCCAGCGCCAGGAAGTTGCTGTCGCGCATGCGGTGCTGTTCCCGCTGGTGAAGCGACACATCCTTGATCTTGGCGTTGGGGTCCGGCCGGCCGCGCCAACGTGCGAACCAACTTTGCAGGTCGCGATAGAGCATGCCGTGGTTGATCACGCCCAGGCGGTAATCTTTGCCCAGGTTCTCGACCTTGATGACGGTTTCGTTCGCAGACATCAGACCGTGTCCGTTGCCAGGCGCTGGGTGCGTGAGAAGAGCGACAGGCCCAACAGCAGCACCGCCGCGGTGAAGACAATGCCGAAGATCCAGGACATGGGATCGGGCATCGGCGTGCCCAGCCACAGGTTGCGGAAGGTGGTGACCGGTGCAGCCATGGGATTGATGATCGAGATGAACCGCCAGCGTATCGGCAGCAGCGAGACGGGGTAGATCACCGGTGTGGAATACATCCAGAGTTGCAGCGCGAAGCCGTGCAGATAGCCCAAATCGCGGAATCGCGTGGTCAGCGAGGTGACGCAGAGCCCGATCGCCAGCCCAAGCATGGCGGTGTAAAAGACCAGGGGAACCGTGAAAAGGACCGCCTTCGCCATCACCAGGGGATCGGTCAGATAGCCGAAGCCGATAGCGAAGGCCAGGAACAGCACGAACTGAATAGCAAAGGTCAGCAGGGTGCTGATTAGCGAGGAAATTGGCACCGTCAGGCGTGGGAAATAGACTTTGCCGAAGATAT
>DATFFI010000138.1:0-3036 GCA_035250225.1 Rhizomicrobium sp. | reverse complement strand
TGGCCGCATAGACGGCCCATGCCGCCGCGAGCCAGAGCACATAGATACCGAATTGCACCGCAGTCAGCGCCGCTATGGACGGCAAGGCAGGGCTCTTGAATTCAAGGAAGAAATGCCGCCAACTGGCGTTCATATGCCTCTCGCGGCGCCGCGCCAGCTCGTAGAAGCCACTCGCGACCGCCGGCCCCATCAGGGTAAGGCCCGCAACCAGCGGAAAGATAATCGGCAAAAGCGCCCAGTTCCGCGCAACTGCAATCGCGAAGAAGCCGACGATCGGATAGATGAAGCCGACAAAGACCAGATCGCCGCGCTTGTCGAGAAAATCTTCCCAACCCTGCCGAAGCGAAATCCGCAAATCATCGAAGGTCAATGTTCGTATCCGGGTTTCCGGAATGCCCCTGTCCATATGCGCGTGATGGGTACTGATCATATGTCACCTCTCGCATGCTGAGCGCGGCCCTTTCACAGACCGCCTGCAAGCCGGCGTGCCATATTTGCGCCCTTCGTCTTTGGCGGGCGTCTTATCCGAACCATTACCCATGAACAGCCGGCGCGGGCATCCTACGCCCGGCGGGTCGATGGGGCAATGGGGTTGCTGGAGATATGCGGCGGCTGGAAGAAAGGCGTCCCGCCGTCAATCATAGCTTAGCGCGCTATAGCCTTCTTCCACATGGTCGCTGAACTTGGTGATCTTCGCATCGAAGCGCAGCTTGACCTTGCCTGTGGCGCCATGGCGCTGTTTGGCGACGATAAGCTCGGCGAGGCCGAAAACCCGTTCCATCTCCATCGCCCATTTGGCGTGATCATCGAAAATCTTGGCATCATCGCCGTCCATCGGCCTGCGCGGTTCACGGGCGGCGACATAATAATCTTCGCGAAAGACGAACAGCACCATGTCGGCATCCTGCTCGATCGAGCCTGACTCACGCAGGTCCGCAAGCTGCGGCTTCTTGTCCTCGCGCTGCTCCACCGCGCGGCTGAGCTGCGACAGCGCCATGACGGGGACGTTCAGCTCCTTTGCCAGCGTCTTCAATCCGCGGCTGATTTCGGAGATTTCCTGCACACGGTTTTCCCCTCCGCGCGAGGAGCCTTGCAGCAACTGCAGATAGTCGACCACGATGAAACCGATATTGTGCCTGCGCTTCAGCCGCCTCGCGCGGGTGCGGAGTGCAGCAATGGTGAGCCCTGGCGTATCGTCGATGTACAGCGGCAGGTTCTGAAGTTCACGCGCGGCGCGCGAAAGATTCTGGAAGTCCGCCCGGCTGATCTTGCCCATGCGCAACGCTTCGCCGCTGATCCCCGACTGTTCGGCAAGAATACGGGTGGCGAGCTGGTCGGCCGACATTTCGAGGCTGAAGAAGGCAACCGGAGCGCCCATGTTCTTGGCGTCGTCGATCCCGTCCTCCTTGTCACGGACGTAACGGATGGCGGCATTATAGGCGATGTTGGTGGCAAGCGAGGTCTTGCCCATGCCCGGCCGCCCCGCGAGGATCATGAGATCGCTGTTATGAAGGCCGCCGATCTTCTCGTTAAGACCGGTAAGACCGGTCGTGATGCCGGACAGGTGCCCCCCGCTTGAAAAGGCGCGTTCGGCCACCTGCACCGCCATGGTGCTGGCCTGAAGGAAGCTCTTGACGCTGCCCCCCTCCCCTTCGCCTTCGGACACGCGGTAAAGCGCTACCTCCGCCGCTTCGATCTGGCCCAGCGGGTCCACATCTTCGCTGGTATCGAGCGCCTTCTCCACAAGATCGCGCCCGACGCCGACAAGTTCGCGAAGCAGCGCCAGATCATAGATCTGGGTCGCAAAATCCCTTGCCCCGATCAGTGCCGCGCCATTGCCGGTAAGCTGCGCCAGATAGGCCGGACCGCCCAGTTCCTTCATCGCCTCGTCCGCTTCCAGCAGCGGCTTCAGCGTGACCGGATTGGCCACCATATTCCTGTCGAGCAATTTCAATAGGGCGTCGTAAATGCGCCCATGGACCGGCTCGAAAAAATGCTCCGAGCGCAGCTTCAACTGCACATCTTCGGCGATTCGGTTGTCGATCATCAGCGCGCCGAGCAGCGCCGCTTCTGCCTCGACATTGCGCGGCAGGCTCTTTTCCCCCCCATCGGGCGGTGCAACCAGTCTTATGTTCTCGGCCATGCCCCCTCATCTACCCATATTTCGGGGGAGACAAGGGGGCCGAATTTTTCCCTGTGGGCTAGCCTGTGGAAAACTGGTGGACGGTTTGTTGATTACGTCCAGCCAACAGCCTGTGTCAGGTAAAGGCGCATTTCCCGAGACTTAAGGCCGCAGGACGCACCGGCGAGTAAGGCTGCTGCCGCCGCTCTCCATCCAGAGGAGGCAGCCGCTCTTCATCCTCCGGCATGCGGAAGATCCCCCGCCGCGCCAGCCATTCGCCCACGTCGCAACGCGAGGTGGCGGTTACGATGAAAGGCGTCAGCAACAGGCTGACCGCCACCGGAAGCAGCCAGATCATGACGCCTGGTCCAATCATGATGCCGGCAAGAAAGGGGACGGCGAGAAAGAGATGCGCGCGGTAATCCTCGACCGCCTGGTGGAGCGGGATGCCATCGGCTTCGCGCCGCTGCGGATTCCAGGCGCTTGGGCGGCCGCGCAGAATGCCAATCACAGCGATGGTCTGCGCAAGCATGGTGACCGGAGCAATCAGGATGGACAGCGGAATCTCCACAGCCATCGTCCGGGCAATGCGCCCCAGGCCGCCCAGTGCAAATTGCCGCCTGCGATCCATGCACAGCCAGGCAAAGGACATCAGCTTGGGTCCGACCAGCAGCAGCACGGTCAGTCCGACGAGCCAGGCCGAAGGCGGCGAGCCAAGCGGCGAGTTGGCGAAAATGAGCGGATGCAGCAGCGTTGCCGCCATCAGCACCAGCCAGAGCGGCGAGGCGAGATAGGCCGAGGCGCCCATCAGCATCTGAAAGCGGCTGACCCAGTGCAACCCGGCCCCGTTCAACAGGCGCACATGCTGCAGATTGCCTTGGCACCAGCGCCGGTCGCGGATGGCGAAATCGGTG
>DATFFI010000137.1:0-3395 GCA_035250225.1 Rhizomicrobium sp. | reverse complement strand
GAAATCTGCCTGGGCGCCTGTTCCGAAAGCACCGAAATGCTGCCGCTGGCGCTGCGCGATCTTCTGGGGCGCAGCGACAATCTTTATCGCCGCATTGCCCGGCTGGATGACGTGCTCTTCAACAAGGATCAGACGCGGAATGACGGCGCGCGCGATCATCAAAATCGCCTCGCCCAGGCCTTCGGTTCCGAGTAGCCGAAGCAACGCCGGAAATAAAAAAGCCGGGTCGAAACCCGGCTTTTTTTGTATCTGCTCGGATTTTCCGCTTAGGACTTAACAAAGCCCGCGAACTTCTTGTTGAAACGGGTGAGGCGGCCGCCACGGTCCATCAGCTGCTGCTGACCGCCGGTCCAGGCCGGGTGCGTGGTGGGGTCGATGTCCAGGGTGACCTTCTGGCCGGCGGTGCCGTAGGTGGTGCGCGTCTTGTAGGTCGTGCCGTCGTTCAGCGTGACCTCGACGAAGTGATAATCGGGGTGGATACCCTTTTTCATGACGCGTGCCTTTCGGTAACGGGCGCCCATTTCCGACGGGTCCCGGAGGCGGGGCTTATAGGGGAGCAGATTGGTCGGGGCAAGCCGGTTTCCCTTGAAACCGCCACCTATATATACAGCCTAGCCCCCGTTAACTCCTTGTCCGCAAAGACCCGATTTTGGCCCGCCACGAGAGCGATTTTTCCAAGGAAACCGCCCGGATAGCTGCCGGCCGGCCCCAGGGCCGGTCGCTGGCTCCGCTCAAAGCCCTGTTGCCGTTTCTGACGCCCTACAGCGGCCGGATCGCCATCGCCGCCCTGGCGCTGATCGCGGCCGCCACCGCCACCCTGGTC
This sequence comes from Rhizomicrobium sp., assembly GCA_035250225.1. Lineage (GTDB taxonomy): Bacteria > Pseudomonadota > Alphaproteobacteria > Micropepsales > Micropepsaceae > Rhizomicrobium. The sequence goes on along the minus strand of DATFFI010000137.1, from coordinate 2,572 downwards.
CTGCCCCAATTTGCCCGCGGCCTGATCGACGCCAATGGCCTGACCGCCGAGAAAGCCCACGCCCTTGGCGATTTCTATTTCGCTTTTGTGGCGGCGGCGGCGGTGCTGGGCCTGGCCTCGGCCATCCGCTTCTATGCCGTTACCTGGCTGGGCGAGCGGGTGGTGGCCGATATCCGCAAGGCCGTGTTCGACAATGTGCTGGGCCTGTCGCCGCAATTCTTCGAAGTCACCCGCACCGGCGAAGTGCTGTCGCGCATCACCGCCGACACCACCCTGATCCAGACCGTGGTGGGATCGTCCGTCTCGGTGGCGCTGCGCAACCTGGTCACCCTGACCGGCGGCCTGGCGATGATGTTCGTCACCAGCCTCAAACTCGCCTTGCTGGTGGTCGTAGCGGTCGTGGTGGTGATGCTGCCCATGCTGCTGTTCGGCCGCTGGGTACGCAAGCTTTCGCGCCAGAGCCAGGATTCGCTGGCCGATACGTCGGCGCGCGGCACCGAAACCCTGAACGCGGTGCCCACCGTCCAGGCTTTTACCCAGGAAGCGCGTGAGCGGCGCCAGTTCGGCCTCTCGGTCGAGCGCGCTTTCTCCTTCGCCCGCAGCCGCATCATGGCGCGTTCCATCCTGACGGCGGTGGCGATCTTTACCGCTTTCGCCAGCCTGGCCACGGTCGGACTGGTGGGCCTGCATGACATGATCGCCGGCCAGCTCACCGGCGGCGATGTCGTGGCCTTCATCATCTATGGCTTTCTCACCGGCGGCGGCGTCGGCGCCCTGTCCGAAACCTGGGGCGACCTGCAGCGCGCGGCAGGCGCCTCGGAACGGCTGATGGAATTGTTGCACGAAGTGCCGGCGATCCGCGCCCCGGTCAATCCGACGCTGCTGGCGTCCCGTCCGTCGGGCGCGGTGTCGTTCGACAATGTCACCTTCCGCTATCCTACCCGTCCGGATACCGCCGCGCTGGACGGCTTTTCCCTGAAGGTGGCGGCCGGCGAAGCGGTGGCGCTGGTGGGCCCGTCCGGCGCGGGAAAATCCACCGTCTTCCAACTGATGCTGCGCTTCTATGCGGCACAGGAAGGCCGGATCAGCTTTGACGGCATCGACATCGCCGAACTCGATCCGGTGCATTTGCGCCGGCATATCGCGGTAGTGACGCAGGATCCGGTGATTTTCTCCGGCAGTATTGCCGAAAATATCGCCTATGGCCGCGACCGGGCCGCGGCGGACGAGATCCGCCGCGCCGCCGATGCCGCCGCCGCCACCGAATTCATCGACAAGCTGCCTTCAGGTTTCGACACGCTGCTGGGCGAGCGCGGCATCACCCTTTCGGGCGGCCAGCGCCAGCGCATCGCCATTGCCCGCGCCATCCTGCGCGACGCACCGCTGCTGCTGCTGGACGAGGCCACCAGCGCGCTCGACGCCGAAAATGAAAGACTGGTGCAGACCGCGCTCGCCAATCTGATGGTGGGCCGCACCACTCTGGTGATCGCGCACCGGCTTGCCACCATCCAGCGCCTGAAGCGCATCGTGGTGATGGAGGAAGGGCGTGTTGTCGCCGTGGGAAGCCATGCCGAACTGATCGAGCGGGGCGGCCTTTATGCGCGCCTGGCGCGCCTGCAATTCAGCGAGGTCTCCGCATGATCCGGCGCACGGTCCGATCCTCCGATCGTTTCACGCGCCTCGTCGTCCTGGTCTGGGTCGTGGCGGGCGTGATCATCCTGACCGCGCTGTTCCGGTCCTTAACCGCGATCGGGCTTTTCACCTTCGTGTCGGAGGTTTCGCCCGGCCCCTGCCGTCCCATTCCGCTCGCGGGCGCCGGCGCCCTGGCCTATGAAAGCAAAAGCCGCACGCTTTTCATCGCCACGCAAAATCCGCGCGATCCCGCCACATCCGGCGCGCTCTATGCCTTGCCCGCCGGCCAGACCAGGCCGGTCCGGCTTGCCGGCACGCCGCGCGATTTTCATCCCATCGCGCTCAGCGTCGGGTATGAGCTGGGCGGCGAGCCCACACTGGCGGTGGTGGACCGCCAGGCAGGCGAGCGGGTGGCGGTGGAGCTCTATAGCGTCACATTCGACGCGAACGGGGCCAGGCTGGTGCATCAATCCAGCATCCAGAGCGGCTTGGCACGGCGGGGGCAGGGTGTTGCGCCGCTGGGCACCGGCCGCTTCTTCCTCACCGCCAATCCCGTAAGCAACGATTTGATGGCCTGGGCCGACCGCTGGCTGGTGCTGGGGCGCGCCTATCTGCTTTTCTACAATGGCGATGTCTTCCGCCAGGCGCTCAGCGGCATTTCCGATCCCTCCGCCGTGGCGGTCGCGGCGGACGGCAGCCACGTCTATGTCGCCTCGCGCGCCGAGCGGCGGCTCCTGGCCTTCAGCCGCGAAAGCTTCACCGGCACGCTGACGGAACTGGAGTCGATCGCGCTGCCGCTGCGGCCCGAGCAGATCAGCATCGATGCCAACAATGTGCTGTGGGTGGCGGGTCCCGCGCGCCTGCCGGAAATTTCGGGCGCCTCGCGTGTCGTACGGGTTTTCCTGGGCAGCGACGGTGTGCCGCAGAGCCCGGAAACGGT
>DATFFI010000136.1:0-19299 GCA_035250225.1 Rhizomicrobium sp. | reverse complement strand
GCCCTTCGGCCGGCAGGCCCGATCCGGCCGCCCCTGGTGGTCGCGCCTGCTCGGCCGCCTGCTCGAGCCCTGGATTTCGCTGGAACTGGAGCCGGAGAACCCCGGCCAGTACGCCGACGGCCGCCCGGTCTGCTACGTGCTGGAAGACTACGGCCTGTCCAACGCGTTGATCCTGGACCGCGCCTGCCGCGACGCCGGCCTGCCCTCGCCGCTGCAGCCGCTGCCGGGCGATCCGCTCGGCCGCAAGCGCGCCTATGTGGCGCTGTCGCGGCGCAATGCCAGCACGCTGTCGCCGGCCGGTCCCTCGCCGGGCAAGACCCATTCCGGTTCGCTGGCGCGATTGCTGGAAGCGCATCGCGACTATCCCGAGCTGGACGTGCAATTGGTGCCGGTGTCGATCTTCGTCGGCCGCGCGCCCGACCGGAACAGCGGCTGGTTCTCGGTGCTGTTCTCGGAAAACTGGACGCTGGTGGGCCGCTTCCGCCGCCTGCTCGCGATCCTGCTCAACGGCCGCAACACGATCGTGCGTTTTTCGCCGCCGGTGGCGCTGCGCGGCATCGTCGAGGAGGGCCTGCCGCCCGAGCGCACTGTGCGCAAGCTCTCGCGCGTGCTGCGCACCCACTTCCGCCGCATCCGCGCGACGGTGATCGGACCGGACCTGTCCACGCGCCGTCTGCTGGTGGACAAGGTGCTCGCTTCGGATCCGGTGAAGGAAGCCATCGCCGACCAGGCGCGCCGCGACAACAGCACGCCCGCCGATGCGTGGAAGAAAGCGCACGCCTACGCCTGGGAAATCGCCGCCGACTATTCGCATCCGGTGGTGCGTTCGGCCAGTTTCGCGCTGACCACGGTCTGGAACCGGATCTACCGCGGCGTGCTGGTCCACCATCTGGAAAAACTGAAAGCGGTCGCGCCCGGCCACGAAGTGGTCTACACGCCTTCGCACCGCAGCCACATGGACTACCTGCTGCTGTCGTACCTGCTGTACGACCGCGGCATCGTGCCGCCGCACATCGTCGCCGGCATCAATCTCAACCTGCCGGTGATCGGCACCATCCTGCGCAAGGGCGGCGCGTTCTTCATCCGCCGCAGCATCCGCGGCAACATGCTGTATTCGGCGGTGCTGAGCGAATACGTCGCGCAGTTGGTGGCCGGCGGCTATTCGCTGGAGTACTTCATCGAAGGCGGACGTTCGCGCACCGGACGCCTGCTGCAGCCCAAGGGCGGCATGATCTCGATGACGGTGCGCGCCTTCCTGCGCCAGCCGACGCGCCCGGTGCTGTTCCAGCCGGTCTACATCGGCTACGAGAAGCTGATGGAAGGCAACAGCTACCTGGACGAGCTGACCGGCAAGCCCAAGGAAAAGGAATCGATCTGGGCGCTGCTGTGGGGCATCCCGAAAGTGCTGCGCCAGAACTACGGCCAGGTGGTGGTGAACTACGGCGAGCCGATCCTGCTGGACGAAGTGCTGAAGCGTTACGCGCCGGAATGGGACGGCCGGCCGGTCGGCGAGGACGAGAAACCGGCGTGGCTGTCGGACACGGTGGATGCGATCGCGCACGCGATCCAGGTCAACACCAACCGCGCCGCGGACGTGAATCCGATCAACTTCCTGGCGCTGGCGCTGTTGTCCACGCCCAAGCATGCGATGGGCGAAGCGGACTTGCTTGCCCAGATCGCGCTGTCGAAGAAGCTGCTGGCCGAAGTGCCGTACTCGGACCGCGTCACCGTCACCCCGCACACGCCGGAGCAGATCGTCGCCCACGGCGAGGAAATCGCGGTGCTCAAGCGCACCGCGCATCCGCTGGGCGACGTGCTGAGCGTGGACGACGACACTTCGGTGCTGCTCAGCTATTTCCGCAACAACGTGCTGCACCTGTTCACGGCATCGGGCTGGATCGCCTGCTGCTTCCTGCACAACCGGCGGATGAGCCGCGCGCAGCTGCGGCGCCTGGGCCGCAGCCTGTATCCGTTCCTGGAGGCCGAGCTGTTCCTGCCGTGGAGCGACGAGGAATTCGCCGAGCGCATCGACCGCACCATCGACGTGTTCGTGCGCGAAGGCCTGCTGGAGCAGATCAACGACGACGACGGCGGCATCCTGGCCCGCAACGCCGGCCAGAGCGACGAGGTGTTCCGCCTGCGCGCGATCGGCCACGCCTTGCAACAGGCCTTCGAGCGCTACTACATCGCGATTTCGGTGCTGGCCAAGAACGGCGCAGGCACCTTGTCCTCGGCCGAATTGGAAAGCCTGTGCCAGCTCGCCGCGCAGCGTTTGTCGCTGCTGTACGCGCCGGCGGCGCCGGAGTTCTTCGACAAGAGCTTGTTCCGCGGCTTCATCCAGAAACTGCGCGAAATGAAACTGGTCTGGCCCGACGCCAACGGCAAGCTCTCCTTCGACGAGCGCCTGGCCGGCTGGGCCAAGGACGCGCGCATCCTGCTGGGACGCGAGCTGCGGCATACGATCGAGAAGGTGAGTCCGGAGATGGCGAAGCCGGAGCCGGAGCCAGAGGCGCAATCCGAATCGGCGGAATCCTGAGTCAGACCCGGTCGAGCGGGCTGATCACGCCGCATGCGCCGCGATTGAGGACGTGCGTATAGATCTGCGTCGTGGCCACGTCCTTGTGGCCCAGGAGTTCCTGGATGGTCCGGATGTCGGCGCCGGTCTCCAAGAGGTGGGTCGCGAAGCAGTGCCGCAGGGTATGCGGACCGATCGGTTTGACGATGCCGGCGCGGCTCGCGGCGGTAGAGACTGCGCGTTGCAGAACCTTCTCATCCAAATGGTGACGCTTCTCCCGGCCATCTCGTGAGTCGATGCCGCGCCGGGAAGCCGGGAAAACGTATTGCCAACCCGCCTGCCGTTCTGCATTGGGATATTTCATTGCGAGAGCGGCTGGGAGCGACACTGCGCCATAGCCTTGCGCCAGATCGGTTTCGTGCAGTAATCGAGCCGCATCGATCTGCCGTCGCAGGGGTTCGCACAACGTGGCGGGCAATACCGTCTTGCGATCCTTGGCGCCCCTACCTTCGCGCACAGTGATCACGCCGCGGACAAGGTCGACGTCCTTGATCCGCAGCCGCAGGCATTCCATCAAACGCAAGCCGCTGCTGTGCAGCAGGCTGGCCATCAGCCATTCCCGTCCGGCCAATTGGCGCAGCAACATCGCCGTCTCGCCCCGGGAAAGCACGGCCGGCAACCGACGCGTCCGTTTCGCGCGTACGACGTTTTCCATCCAGGGCAGCTTGATCCCCAGTACTTCCCTGTAGAGGAACAACAACGCCGACAAGGCTTGGTTCTGGGTGCTGGCCGATAACCCCGCCTTCCGTCGCCAACCGCGACAGGAAAGCCTCGATCTCCTTTCCGCCCATATCGCGAGGATGCCGTTTACCGTTGGCCCGGATATAGCGGCGAATCCAGCCCAGGTAGGCGGCCTCCGTCCGCAAACTGTAGTGCTTCAGTCGCAACCTGGCCCAGGGTCCATTGGCCGCGATAACCGCCAGCGTCCCTTCCTGCCCCACCCCTGAGAATCGGTTCAAGCCAATGATTTGTATCGGAATAGTCCGATTGACCTTGGCGGTCGGCCAAGCGCAGACTCGTGCTATGCCCCGTATGTAGTTAGGCCGCGTACATACATTCTGGCTAGTTGAACTATGAAAATCGGCGAGCTCGCATCATTCGGCCATAACCTCGCTGACTCGCTCGCGAGCGGGATCTGCTTTATGGCTGGCATCTATTCCGTTGACATCCACGGCGAGGCGTCGGCTTCGCCCATTGGGCACATAGTCGTGGATTTCCTAACCGGCTCAACTTCGGGCAGCCCTGTGTCTGCGGATCTCCACCACGCAGTTCAACGCTTTTCCGAGTTGCTTCCTGAGCTTGCCCAAAAGCACGGCCTAGAATTCTCAGAGATCAAAGTACTGTCAGCGCGATTCGGCACCGACCCGGTCGCTGGGCCGCATTACTCGGTGACGGTTGAGGCTTCGGATGGACGGCGGTCGGTGGATCAGTACGCTGGATACCCGGGTAAGCGCTTTAGCAAGTCTCACAGAGTGGGCGCGCGGCCTAACAATTCATTCAAGCCGAAGCCGCTTCGCGGCTCGGCTTAATTCAGGCGTTAGGCCGGATGCCAATCACTCTCGCAGACGTAAAAGCATTTCTCGATACTGAGCTGGCCCGCATCACTCAGCCGGATCTCGTTTCGCGCATAAGTGAGCTGATAGTCCCGATACGCTGCGAGCAGATCGGCTGGGATTACGGCGCTCCTGGTCAAACCTATCCTTGCTGGATCGTCGCCCATGATCCAGAGACCAACCTTGCGTTCGCTTACTCGGAGCATGGGTTTGGCCCTGCCTATCCGTGGGGTATGTTCTGGTATGGCCCAGACCAATCCATGGGCATGGACAATGCTTGGTACCTCTCGCTTGAGGATGTTTTCCGTGAGTCAGTTGCCTGGCACGGCACCAATCCGCCTGGCCGTGAGGTGGGATAATGCGGCCTAACAATTCATTCAAGCCGACGCCGCTTCGCGGTGCGGCTTAATTCAGGCGTTAGGCCTCATGAGACGGATCGCGATTGGACTCCTACTTCTAGCTTCGTTCTCCGCCGCTGGACAGGGAGAGGCTCAAGAATTTCTGTCTTGGTACGACGGCTGGGGTACCCACACCGTTTGGGGCGGCGGCAAAATTTCCGGTAGCTACAACAGGGCTAAGGTTAGATGCGGCAACGTCTTTGTCCCGGTGCGTCCCATACTTGATACCCACGAGAGTGACGGCAACCCGCCCAATCCAACTCAGACAGCCGAGCATGCCAAGTCCGTTAATGTCGCTCTATTGCGCTCCCTGGGATCTCGTGGCCACAAGTGTGTCTTTCAAACAGCGGCCACGGATGAGGCCTAACAATTCATTCAAGCCGAACCCGCTTCGCGGGTCGGCTTAATTCAGGCGTTAGGCGTGCATGGAAGATAACTCGCAGCCAGAACTTATTAATCGCATCTCAGCGATATTCCCGGAATTCCGCACCGAGTGGCTCGCGGATACTGCTGGAGAGGTCTTTCCAAGCACATCCCTCCACTCTATTTACCAGTCGTTTCTCCCGTGGGTCAGCTCCGCGGAATTCTCGGCCAAGCAATTAGCCGCTCTCGCAAAGCTGCTTGACTCTGAGGTAGCCGCTGGCGGCGACCGGGAAAATGCCGTTAGCACTTGCTTCCTTGAGCACTGTGGTCAGGTTGGGCTGACCCGGCGGCTTTCTCCCTTGTTGGGTGCGGCCTCTAGGTCTAGGCTGCACGCCTAACAATTCCTTCAAGCCGACGCCGCTTCGCGGCGCGGCTTAAGTCAGGCGTTAGGTGCCGTGGAAGACTCCTCGTTCTCCATCAAATCCACTTCAACCGACAAGGAGCTTCGGTTCTTTGGCACGGGTGAGTACGTCTTTTCAGTAGAGCTCCGAGGCGCTGAGATCTACGCAGTTCGAGAGATCTATTGCCCTCTCGGATCATCCGAGTTCACTCAGTTCTTCTTGCGGCTCGCTTCCTATGAACGTCCTTGGCCTGACATCGAGCAATGCGCCTCACTTGAAGGTGATCTCTCAATCTCCGCCCGTTGCTCGGCACTCGGGGTAGTGACATTTTCTATTTCAATCCACGGGCTATTTGGCGTTCCTGAGGAATGGAAGCTTTCGAGCAACCTCACCAGCGAGCTTGGCCAACTTCCCAAGATTGCTGCCGCCTCTAGTCGTTTCTTCGGTGCCGTGGCTGGCACCTAACAATTCATTCAAGCCGACGCCGCTTCGCGGCGCGGCTTAATTCAGGCGTTAGGTGCCAATGGGAGATCGCTCGCACTCGGAGCTATACGGAAAGCTTCTCGACTTCCTCGAGCAGCACGGGAGGCCGTTGGAGAGCGAAGGCGTCGCGGAGCGCGGGCTTGCCGAGGACAAAGCTCTTGAGTTCATCAACCTTCTAGAGACATCCGGAGCCCCAATACTTGGGCTTGAGGTGTGGCGGCACCTGGGCCGGCGCTACGACTTAGACATAACAACCATCTGGTACTCCGAGTCACAGCCCCACCAGGAGTACAACTCAGCTCGCTCGGCGCTTCGGGGCGCCGTAGCCGGTCCAAAGATCTAATCACGGTCCAGTTCGGCTAGATTGGCACCTAACAATTCATTCAAGCCGAAGCCGCTTCGCGGCTTAATTCAGGCGTTAGGCGGCTTCAGAGAGATCACCGTGAATGCGGAAAAGGACAAGTGGGGCCGTCGCAGCACCTACTCGCTGGTCATGGCGATTGGCGCCTTCTTCGCGTTCTTCAACTCCCGATATCACTGGGTCGCGCCCCCTGAGTACAACCGCATCAAGGGCGCTTGGCTTGAGCCGATACTGCCCATCCTCGAGCCATACCTTCCGTTTGTGGTTCTGGCTCTTGGCGCTGGCTTCGTTGGCTCTGCGGCCTATTGCCTCTGGCGCTACATCATCGCAGCCAAGTCGGGCGGGCCAGCCGCCTAACAATTCATTCAAGCCGAAGCCGCTTCGCGGCTCGGCTTAATTCAGGCGTTAGGCCCTAGATGAAAGTACTCATAGCTCTCATAGCTTTGGTTCTGGCCGCTCCAGCCGAGTCAGCTACCCGCTGCGAGATCAAGGGTGAGGCTATTCACTGGGCGTATGACGTCTGTATGGGCCAGTTTGAGACGGATGATGAGCTGCATCCTGGCGTGGTCGCCTGCGCGGACCGCGGCCTGGCACTGATTCGGTCAAAAGGTTCTTGTCCGGCAAAGCGAATCTTCAAGGGCCGCATGTGCACTCTGCTCCAGCAAACTGAGGATCGCCGACCTTCCTGCAAGGCGTGCATGGCTGATCCATCCGTTGTAGGTTCAACGGTGAGAGATGGCGGGGTCTAGGCCCTAACAATTCATTCAAGCCGAAGCCGCTTCGCGGCTCGGCTTAATTCAGGCGTTAGGCCCCATGGGAAGGACCTCCGACACTTCGGAAAATCGCAAGCGGCTTCTCGCCAGCGAGGTCGCGGTCTGTGTCTACTGTCTCAGGGAGTTCGCACCCAGCTCCATCGTCGAGTGGTGCGACGAGGACGATAAGACCGCTATTTGTCCGCACTGCGGAGTGGATGCGGTTGTGGGCTTCAATGGGCCAGTGAACCGCGCCTGGCTAGAGGCTGCCCATCGCCGAGCTTTTAGCTAGCATGGGCCCTAACAGTTCATTCAAGCCGAAGCCGCTTCGCGGCTCGGCTTAATTCAGGCGTTAGGTGCCATGAGAGTTCCATCCGATATCCATGAGCGGGTTCTTGACCTGACGACCGAGATCACTTGGGGGCCGGATGATAGGAAGACCAGATGGCGCCTCTACGAAGAGCTACGCGATTACTGCGAGTCGGTAGCTGCGGCGGGGCGGGACCACCCGTTCCTTTGGGAGACCTTGGCTGACTTTACAGTCGACGACCGGATCTCCATCGAGATTTACCTTCGGGCCTTGCCGTTGGCTACGGCGGCGGGTGCGACGGAGTATGAGGCCTCGATTTGCTTCGCCTTGGCCGAGCGGCACTCAAACATTGGCGAGACCTCAGTAGCCTATGACTACGCCATTCAAGCAAATGAGTTGGCCATTCGCACAGATGATCTATATCTTCGGAGAGAGATTAGTCAGTTCTTGCTTGATCATTCGGGTGCCCCGGCTGGCACCTAACAATTCATTCAAGCCGAAGCCGCTTCGCGGCTCGGCTTAACTCAAGCGTTAGGCGCCATCTCCGATCATCTATGCAGGCCCCACTTTTCCAAGTGCAAGCCACACTGTTTCCGGCAGCGCACCGACCGCGTCTGGTTCCTGGATGGCGTCCCACTATCGCTCCGATCCTCGAGAGCACCGGCGGACCGGACACAACAACCCCGTCCCTTGGCGTTGCCTTTACCACGGGGCCCGGCGAGGTCCACGTGGGCACTAGCTTCTCGTGTGCGTTTCACCTTCTGGCATGGCCAGATCCGCTGTGTGATCGCATCAAGCTCGGGGTAGAGTTCGCGTTCTTGGAGGGCGTTTCCGTGATCGGCACCGGCAGGGTCGTTGCCGTAGATTGCGGGCATGGCGCCTAACAATTCATTCAAGCCGAAGCCGCTTCGCGGCTCGGCTTAATTCAGGCGTTAGGCACCAGGGGGAGATTATGGGCAGACCAGCAAACCGCTCGCAACTTATGGACCGCCTTGGTGCGGTTCAGCTCAACACCGTTTGGAGTTGGTGCGGTGTCAATGACTCTGAGCGCAAGGTCTATTTCAGCATCTGGACTGACAACACTTACGCCCACAACGGAGCGAAGAGCTACATCATCCAAGAGCCAGACTGGGGCGTTAATGAGCAAGGCCATCGGTCAGCCGCCCGGAACGATCAGGACGACAAGTTCTCGCTTGTCTTTGAGCAGGGCTATGAGCCTTGGGGCTATTTCATTGAGGCAAAGGATCGCCGCGCTCACCCACGGGAGATTGCTAGCACTCTCACTTCATTTGTCATGCAGTTGCAGCTAGACAAGCTTCAAGACGGCACAATTATCGGCACTCCGCTTAAGCGGATTGAGGTCCGCTAGCTGGTGCCTAACAATTCATTCAAGCCGAACTCGCTTCGCGGCTCGGCTTAATTCAGGCGTTAAGCCGCGAGGACGGTTTGCATGGGCATTGAGTACTCCATCCGATTTGAATCACGTGACTTGGCCACCACCGTTCCTACAATTCTTGAGCGGCTTTGCGGAGCACCCAACGGGACGCACTACGAGTGCCGTACCAACACCGCCTCTTCAATGGCGGACGCGTCCGTAATGATTGTCGGAGGTGGACTGTACTTCTGTGACAATGGCGGCAGCGGACGGGAGTTCCTGGGTCGGCTTGTCGCCGCGCTGGTCAGTGCGTTTGGCGTTATCCAGGTTCAAGAGTATGAGTAGACCGCGGGTTCTCGCATCGCGGCCTAACAATTCATTCGAGCCGAAGCCGCTTCGCGGCTCGGCTTAATTCAGGCGTTAGGCATGCCACGACCGTGCGCAGCTATTGATGTTTTTGGCCTGGCTCTCGCCGCGACTGCGCTGCTTGGGTGCGCCAACCATGAAGCACACCCTGTGACCTATGATCGCGCCCTGGATATAAGTCGCGAGGCCGCGCAGAAGCACGGGTACAACCTACGCGATTACACGTTAGACACATTTGGCGACCCTGCTGCGGATAAAGACAAGTGGCTGATTGTCTATTTGTGCACCGACAAACCGGCACAGCCAGGCTGCAGCTTTCTAGTTGCAGTTGATCGTGAGACCGGTAAAGCTGAGCTGCATCCAGGGGAATAGGTGGCATGCCTAACAATTCGTTCAAGCCGACACTGCTTCGTTCCGGCCACAGGCATCGCAGAGAAAGCTTGCCATGCCTGCAGCCTACACTCCGCAGCGCGGCTTAACTCAGGCGTTAGGCCGAACTGGACACGCATTCCATGCATAACCGCTCAATGCCGGCCGGCGACGTGATCCCGGAGCTCCCGTACCTCGATGCGGCAGAAGCATCCGCATGGCTATGCGGCGCCTTCGGCTTTCGCGAGCGTTTGCGCATCGCGGGCCACCGCATTCAAATCTCGGTCGGCTCTGGGTCCGTCGTTGCCGTCCAGGTCGAAGAGCTGGCCGGATCCTGCTCGGTGATGGTGCGGGTGGCGGACGTGGATGCCCATTATCGAACCGCGGTTGCCTACGGCGCCCAGGTTTCAGGCGGCCCTGCAACGTTCCCATACGGGGAACGGCAGTACAGTGCGCGAGACCTAGCCGGCCATGGCTGGGTCTTCTCGCAAACGGTCGCAGACATAGACCCCGATGATTGGGGCGGCCAGTTGAATCCATCAGCCGGCTGCGGACTAATTCGTTTGGGCCGACGCCGCTTGCGACGCGGCTTGATGCAGACTTTTTGGCACCATCCAACCCAAGGAGATCCCGACATGGGAGCTTGGTCGCACGAACCCTTCGGCAACGACACCGCTTGCGATTGGGCCTATGGTCTCGACGGACAGCGAGACTTTTCCCTGGTTGCCAAAACCATTCAAGCCGTGCTCGACAATGGCCCCGATTACCTCGATTCGGATCTGGCCAGCGAGGCTATCGCCGCCGCTGAGGTTCTGGCCAAGGCGCTTGGGCGCGGAACGCAGACCGACAGCTACACCGGGGACGTGGATGCATGGGTCAAATCCATCGCCGCGAAGCCCTCCCAGGATCTGCTCTCTAAGGCTAACGAAGCGCTTGCCCGCATCATGGCTCCCGATTCCGAACTCAGAGAGTTGTGGGAGGAGAGCGATGACTTCGCCAACTGGCAGTCATCCATCAAGGCGCTCCAGTCTGCAGTTGGCGCCTAACGATTGGCTCCCGCATCTGGCCTCCGAGACATGCGACTAAAAGCACATCAAGTCTTGTTATCCGGATTGGCGCTTGTTCCCGGCGTTTGCCTGGCGTCCGACCCGAGACCGATGATTTTTCTGTTTACCGCTCCGATCTTGATCGCCTCGCTTCTCATGGCATATGCGATCGCTACAAAATCGCTGACTGGATTTGGCTACGCCTGGCTGGCCGTTCTGCTTCTGGCCAACGCCTATCCGGGCCTTAACCTAGCCTTCTCCGATGGCGGCCAACTCACTTTCACCGCGACCATCCATTTGCTGTTCCCCCTTTTGTTCGTTCCCGCATTCTTCGTCCTTCATAGGCGGCTTTCCAGGCGGGCGCATGAAAGCTGACCATCCATCCATCCGAGCCGAAGCCGCTTCTCGACCATAGACGCTAATGAAGACGCAAGAGGCGAGCATGTATAGAACAAAGCGATCTTGGTTGATTGCAATATTCATCGCTGGCGTCGCAACCATCCTGGTCAACGACATTTTCCGTAAAGTGCTTGCAATTGAAGACGGCCTTCCCGCGATCCTTCTTGGCTCGGCCCCAAACTTTATCGCCGCGCTTACTTGCCCGGCCCTCGTCCTCCTGGAACTGCCTAAGCTAAAGGCGCTTGCTCACCTGCCGTACAAGACGCTCGGCTTAGCGAGTGGCGCCGTCGCATTCGCGCTGCTGTTGCTTTACGAGCTTTCCCAATCGATCACGCCAAACGCGGTGCTCGATTCGAACGACATGCTCGCGACGATCGCCGGCGCAGCGCTCTGGCTTATCGTTTGGCCTCCTTTAAACAAGGTTCTGCCTGCCGCAGCAGCCTGACAATCCGTTTAGGACCCTATGGTCAAAGTAATCGTATCTATTTGGGTTCTTGCTGGCTTCGTTTCGACTGCCACAGCAAGCCAACCTCCGAACAGCGCTCTTTGGAACGCCGATAGAACCGCGGCCGTAACCGCAGCCCGTGGCGAATCCGGGACGCGTGTGACGGCTTTCTTGAAGCAACAAGACGGTAGCTTCTTGGAAGTCGACTTGAGCGGTGCCGAGGACGGCAGCTTCGGCAAGCTCGGACGCGGTCAAGCCGAGTACGATCGCTTCGAGACAAAGCCCATTGCGTGGCTGCCTCGCCAAGACAATTTGCTTCAAGTGGTGATTCAGACCCAGGCTAGGCGCGCGGCCGGCGTTACACTGTTTCGGAACCGTTGATCTTGCGCCGCGACGGCACCGTTCTCTGGAGATAGGTTCAAAGCTGTGCCGTTTCTCGGCTCGGAGTTCATGCGTTAGACCGCCAGGAGAGCCCATGGCAGCCCAGACCAGATCGCTTGTCGCCTTCACCCATGTCGCCAGCGTCCAACACAGCATCAATTTTTATGCCGATCTCGGATTCAAGACCGTCAACACCATTGTTCCGGATGGCCATTCCGAGCCCGTGTGGGCGTGGCTGGAGAGCGAGAAAGCCAACCTGATGGTCGGCCTGGCGGACGGCCCCGTCGACCCCTCCCAACAGGCCATTCTTTTCTATCTGTATTTCGACGACATCAAGCGCACCCATGCCGCCTTGTCGGAGCTCGGCCATTCCCCCGGAGATATCAAGTACCCGTTCTACATGCCGGGCGGCGAGTGCAGACTGGAAGACCCGGATGGCTACGTGCTTATGCTTGCGCAGATCTAGGCGCCGTCTAACCCGCCGCCTTCCACTATTCTGTCGCCGGTCGGTTCGCCGAAACGTGGAAAAGGAGGTGCCTTATGATGGGATTGCTGCTGTTCGTCGCCCAACTCGCCGCAGCGGACACGACGTTCGCGCAAGCCAAATCGCTCGCCGATGAGTACGAGGCGGCCGTCAGCCCCCGCGACAAGGCCGCTTTGGTCGAAGCGCAACAGAAAGCGCTCGACAAGGCCATCGCAGCCTGCGGACCGATCAAGGGCGCACCTCCGCCGTTCACCATCGTCGCGCACGTCGCCCAAAATGGCGTTACCGACCGCACCTGGCGCAGTGGCGATTCGGCGTTGGCGCAGTGCTTCGACCAGCAGTTGCGCGCCGTTGTCTTACCGATGGCCGCCGGCAAAGCTTTTTATGCGTCCTACGAACTCAGTTTTGCGCCTTAGCCACCCAGTCGCCTAAATTGAGCGCCGCGATGGACGAGAACCGCACGCGCAAGCTGGTCCAAGCCCTGGATACTCCGACTAGTGCAGACATGGACGCCGCCTGGGAGCCGATCCGGGCGATCGGCGCGCCGCTGATTCCGTTCCTCGCCGAGTTCCTGCCCAAAGCGAAGAATTGGCTGTGCCGCGCTTCCCTGCTCACCTACCTGGGGCCGTATTCCCGCGAATCCGATGTCGCGTTCGCGGCCGGTCTGGCCGCGCTAAACGACAAGTCCAAGGCGGTCCGCTATTCGGCCTGCGAGCTTTGCGCGTACTCGTTGCGCAAGGAGGCGATCCCGCCGTTGCAGGTTTTGCTCGGCCATTCCGATCCGCTGACCTCGAGCGCGGCGGCGGCGGCCATCGATGCCATCACGCATCGGAACCATCATTATTTTCGGGACCGGGACCATTCGGGGGTCGTCCGGTGGGATTACGTTTCGCCTGGGCTAACTTAGGGCGTCCGCGCACGGTATCTCTCATGCCCGCATCCTCCGGTTATTCCGGCACCCCGCTCGCCAAGAAGCTCGGCATCGGCCCGGACTTCCAAGTCGCGCTGATCGCGGCGCCGGACCACTATGCCGCGCTCGTTTCTCCGCTGCCGGACGGGGTGGCGTTTTCGTCGCGCCCCACCCAAAAGACGGATCTGGTCCATGTGTTCTCCACGCGACGCTCGGACCTGGCCAAGACGCTTACCGGCCTGCGGGCGAAGATCAAGGCGACTGCGATCGTCTGGGTTTCCTGGCCCAAGAAGGCGTCGAAGGTCCCGACCGACATCACCGAAGATACGATCCGGGAGCTTTGCCTGCCGTTGGGCTTCGTCGACGTCAAAGTATGCGCGATCGATGAAATTTGGTCTGGATTGAAGCTGGTGATTCGTAAAGAATTGCGTTAGCGCCCTTCCGCGGCACGGCAAATTCGGGTGTGCGCCATGGACGATCTGATCGCCGAACTTAAGAATCGCAAGGCGCGCGGACTGTTGCGGTCCGAGAGCGATTTTTCCCGCGGCGATTTCGGTCCGCTAAGTCCTGCCGACATGGCCCTGGCCGAAGCCCATCTCGGTTTCGCGCTGCCACCGCTGTTGCGGCGCATCTACGGCGAAGTCGCCAATGGCGGCTTCGGCTACGGATACGGTTTTCTGGGATTGTTGGGCGGCATGCTCAACGAGGACGGCCACGATGCGGTGGCGCAATACCGCTGGTACCGGCAGTCGCGGCCGAAGGATCCGCTATGGCATTGGCCGGATGCGCTGCTGCCGCTGGGACATCTGGGTTGCGCCATGTTCCATTGCGTGCGTTGCGACCATCCCGATGCGCCGGTGGTTTGGTTCGAGCCCAATCCGCACGAGCACGGCGAGTCTTGGGACAGCGCTTTCATTCCATTCTCGCCTTCGCTGGCCGAATACCTAGCGGCGTGGTTGGCAGGCAAGGACTTGTTCGCGGATTTCATGGACGAAACCTGAGCCCGCATGTCTTCTCAACTCGTTTTCGCGATGCATCCGCTCGACGAAGCCGCCTTCGCCGAGTTCCTGCTGGCCGATCCGTCGATCCGCCTGGTCGACGGGCCGCGCTGGCCCGATCCGCAACCTAAGCTCACGCGGAATTCCGCCGATGTCGGCAGCTATGCGCTCATCTGGCCCAGCGATCGGGTCCCTCCGCTGACGGCCAAGCACATTCCCGCAGCGGGAGACTGGTACTGCGACTCGGAAGGATCGACTTTGCAATGGCTGCGCTCGCGCCTGGACGGCAGCGATCTCATCACCGGGCGCATCGCACTGCACGATTTTCCGGCGGATTTTCCCCAGGCGGCCGGCGAACGGCTGAAAGCGCTCTACAACCGTTTGCGGCGCAGGATCAAGGCGGACTACGACAACGCCGTCGTGCGTTGGGGCAATCCGCGATACCCGTTCGCGCCGGCGCGCAACGGGCGCAGCGCCAACCCGGGGGAACCCGACAAAAGTCTTTGGGTCGGCCCGCACGCCCTGCAGTGGCTTCGCGATTCGCGCGACCATGTCTTCAGGCCGTTCCCCGGCGCTTTCGTCGAGGGCAGGTTGTCGTTCGACGGTATAGAGTGACGAGCCGCCGCCATTGACGGCGACCGCAGCGTTCTCCAGACTCCGGACGCGCCCGGGGGTCGGGCGTTTTGGCCCGTACGCGGATGCGATGTCCGCCGCGGCCATTCAGGGGGACAACATGGAAAATCCTTATCGCAGCCCGAATTCGGCCGTGCTCGAGCGTGAACGCTCGGGTCCCGAGCTGGACGATGTCGCTTCGGGGCAGAAGCTGATCATCTACGCGATCCTGCTCTATTTCGTCGCCGCTGCATCGCGCGTCGTGATCGGCCCGCTGGCGATCCTGCCATTGCTGATCTGCCTGGGCATGTCCTGGACCGGGATCTACCGGCTCGGACGCGGGCTGGGCTACGCGATGTGGGTGCGGATCCTGCTGTTGATCCTGATGCTGGTACCGCTGGTCGGCCTGATCGTGCTGGTGGTCCTGAGCTCGCGCGCGACTTCCCGACTGAAAGAAGCGGGCTATTCGGTCGGGTTGATGGGCGTGCGCGATTACGCGAAATAACGGCACTTCGCCTGTGAACGACAACGAAGCGATCCTGGCCCACATCGAATCGCTCGGTGGCGGTTATGTCTGGGAGCCCGAGATCTTCGCAGTCGTATTGCTCGATGTCGCCGTTGGCGATAGCGACATCGTTCCGCTTTCCGGCCTGCGTGGCATGCGGCAGATCGCGCTGAACGCCTCGCGCTTGTCGTTTGCGGCCATCGAGTCCGTCGCACGCATTCCCGGGCTGGAATCGCTGGTCCTCGGCCGCCATCGGCTCGGGGATCCTCAGATCGAGGCGCTGCGCAGGATCGGGCCGGAGATCGAATTCGCGGCGGATTCGGACTAGCGTTGGCGTCATGACTCGCAAACTGCTGTTCGTCTGCAGCCGAAACCGCCTCCGCAGCCCGACCGCGGAGCAGGTGTTCGCGGCATGGCCAGGTTTGGAAACAGCCTCCGCCGGCACGAATCGCGACGCCGACAATCCGGTGACGCCCGAGTTGCTGGCCTGGGCCGACATCGTCTTCGTCATGGAACGGACGCACCGCGCGAAGTTGTCGGGCAAGTTCGGGCGGCATCTGGCCGGCAAGCGGGTGATCTGCCTGGACATACCGGACGAGTACGACTACATGGATCCGGCGCTCGTGCGCCTGCTGGAAGTTCACGTGCCGCGCCACTTGCCCTCGGTTTGAACCCGGGCATAGGCTTAGGCATCGCGGCCGGATGCGTACGCCGATGAGCATCAACCTGGACGTGCTCTATACGCTCGCCAAAGTGGCGGCGACCCTCGCCGGTTTTTCCGGCGTGGTGGTCGGCCTGCGGTTGCGCGGCGCCTCAGGCTGGTCTGCGCCGGAGTCGCGCATCCTCTGGTTGCTGATCTGCGACAGCTTCCTGGTGCTGTTCTTCTCCCTGTTGCCGGTGCCGATGGCGCTGGCCGGCTGGGCGGAGTCTTGCATCTGGAGTCTGTGCAGCGCTCTGCTCGGCACCTGGTTCGTCGTCGGCAACCTGCTCGCCTTGCGCGGCGAGCGCCGGGACCATCTGGCACGACGCTCGATCAAGGTGCCGGTGATCACGCCGCTGTTCCGGATCGTGTTCGTCGCGGCGCTGGCGATGGGCATCGCCTTGTGGCTGGCCGCTTTCGATGCCGTCGTGGCGCGCGGACAGGCGCTCTATGTGCTGGGGCTGATCGTGCTGCTGGCGTTCGCGTCGCTGGAGTTCCTGTTCTTCATCGGGCTGGCTTCGCGGCCCGGTCCCGACGAACCGGAGCGGTGATGCGACCTGCTTTTTTTGTGGGAGCGGCTTCAGCCGCGAGCTTTACCCGCATGTCGCAGCGATGAAGGAAAGAGCTCGCGGCTAAAGCCGCTCCTACAAAACCGCATGACCGCCAAAAAAGGTGGCTTTATGGACGCCGACCGCCGGATTCCCGATTCCATCGACGCCTACATCGCGCCTTTCCCGCCCGAGGTGCGCGCGATCCTGGACAAGATCCGCGCCACGGTGCGCAAGGCCGCGCCCAAGGCCGAGGAAAGGATCAGCTACAAGATGCCCGCCTTCTTCCAGGACGGCGCGCTGGTGTACTTCGCCGCGTTCAAGAAGCACATCGGACTGTTCCCGCCGGTGGGCGATCCCGCGCTGCGCAAGCAAGCCGCGGTCTACGCGGGCGAAAAAGGCAATCTGCGCTTCCCGCTGGACGAGCCTATCCCGTATGCGCTGATCGGCCGGATCGTGAAGGCGCGGATCGCAGAGAACCGGGCCGCCGCGGCTGCGAAAGCGAAGAAGAAGACGCGCTCCGGCACGTAGCCCGGGTGGAGCGAAGCGATACCCGGGGACACACGCCGCGACTTGATCCCGGGCATCGCTTCGCTCCACCCGGGCTACGATTCCTTGTGGTCTTCGGCGTGGTCGTTGGCGGCTTCTCCTTTTATCTGCCTCGCCGATAATGCCGGCGACGCCAAGAGCGTCTTTTTGCACCTCTTCCCTGGAGCTTCCATGAAAACCGCTTTCGCGGCCCTCGCTCTTCTGCTCGCACTCCCGGCCTACGCACAAACCAAAGCCGACCCCGACACCCAAACCGTAGAGGCCGTGGTCGAGGCGTTCCGCGCTTCGATCGTCGACCGCGACCAAACCCGTTTCAAGAAACTATTCCTGGATGAAAACACGGTGTGGCAAAGCGTCACCGGCGACAAGAACTTGAAGGAAGCCCGCAAGAAGAAGCCGTCTGCAGTCAAAGTGCGGATCGATCCGACCAACAACCCGCGCAATTTCATCGACGAAATCGCCGCCGACAAAGCCCAGAGCGAAGAACAATTCCGCGACGTGAAGATCCAGAGCGACGGCGACATCGCCTCGGTCTACTTCGATTACAGCTTCCTGGCCGACGGCAAGGAAACCAATCACGGCAGGGAAGCTTGGCAACTGGTCCACACGGACGACGGTTGGAAGATCGTGTCGGTGATCTGGTCGGTGAATTGGTGACCGGCCGCTTTCCCGGGTTGTCTGCGCAACCCGGGTTACGGCAGGACTTGACTCTGGACCCTGGTCGAGGGTCCAGACTGCGCGCCTTCCCTCCGGAACACCGCCATGTCCGACTCCGACTGCAAAACCTGCGCGCCCGAATCGGCGCCTGCCGCTCACGCGCACGGTGCGCACGCCCATGCCCATCACGCGCACGGCCCCGCTGGCGCCTCGCTCAGCAAGCTCACCACCTCGGCCACACTGCATTGCCTCACCGGCTGCGCGATCGGCGACTTCATCGGCCTGGCGATCGGCATCAGCTTGGGCTTGGGGCCTTGGCTGACGATGGCGCTGGCCGTGTTCTGCGGCTTCGTTTCCGGCTTCGCCTTCAGCCTGGTGCCGCTGTTGCGCAGCGGCCTGACGTTCGCGCAGGCCTGGCGCGCGATCTGGCTGGGCGAAACGATTTCGATCGCGATCATGGAATTGGCGATGAACTTCGCTGACTACCACGTCGGCGGCGTGCAGGTGGCCTCGATGATGCACGGGCGTTTCTGGCTGGGCTACGGCGCGGCGCTGATCGCCGGTTTCGCGGCCGCCTGGCCGGTGAACCGCTGGATGCTGACGCGGGAGATCAAGAAGCCCTGCCACTGATCCGCTCGTTCTTGTAGAGTCGAGCCTGCTCGACTGCTTTTCTCTCAGCTGCGTCGATCGTGGCGAAGAGCAGTCGAGCAGGCTCGACTCTACAAAGAACAGGGTTCGGTACAGGGATGAACGCGATCGCCATCGAAGCGACGGACAAGGGAACGTCCACCGCCTGGGAAATTCCGCGCCTGGCCGCGAAGCTGCTGTGGCGGCACTGGCCGGCGCTGCTGTTCTGGTTCTTCGCGATGCGGGTCAGCTACGGCCTGATGATGGACGCGGCGATCTGGCTGGCCGAAACCTCGGTGCTGTTGTCCTATGCCGCGATCGCGGCGCTGATCGTCGCCCAGTTGGCCGGCACCATCGCGATGTTCCTGTCGCTGCGTCCTTCATTGCCCATGTTGGAGCAGGCGCGCACGACGCTGCGCGGACCGGCGCAGCGGCCCTGGATCGACGCGCTGGCAGTGGCCTTGCTGCCGTTCTTCGCCTACTACGCGACCTGGGGTTTGTTGGAAGGCATCAAGCGCGACTTCCGCCTGCAATACATTTTCGGCATCTGGTACGAGCAGCAGGAACCGTTGGGCGACATCCTCAGCGTGAAAGGCGTATGGATCGCGCTGATCGTCGCCTGGGCGGTGCGCTGGATCGCCAAGAAGCGCGCCGCCGCCACCGGCCATGCGCGCTGGCTGATCCTGTCGACCGCCTGCGAAGCGTATTGGGTGTACGTGGGCGTGGCCGTCATCGCCAAACTGATCGGCACCGCGAAGGACTGGTGGCACGGCCGCGCGGTTTACGTGGCGGTGGCGAACTGGTGGGAGAACCCGCTCGCGTTCTACCAAATGCTGCCGGCGATCAAGCGGGTGCTGGTGCCCGCCTGGGATTTCCTGACCACCGCCGCGGGCGCAGCGCTGCTGCCGCTGATCTGGCTGGCGATCACCGCCATCGTCTACGGCCTGGATCTGCGCCGCGGCGCGCGGATCGACGCGGCCGACGCGCGGCTGCGCTATCTGGGCCGGCGTTATCGCAACTTGCCGATGCTGGCGCGCAAGGTGGCCGACAAGGCCAGCGCCGGCTGGAACAACAAGGGCGTGCCGGTGGTGAACAGCCTGCGCCTGGTGCTGCGCGCCGGTTTGCCCGCGCT
>DATFFI010000135.1:0-6790 GCA_035250225.1 Rhizomicrobium sp. | reverse complement strand
CCGTTCGCGGTCGCATAGGGTCTCTCGTACTTCAACGCATCTGTGTCGATACCCGCCTTCCTGGCGTCGCTCGGACTGAGCGCGATGTCGCTGGCGCCGGTATCGACCAGGAAGCGTATCCGGGCGCCATTGACGGCGCCGAATACCAGATAGCTGCCGCCGTCACTTTCCGAGATGGTGAGTTCGCGATCCCCGGTCGCCACGGCATAGCCGGGCACCAGCTGCGAACGCAGGTGTAGCGCCACATTCTTCAGCGGGTCCTGATAGGCATAGCCCAGGACCAGGGCCGCCGCCACCACCAGCCATAGACCGGCATAGCGGGCGGCGCGGCCCCAATCGGTCTGCCGCAGGAACAAAAGTCCGCTGGACAGCATCGCCAGGATCAACAGCATCTGGACGATGGAGGCGTTGTCGGCGCCGGTGCGGCTGATCGGAAACCAGCGGTCCAGGGTCAAGAGAAGCAGCCCCAGCACCGCAAAGCCGCCCAGCCACAGATACAGGCCCCGCCGCGAGGCGCCGCCGCGCGGTTGCTCGTTGCGCGGCTGCGGCGGCAGATTCTCCCAGGGGCCCTTCTGTGTCACTCCAGCTCCATGATCACGGCGCTGCCGGCCTGAACCCGTTCCAGCAGCAAGGAACATTCCGGAATCATGCGCTCCATCCAGTAACGGGCGCACATCAGCTTGTCCTTGTGCAACAGACTCGCTTCGTCTTTGGCCTTGCCCAGCGACGCTTTCGCCATTTTGGCCCACATATAGGCCAGCATGACAATCCCCATCAGGCGCAGATAATCGGTTGCGCCAGCACCCGCATCGTTGGGGTTCTTCAGCCCGTTGGCCGCCAGCCACAGGGTTGCGCCCTGCAAGGCTTCGACACCACGCTTCAGCCCGGCCGTGAAAGGCTTGAGCTGTTCATCCTTTTCATGCTCGGCGATCCAGCCGGTCAGCTCGCCGAACAGGGCCATCGGTGCGGCGCCGCCCTTGCGCCCCAGCTTGCGGCCGACCAGGTCCATCGCCTGCACGCCATTGGCGCCTTCATAGACCTGGTTGATGCGGGCATCGCGGACGAACTGCTCCACGCCATTGTCGCGGATATAGCCGTGGCCGCCATAGCATTGCATCGCAAGGTTGGCGGCCTCGAAGCCGCCATCGGTGCCATAGGCCTTCAGGATCGGCGTCATCAGATCGGCGATCAGCGCTGCTGCTGCGGCGTCCTCGCGCGTCGACTGGCCTACCGATATCTTCATCGCTGAATAGACCACCAGGGCGCGGGCACCTTCGACAAAGCTGCGTGCCTGCAACAGCATCTTCTTGACGTCGGGATGGACGATTTCCAGGTCCGCCGACTTGTCGGGCTCCTTGGGGCCGGTGAGGGCGCGGCCGACACGCCGCTCATGGGCGTAAGAATAGCCATTCTGGTAGGCGACTTCGCCCAGGGCGATGCCCTGGATGCCGACGCCGATGCGCGCCTGGTTCATCATCCCGAACATGCCGGCCATGCCGGCGGACGAAGAGCGCTTCTCACCCGGCTTCGCGGGCTCGGGCTTGGGGCCCAGCCGCCAGGCGATGGCGTCGTCGAAATTGAGGACGCAGGTGGCCTGGCCCTTGATGCCCATCTTATGCTCGATGCCGCCGGTGGCGACGCTGTTGCGCGCGCCCGTGCTGCCGTCTTCCTTCACCAGCACCTTGGGCACCATGAAGAAATTCACGGTGGCAAGATCGTCATGGATCTGGCCATTTTCGTCGGGGATCTTGGCGATCACCATATGGATGATGTTGTCGGTCAGGTCCTGGTCGCCGCCCGAGATGAAGATCTTGGTGCCGTTCATGCGATAGGTGCCGTCGGGCTGCTCCACCGCCCTGGTCTTCATCAGGCGCAAATCGGTGCCGCAGCCCGGCTCGGTCAGGCACATGGTGCCGGCCCATTCGCCCGACACCATTTTGGGCGCGATATGCTCCTTCATCCAGAGCGCCCCGGTCTCCAGCAGCGCGCCATAGGCGCCCTGGGTCAGCATCGGATACATGGCCAGCGACTGGTTGGCGCTCATCGCCATTTCGCTTACGGCCAGGGTGATGACCGGCGGCAGGCCGGCGCCGCCGGCGCTTTCCGGCGCGCCCAATCCGTTCCAGCCCCCTTCGCAATAGGCCTTGTAGCCGGCCTGAAAGCCCTTGGGCGTGCGCACTGCGCCATTTTCGAAATGGCAGCCTTCCTCGTCGCCGGACTGGTTGAGGGGCTGCAGCACGTCCTCGCACAGTTTGGCCGCGCCATTGAGGATGTCGTCCACCAGCTCGGGCGACAATTCGGCGAAGCCGGGCAGGTCGCGCGCCTTTTCGATCTCGAACACGTCATTGAGCAGGAAGCGATAATCTTCGACCGGCGCGCGGTAGATCGGCATGTTTCGTCCCTTTTAATGGTCGCGCCGAACGGGCGCGAAGCGCCCATTAATAGATTGGCGCGCGTCGCGCGCCAAGGCGCCGGCGGCCAACCGCGACTGCGGTTGGCCTGCTGGCCGCATCCTGTCGATTGGCATAAGAAAACAGCCGGGCGTGGAAGCGCCCGGTTGCCTTTACGTCAGGTTATGGCTGGTTCAGCGTGTCGCGGTGCTGCCCGAAAACGGTTGTCGAGGTATTGGCCGACTGCTCGCGATTGAACTGGCGGGTAACTGGTGACCCCGGGAGGACTCGAACCACCGGCCTACGGTTTAGGAAACCGCCGCTCTATCCTGCTGAGCTACGGGGTCGTTACGGGTTCCATACCTTATGGACTCTAAAACGCCAAGATGGAGTGAGGGCAGGATGGCTGAAAAGTCTATTTTGCGGATATGAACTGCACTACGTCTTCTCTGCTAAATACTTTGTCAGCAATGTAGTGACCCGCGCCGGACAATTCCTCGAAAATGGTGTCCCATCCCGCATCCCTACAGGCATGGCAATAGTCGCGCACCTTAGCCGCTGGCTCGTGGTTGTCTTCGCTTCCGTGGAAGATTTTGATTGTCACGCCGCTATCTGGCGGTTGCGGCACGCGGGGCGGTACCCGTCCTGACACGATAAGTGCTCGGTCATAGAGCTTCGATCCCAAGCTGCGCCATACCCCACGAGCGCCCATGCTGTACCCACTGATGGAGACGGGTCCTCGATACCCATATCTCTCCATGACCTGTCTAGATGCGCTTTGGGCAGCGAGAATCATGTCCTGATCTCGCCAATCGTATTCGGCAGGGCATACGGGGACGATGACCGCCGATTCGAGATCCAAGCCGCCCAAAATCAATCGGGTGAGCCCCCACTTCCCCAATTGCTCAAACCCCGGCCCGCTCTCGCCGCTGCCATGGAGATGCAGGTGAAACCGCGTCGGAATATCTTGAGGGAGCGCCAACCAGACCGGGAGCCCGAAGTTTGTGAGGTGATGTACTTTCATAGGTTCCAAGAGTTAGGCGTTCACGGGCGCTACGGGCAGAATCGCAAGAAGCGGCCTCATTTCGCAAGCCACCGGCTGCGGTGCAGTCCCCTGGGATTTGCCGCCCAGCCCCTGACGGCAGCGCCGACCAGTTCGGTCTGGGCGGCAAAGCGCAGCGGAATCCAGGGATAATCCGTCAGCGCCAGACTCTCGGCTTGCGCCAGCAGGGCCCCGCGCCGGGGCATGTCGGTCTCGGCCCGGGCCCGGTCCATCAGCCGGTCGAACGCGGCGTTGCGATAACCGGCATAATTGTTGCCGGCGTCCGAGCGCAGCAGGTCGAGGAAATTGGACGCGTCGTTGAGGTCGGCATACCAGTCAGCCAGGCCCAGATCATATTGCCGGTTGCGCAGGTTGCGGAAATGCACCGGCCCGCCGCTCGCCACGATATTGAGGCGGATATAGATCTGGCTGGCCATGGCCTGCAGCACCACCGCCAGGCGGCGATTGTTGGGATTGCTGATGGTGGCGTAGTTCAGCGTCAGGCGGTTGGCCGGACCATAGCCGGCCGCGCGCATCAGGCCCTGCGCTTCGGCCAGGCGTTGCGCGAAGGCGCGGCCGCGGAAATCGAAGCCGGCATTGCTGGGATAATTGGCGGTGCCGGGCGGAACCACACCATAAGCGGGCGGCTCGTTCAGACGCAGGATTTTCTGGGTGATGGCTTCGCGGTCGATGGCGAGGTTGAGGGCGCGGCGCACCCGCGCATCCTTCAGGGCGGGTACCTGCTGGTTGATGGCAACATAGGAGACCGCCAGCGACGGCGTCACCTTGATGGCACGTGGCAGGTTGGTGCGCATCCAGTCCATCTGCACCAGCGGCGCCGGGCTTTGCAGGTCGAGCTCGCCGGCGCGGAAACGGCGCAGCGCCGCCTCGCTGTCGGTAGTGGGGAAATAGTCGATCGTATCGATCGCAACCTTCGCCGCATCGAAGAAGCGCGGATTCTTCACCAGGGTGATGCGGTCGTTGGGCGTCCAGGCCAGCAGCCGGTAGGGCCCGTTGCTGACATAGTTGCCGGAACGGGACCAGGCGGCGCCCAGTTTGGCTACCACATGCCGCGGCACCGGCGAGGCGCTGATATGGCTCAGCAACTCCGGCAGATAGGGCGCGGGATGCTCCAGCGTCAGGACAATGGTGCCGGGCCTGGGCACCGCGATGCCAAGTGTATTCTCGGGCGCCTTGCCGCCGCTCACCGCCTGGGCGTTTTTAATGATCCAGAGATTGTAGGCGTAGCGTGAGCCGGTTTTGGGGTTCAGCAGCCGGCGGAAGGCAAAGGCGAAATCATCGGCGGTAACGGGCGCGCCGTCCGACCAGAAAGCGCGGCGAAGATGAAACGTCCAGGTCAGCCCGTCCTTGGAGACCTCCCAGCGCTCGGCCATGCCGGGAACGGGGCGCGCGGCTGCGTCCAGGGTAAGAAGACCCACCATCAGATCGCCGACGATATTGTCTTCCGCCTGGGTACCGGCGAAATGCGGATCGAGCGATTCCGGTTCGGCGCCGTTCCCGCGTGCCAGTGTCGCGGCTCCCGCCGGCAGCGTCCAGAGCAACAGCAGGAACAGCAGCAACTTCTTCATGCCGTTGCCAGCACATGCCGCCGGGCCGCTTCATCGATGGATATCCAGCGAGTGCGATGGCGGTCCATGGCGTTGCTTTTCCAACCTTTGACGTACGGGCGCACCAGCCCCGGGCTCACCCAGAAGAAAAGCGGCATCACAGCATGGTCCTTGAGCGCGATATCCTCGGCTTCGGCCAGCATCTGGCCGCGCCGGGCGATGTCCGGCTCGCGCTGGGCCGCTTCCAGTTTCGCGTCGAAAACGGGGTTGTCGTATTTGCCCCAATTGTTGCCGTTGCCCTTTTTGAGCAGATCGAGAAAATTCGAGGCGTCATTGAAATCGGCTGCCCAGCCAGCATTGGCTATCTCGAAATCCTGATACTGGATGCGGTTGTAGAATATCTGTGGGTCCTGGCCGACAACGGAAATATTGATCCAACCCTGGGCGAACATCTGCTGCAACGCCGCTCCGGTGGCGCGTGGCGTGCCGGCAGCGCTGGAGCGCAACAGGAAATTGGCACGCAATGGGCGGCTTGGACCATAGCCCGCCTCGTGCATCAGCCGGCGCGCTTCCTCTATGCGCTGTTCCTGCGGAATGGCCTTGATGTCCAGATCGACATTGTGGGGGTAGTTCGCAATGCCGGGCGGCATCAAATTGTAGGCTGGCGGCTCGCTGGTACGCCGCACCTTGTCGGTCAGCGCTTCGCGGTTGATCAGAAAATTCATCGCTTTGCGTACCCGCCTGTCCTGGAACTGGGGTAGCGTGTGATTGACCACAATCATGTCCATGGTCAGTTGCGGCACCGGATCGATCAGTTCAGGCATGTTGGCCCTGATCCAACTGATTTGCTGCGAGGGCAGCCGCTCCTGGATGTCGAGTTCGCCGGCGCGCAGGGAGCGCAGGGCTGCGGGATAATCGACGGTTGGGTAAAAGATGACGCGTTCCAACTTCACATTCGCGGCGTCGAAAAACCGTGGATTCTTCACTAGGGTAATGTGGTCATTAGGCCGCCATTCCGTCAGCACATAGGCGCCGTTGCCGACATAGTTGCCCGGTTGGGCCCAGGCCTGGCCCTTGGCCTCGATCACATGGCGAGGCTGGGGGAAGCAGGTGACATGGGTGAGCATCTGCAGCAGATAAGGCGCAGGATGCTCAAGTGTGATCTCCAGCGTGTGATCGTCGATCGCGCGGGCGCCCAAGGCCTCCAGCGGCATCTTTCCCGTATTGATGGGCTGCGCATTCTTGAAGACATAGATGAAATAGGCATAGGGCCCTGCGGTCTTGGGATCGAGCAGACGCTGCCAACCATAAATGAAATCCCGAGCGGTCAGGGGTACGCCGTCGGACCATGTCGCCTTGCGCAGCTTGAAGGTCCAGGTCAGGCCATCGGATGAAGTTGTCCAGCTGATTGCCATGCCAGCGATCGGTTCGGCATTGATGTCTTCCGTCATCAGGCCCATCAGCAGTTCACCGATGATGCTGTCTTCCCAATGGGCGCTGGAAAGGGCTGGATCCAGCGTGTCGGGTTCGCCGGCATTCCCGCGCCGGAACAGCCCTGGAGCCACCTGCGGCCGCGCGGTTTGCCCGGTGGGCCGGTTCAGGGCGGTATAGCCGGCGATCCCCGCCGCCGCCGCTCCGCCGCCCAGCAGTGCCACACGCCGGCTCCAGAGCCCGCTTTTGCCGGTTTTAACGCTCAATTTCGCTGCTTTCTCGCCGATTTACGGGCTGCCATCTGCCCATGTATTATCATAATATGTGCGTTGTCCTTTCGCGCAGCGCCAAAGTGCGGG
>DATFFI010000134.1:0-8404 GCA_035250225.1 Rhizomicrobium sp. | reverse complement strand
CGGCGCGGCGGCAGCACCTTCGGCGGGCGCGGCTTCGACGGCAGGCGCAGCGGCGGCGGCGGCAGCAGCGCGCTGCTCTTCCTTGACGCTGGTCGGCGCGACGATGGAGCAGATGGTGAAGTCACGCTCGCGGATCACCGGCTTGACGCCTTCCGGCAGGTTCAGGGCCGAGATATGGATCGATTCATTGAGGTCGAGCTTGGAAACATCGACCAGGATCTCGTGCGGGATGCGCTCGGCCGGGCAGACCAGCTCCATTTCGTGGCGGACGATGTTGAGCACGCCGCCCTTCTTCAGGCCGGGGGATTCGCCCTGGCCCTTGAAGTGCACCGGAATGTCCAGGCGCACGGTGGCGCCTTCGGCCAGGCGCAGGAAATCGACATGCACGGGACGGTCGCTGACCGGGTCGAGCTGGACTTGGCGCGGGATGACGCGGGTCTTCTTGCCGCCGACATTCAGCAGCAGCAGGGTGGTCAGGAAGGCGCCTTTTTCGATCTGGCGCTCCAGGGTGCGGCTGTCGACGCTGATGGTCTCGGGCTGGTCCTTGCCGCCATAGATGATGGCGGGGGTCAGGCCCTTCTGGCGCGCCTGATAGGCCGGGCCCTTGCCACGATTGGCACGCGCTTCCACATTAACTTCTTGAATCTGCGTCATTTTTCCGATCCTTTGGTTTCCAGACGCCGAAGGGCGCCCCGAAAAGACGCGCGGCTTGTAGCGGATGGCCCCCCCAAAGACAACCTTGGATCCCAAGGAGTAGTCTGGCCGAAAACGGGGAGGACAGCATGGAATATCTGGGTGTTCCGTTCGCGGCGCTGGCCGGTTGGATGTTTGGAGCCTTCTGGTACACCGCCTTCAGCAAGCCCTGGCTGGCGGCGATCGAGATGGGCAAGGAGGAGATCGGCGCCAAGAAGCGTCCGCTCAATCCCATGATCGCTTCGGTGCTGGCGGAGTTCGTGCTGGCGCTGGTGCTCTTCTATGTCCTGGAACGCATGAGCGTGGTCGGCTTCCACTGGGGCGCCATGGTCGGCTTCATCATCGGCGCCGGCATCGTCGTGCCCACCGTCTTCGTCAACAACATCTTCCCGGGCCGCAAACCGATGCTGACGGTGATCGATGGCGGTCACTGGATCGGCGTCACCACCATCATGGGCACGGTGATGGGATTTATCGCGGGTCTCGATCTGGGTGCGATGATTCCCTAAACTTTCAGGGAACTCGAGCCCGGCATTTCGCCGGGCGACCAGCAGCATCTGCTAGCTTCCTTCCCCCTTTGGCGCATAGCGCCACGAAAGGGGGAAGGTGTCACAGCGAGGGTGAGTAGCGACAGCGTACGAACGCCCGAAGGGCCGGGCGGAGCAAACCCGAGCTGCGACGGATGGGGGTTCACTAATCAAAGAGGCTTGAGACGCTGGCCTCGTTGTTCACGCGCCGCATCGCTTCGCCGATCAGCGGCGCGATGGAGATGGTGCGGATATTGGGGCAGCTGCGCACTTCCTCGGTCTGGGCGATCGAGTCGGTGATCACCAGCGATTTCAGCTTGGAATTGCGGATACGGGCCGCGGCGCCGCCCGACAGCACGCCATGCACCACATAGGCATAGACTTCGGTGGCGCCGTTCTTCAGCAGCGCTTCGGCGGCGTTGCAGAGCGTGCCGCCGGAATCGACGATATCGTCCACCAGGATGCAGACCTGGCCTTCGACATCGCCGATGATGTTCATGACTTCGGATTCGCCGGCGCGCTCGCGGCGCTTGTCGACAATGGCCAGTTCGCTGCCCAGGCGCTTGGCGAGGGAGCGGGCGCGCAGCACGCCGCCCACATCGGGCGAAACCACCATCGGATTCTTGTCGCCGATATAGTCCTGGATATCGCGGTGCATGACCGGCAGGGCGAAGAGATTGTC
This sequence comes from Rhizomicrobium sp., assembly GCA_035250225.1. Classification (GTDB taxonomy): domain Bacteria; phylum Pseudomonadota; class Alphaproteobacteria; order Micropepsales; family Micropepsaceae; genus Rhizomicrobium. The sequence goes on along the minus strand of DATFFI010000134.1, from coordinate 6,502 downwards.
GGTGGGAATGTCGAAAAAGCCCTGGATCTGACCGGCATGCAGATCGACCGTCAGGACGCGGTTGGCGCCGGCCTCGGTGATCAGATTGGCGACCAGTTTGGCCGAGATAGGTGTGCGGGGACCGACTTTGCGGTCCTGGCGGGCATAGCCGAAATAGGGGATCACGGCGGTGATACGCCGGGCCGAGGCGCGCCGCAGCGCGTCGATCATGATCAGCAATTCCATCAGATTGTCGTTGGTGGGATAGCTCGTGCTCTGGAGCACGAACATGTCCTCGCCGCGGACATTTTCCTGGACCTCGACGAAAATCTCCATGTCGGAGAAACGGCGCACCGCCGCCTTGACGAAGGGCAGGCCCAGATATTGTCCGATCTGTTCGACCAAATGCGGGTTGGAATTGCCCGCGATGAGGCGCATTCCCCGCGAACCGTTACCTTCCGTCATCGCGCCCGAACCCCACACATCCGCGGTGAACTTTTGATGACGGGCTTTTAGGGCTTTCGCCCTTAAGTCGCCAGCATTTTTTCGCCGCATCCACGGGGGCAATTTTGCCTTGGAAAGACTGGTTATTTTGTCAGCAGAATGGCCGAGATTTCCCGGCCGTAATCCGGCTCGCCGGCATGGGTGGTGCGGCGGAAACTGAAAAAGCCGTTTTCCCGTGGATAGGTGCAGACGCCCAGGGGCTCGACCGATTGCAGGCCAAGGCCTTCCAGCCGGGTGGCGACATAGCCTTCCAGATTGAAATGGTAATGGCCTGGCTTGCCGGGCCGGAAGAAACGGGCATGGCCGGCATCGGCATCCAGGAAGCGGGCGCGGAAATCCTCCGTGACTTCGTAATTGACCGCGCTGATGCAGGGGCCGATGGCGGCGGCGATGCGTTCCCTGGCGGCGCCCAGGCTTTCCATCGCCGCGATGGTGGCTTCCAGCACGCCCCCCAGCGCGCCTTTCCAGCCGGCATGGGCGGCGCCGATCACGCCCGCTTGGGCATCGGCAAACAGCACCGGGCCGCAATCGGCGGTGAGAATGCTCAAGCCCAGGCCGGGCGTGGCGGTGGCCAGGCCATCGCCCTCGGGATGTTTGCCGGTGTCCCAGTCGGGACCGACGATATGGACGAAAGGACTGTGAATCTGCGCCAGGCTGACCAGCCGCGCCTCGGGCGCCAGCGCGGTGGCGACGCGGCGGCGATTCTCCGTCACCGCGGCGGGCTCATCCTTCGAGCCGGGTCCGCAATTCAGCGAGTCATAAAGACCGGAAGAGACGCCGCCCTCGCGCCCGAAAAAGCCATGCGCGATGCCGGGCAGGGCGGCAAGCGTGCCGGCTTCAAGCCGTTTCATGGCGCATCTCCTCAAATCCCGGCGCCGTCGCGGCCATGCCGGGAAGGAACGCCAGCGCCTTGAAAAGGCTGCCCATGGCGGCGGGGCCGGTCAGCCGCTCCAGCGCCGCGGTCAGCGACGCTTCGCTGCCGGGATTTTTCGCCGCCAGGCTTTGCGCCCGCGCCCCGATGCCCAGCGCCGTCAGAAAATGGCCCTGGGTGATGGGACCGTGCACGCCGGCGCCGCCGCGCTTTCCCGCCGCCGCCAGCGCGGCGAAATCGACATGGGCGGACAGGTCATGCGTGCCGGGCGCCGCCAGCACATCGGCGAAGCGATGCGCGCCCACCGCCTGCAGCGTCTCGCCGAAGCCGGCCCCCTTCGAATCCGGGGAGCCATAGCCGTAGTCGATCAGCAACGCCGCGCCGCCATTCCTTGCCACCTGCCGCGCAATATCTTCCGCCAGGGCGATGCCGGCGGGCGCGGTTTCATAGACGCCGCCATCGGGCGCGGCGGCATAAGCCTCGGGGATCAGGGCGGACGGGGCAGGCGCCGGCGCCAGCGCGAAGGTCAGCTCGCCATTCTTGGCCGTGACCATGCGCTCGCACCAGCCGCGCGCGGTCTTGACATATTGGCGGATCGGCAACGCGTCGAAGAACTCGTTGGCGACGACAAAGACCGGCCGTCCCGCCGGCGGATCGAACTGGCTTTGCCAGGTGACGCGCGGGCCGGCATCCTTGAGTGCGTCCTGCTGCAATCCGCGCAGATGCGGGCTGGCTTCCACCATCGCCACCTCCAGCCCTTTGAGGAAATCCGGCGCGGCTTTCAGGGCCCGCAGCATGTCGCGCATCAGCGTGCCGCGTCCGGGGCCCAGCTCCACCAGCATGGGATGCTGCGGCCTGCCCTGCTCGATCCAGGCCATCGCCACCCACAGGCCCAGCATCTCGCCGAACATCTGGCTGATCTCGGGGGCGGTAATGAAATCACCGCCCAACGTCCCTTCTTTGGGAAGTCCGAACGGATCGCGGGTGCTGTAGTAACCGAAGTCGGGATCGTGCAGGGCGATGGTCATGAACTGCGCCACGCCGATCGGGCCCTGCGCCGCGATCAGCCCGGTGATGCGTTCCTTTAAACTCATGCCGTCTTCGGTTTTAGCGCCACGCGCAGCAGCCAGGCGCCCGCCACCCAGGTGAGCAGCGACAGCGCCATGCCCATGGTGAGGAAGCCCAGGAAGGGCGCATCGGGCTCGCGGAAGAATTCGACGATGAAGCGGAAAAGCCCGTACCCCAGGAAGAACATGGCCGCCAGCAGGCCGGGGCGCCGGTGCCACTGGAACACCCGCATGCCCACCTGCAGGATGAGGAACAGAGTCACGCCTTCCAGCGCGGCTTCGTACAATTGGCTGGGATGGCGCGGCAGCGGCCCGGCGGGGCAGCCGCCCGTCATCTGGATGATGAAGCGGTTGCAGAACACCATGCCCCAGGAGACGTCTGTGACCCGGCCCCACAATTCGCCATTCACGAAATTGGCAATGCGGCCGAAGAACAGGCCGATGGGCGCGAAGACCGCGATCAGGTCGGCCACCTGCAGCAGGTTGAGCTTGCGGCGGCGGCAGAACAGCCACACCGCCACCATCACGCCGATCAGGCCGCCATGGAAGGACATGCCCAAGAATTGCGGCATCCAGCCATTCCATTCGGCCAGCAGCCGCCAGGGGCGGACCAGGAAGTCGCCGGGCAGGCCGGCACAGGCGCCGCCCGCATCGGGCGTCGTGCTGCACAAAATCACGCCATAGAAGAGGTCCCAGCCCAGCCGGCCGCCGGCGATCACGCCCAGCGTCGCCCAGGCCACCAGGTCGCCGACATCGTCCTCGGTGGCGGGGGGCTTGCCGTTGAAGGGGGGCGCCGACCATAGCCGCTTGTTGCGCAGGGCCCGCACAATGCCCCACCAGGCCAGCACCAGCCCGGCGACATAGGCCAGGGCGTACCAGCGCAGCGCCACGGGGCCGGCGATATGCAGCGCCACCGGGTCGATCTCGGGAAAGAGCAGGGCAGCCTCGATCATGGCCGGTAACGTGCTGCTTCGGGCATTTAAGTCAAGCCGCCATGGGTTATAAGGCCGGTAAGGAGACCCGACATGGCGCAGACCGACAATCCCTTCCTCGATGGCATGGCCAAGGCCTTTACCGACGCGGCCGGCATGGCCCAGGGCGTGCGCGCCGAGATCGACACCTTTGTCCGCCAGCGGCTGGAGCGGCTGGTGGCCGACATGGATTTCGTCCCCCGCGAGGAGTTCGAAGCAGTCAAGGCGATGGCGGCCAAGGCGCGGGAAGAGAATGAAGCGCTGGCCGCCCGTATTGCGGCGCTGGAGTCGAAACAGGGCTGATTCATCCCCAGTTCAAGATGCTTCGCTGTGGGTGAATCAATCTGCCGCAGGGAGCGACCGCGAACCCGCGCGAAGCGAGGGGGCGGCTAGCGGCAGCGTAGCCGACGCGGCGCGACCATCAAATAAGTCCGCCAGCTCTCTCCAAGAAGCTGTGGAATCTTTCCGCGCGCCGGGGATGACGAGTCCCGGACTCTTGTCTTATCGAAATCTTGTGCCAGTTTGGTTCTCAACTGCTTCGTTTTGTGTCGCGGGCCGAGGAAATCAGGGCGCATGAGCTTTCCCCATATCGATGAACCCCAGAGTGTGCTGCACCCGCTCGACCTCTTGGAGCGGACGGTGGAAGCCAATGGCTGGGCCTTTGAGCGCTCGGAACGGGACGAGCTGAACCTGTCGGTGGCCGGCAAGTGGAGCGACCACCATTTCAGCTTTTCCTGGCGGGAAGATCTCAAATCGCTGCATCTGTCGACCGCTTTCGACATGCGCATCACCGAAGGCGTGCGCCGCCAGAACATCGCCGACCTTTTGATGTATGTGAACGCCAAGCTCTGGATCGGCCATTTCGATCTCTGGCCCCAGGACGGCACCATCATTTTCCGCCACGCCATGATCTTCCCCGACGCCGAAGCCAGCGCCTCGCAATGCGAAGCCCTGCTCAACCTGGCGCTGGAAGCCTGCGAGCATTACTACCCGGCCTTCCAGTTCGTGCTCTGGGGCGGCAAGTCCGCCGAGGATGCCGTCGCGGCGGCAGTGCTGGAATGCCACGGCCAGGCTTGAAATCACGCCGCAAGTCACCCGCCCCAGTCTTGCTTCTGGGCGGTGGCAGGATGGGTACGGCCCTCCTGCAGGGTTGGCTTGCAAACAAGATTTCTCCGATAGTTGTTGTTGAGCCGGAGCCTTCTCTCTCTCTACGTAGATTGGAACGAAAGCATAAATTTGTTCTGACAACTACCATGTCAGGTATTCCTCAGAATGACATCAAGACATGTGTAGTTGCGATTAAACCTCAGGTTTTGAAGAATACTGCTAGGTCACTAATCAATATTGCAATGAATGAAGCTACGATGATTTCTATCGCGGCTGGCACCACAACCAAGTTTTTGCGACAAGCCTGGGGTGAGCGCGCGCACATTGTGCGGGCTATGCCGAACACCCCCGGGGCAATAGGGAAGGGTATAACGGGCCTGTTCGCAGCGACGGGAACCACGGCCAGGGACCGAGATTGCGCAGAAGTTTTGCTATCTGCGCTTGGCGAGGTGCTCTGGGTTGGCTCAGAGAACGAAATTGATGCGGTCACCGCCCTGTCTGGCTCGGGACCTGCCTATGTATTCCATTTGGTCGAGGCAATGACCAAAGCTGGTATTTCAGTAGGGCTCAGTGGCTTGGAAGCGGAAAAATTAGCGCGAGCCACCGTGGTAGGGGCCGGCGCGTTGCTCGCAACCGAAGACGATAGCGCTGCGGGGCTGCGAATGGCTGTCGCCAGCCCCGGCGGTACCACTGAAGCAGCGTTGAAAGTGCTGATGCCGGAACTCACCGGCCTGATGACGCGGACGATTAAGGCGGCCAAGAAGCGCGCGGAAGAGCTTCGCTAATCTCAGGATGTCATGGCCCACTTTACGTGGGCCATCCAGGGCCGAAAGCTTTGCTGGTTGCCCTGGATGGCCCGGGCAAGCCGGGCCATGACAAGTGGGAAGCGGAACCTTTTGCCCGCTTTGGAACTTACCCGAGGGACCATTCCCGGGAGTTCCATCATGCGTAGCGCCTTCAAGCCTCTCAGCCTTATTTGCCTGGCCGCCCTGCTGGCCGGTTGCGGCCAGAATAGCGGCAGCAACGCCATGACCGGGGAAACCGTGGAAAAGGTCCCGTCGCCGGACGGCAATGTCGCGGCGACCTCGACCCGCGAGGCCGGCGATAAAGACACGCCGGTCCGTTATCGCGTCTATGTCCAAAAATCCCAGGACCCCGCCCAGGCCGTCGAGGTGCTGGATGTGGCGCGCTCCGAAGCCCCAGTGGTGCGTTGGGTTGGGCCCAATGGCCTGATGCTGGGCGTGGTCTGCGGCGACATCCGTCGCTTCTCCAACCATGCCGATGTTTCGTCCAGCAGCGCCAAGGACCAGACCGAGCAGGTGATCGTGCTGCTGGAAAATCGCGGTGTCTGCCCGGCGACTGGCGCGGCGGTCCCGCCTGCGACGGCGGCGAACTAAACAGGCAGCCTGATAGTGGCCTTGAGGCCGCCCTGGGCCGATTGGCCCAGAACGATGTCACCACCATGGGCGCGGGCGATGTCGCGCGCGATGGCCAGGCCCAGGCCCGAGCCGCCCTTCTGCAGATTGCGGCCTTCATCCAGCCGGTGGAAGGGGCGGAAGGCTTCCTCCCGCTGCGCCTCGGGAATTCCCGGCCCGTCATCCTCGATCATGATTTCCGCCAGCCGCTCATCGCGGGTCAGCGTCACCGCGACCTGGCGGCCATGCTTGAAGGCATTGTCGACCAGGTTGGACAGGCAGCGCTTCAAGGCGGCCGGCTTGACGCTGACATATGTGCTTTCGGGGGCAGTATCCGGTCCCGTCACCGTCAGCCTTTCGGCCCCGTTCTTGCGGGCCCGCGCCACGCCGGTGGCGGTATCGCGCACCAGCGCCGCCAGGTCGGTCATGACGGAATCCTCTCCGCCTTCGCCGCGGGCAAAGGCCAGATATTCGTCCAGCATATGCTCCATCTCGGCAATGTCGGAACGCAGCGCTTCCAGTTCCGCATTCGGTGTCATCATTGCCAGTGCCAGCTTCATGCGGGTCAGCGGGGTTTTGAGGTCATGG
>DATFFI010000133.1:0-5033 GCA_035250225.1 Rhizomicrobium sp. | reverse complement strand
CCCGCGGCTTGAAAATGCGCGTCATCGCCTTCGATCCCTATTTGTCGCCGGAACGGGCGGTGGAATTGGGGGTCGAGAAGGTCGAACTCAACGACCTGCTGGCCCGCGCCGATTTCATCACCCTGCATGTGCCGCTGACCGCCGAGACCCGCAACATCCTGTCGGCCGACGCCATCGCCAAAACCAAGAAGGGCGTGCGCATCGTCAATTGCGCCCGTGGCGGCTTGATCGATGAAAATGCGTTGAAGGCGGCGCTGGACAATGGCCATGTCGCCGGCGTGGCGCTGGATGTGTTCGAGACCGAGCCGGCCAAGGAGCATATCCTGTTCGGCAACGAGAAGCTGGTGGCGACGCCGCATCTGGGCGCCTCCACCACCGAAGCGCAGGAAAATGTGGCGCTGCAGGTGGCCGAACAGATCAGCGACTATCTGCTGACCGGTGCCGTGGTGAACGCGCTCAATATGCCCTCGATCTCGGCATCGGAAGCCGTCAAGGTGAAACCCTGGATCAATCTGGCCGAAAAGCTGGGCTCCTTTGCCGGCCAGCTCACCGGCACCAGCCTGACGGCGGTCGAGATCATCTATGAAGGCACGCCCTCCACCCTCAACATGAAGGCGATGAGCCAGGCGGCGCTGGCCGGCCTGCTCAAGCCGATGCTCACCGGCGTGAACATGGTCAATGCGCCGGTGATCGCCAGGGAACGCGGCACCCAGGTGAGCGAGACCAGCCGCGACGCCCAGGGCATCTATGAAGGCTATATCAAGATCGTCGTCACCATGACCGATGCCGCCGGGGTGGAGACCACGCGCCGCCTCGCCGGCACGGTCTTCTCGGACGGCCGCCCGCGCCTGATCCAGGTCAAGGACATCGATCTCGATGCCGAGTTCGCGCCGCACATGCTCTATGTGGTGAACGAGGACAAGCCGGGCTTTATCGGCAGGCTGGGCACCATGCTGGGCGACGCCTCGGTCAATATCGCCAACTTCACCCTGGGCCGCAGCGCTCCGGGCCAGGACGCCATCTGCCTGGTCGAGGTGGACGCGAAAGTCGGCGACGATCTGATCGGGAAGATCGGGAAGCTGCCGGCGGTGCGGATGGCGAGGGCGTTGGCGTTCTAGCCCCCTTTTTACGGGGTTGCCTGCGGCCGGCCCGCACCTATGCTCGCCATGGTCGGATGCCAAGGGGCGCGGGTGACATGGTCGCAAGGTTGAAAGCGGTCATCGCTTTTATCTTAAGCTTCGCTTTTCTCTCGGGCACGGCAACTGCCGGGCCGCAGGAAGACGCAATGGCCGCGATCCGCAATCGCGACTATGTCGTGGCCTTTCGCATCTGGCGCCCGGAAGCGCAAAAGGGCGTCACCTCCGCCGAAGCCGGGTTGGGCTATCTTTATGCCGCCGGCCTCGGCGTCGATCGCGATCCGAAGCTGGCCATCCATTGGCTCTCGCTTGCGGCAGCCAAGGGGCATCCGCGCGCGCAATTCGACCTGGCGCAGGTCTATCACACCGAGGCAGGCGTTCGCGATTACAGCAAGGCCGCTTCGCTCTATCGGATCGGCGCAAGACGCGGCTGGGGCATGGCCCGCATAAGGCTGGCCGACTTATACGCCAATGGCCGGGGCGTGCCGCGCAATTCCGCGCGCGCTTATGTCTGGATCATCTTGGCCGCCGAGGTCGCCCACACCAACCCCGACAAGATTGAGGCCGAACAGAATGAAGCCACCGCGCGCAATGCCGCCCGGCAGCTAAGGGAAAAAATGAATCCCGCCGAGAAAAACGCTGCGGACGATGTCCTGCGACAATGCCGCGCCGCCATCGGAAAATGCAAATGAGTGCGGCGCGCGCTCACAGGGTGAGCTTACAGGGTCGGATTATCTGCTGACGGACTATTAGGCCTTGGACCTTAAATCCTCATGGTGCCGGATCACCTCTTTGACTACGAAGTTGAAGAACTTCTCGGCAAAGTCGGGGTCCAGCTTGGCCTCCTGGGCCAGGCGGCGCAGGCGCTCGATCTGGGCCGCTTCACGGGCGGGATCGGCCGGCGGCAGATTGTGCGTCGCCTTATAGACCCCCACAGCTTGCGTGCATTTGAACCGCTCCGCCAACAGGTGGATCAGCGCCGCATCGAGATTGTCGATGCTATCTCGCAGTCGCAGCAGGTCAGGATCGCTCACGGGGACTTCCGCTTCATCGGTACCCTTGCAGTCATAGGGGAAAGCCCCGCGCCCCGCCAGCATGGGAAAATTTCCGGCTATCGTAAATATCCCCGCCGGGAGCGGGGACTCGGCGAAATTGTGGCGCTATAGTCTTTCTCAGGAATGGGGGCTCGCGGGAATATCCGGAAAAACGGAGCAGCGAGTGTGGGGACATGACGAAACATGGTTTGACGCGCGTTCTTTCCATCTTTGTGCTGGGGGCAGCCCTGACAGGGTGCGCCACCCCGGGCGAACCCAACGATCCGCTTGAACCCGTCAATCGCGCCGTCTTCGATTTCAACCAGCGGCTGGACCGCAACGCCGCCCTTCCCGCGGCCACCTACTATGCCGAGACCGTGCCCAGCCCGGTGCGCAGCCATGTCCATAATGTGCTGAGCAATCTCAGCCAGCCCGTCACCGCCGCCAACTATCTGCTGCAGGGTGAAGTCACCCTTTCCGGCGAAGCCGCCGGCCGTTTCATCGTCAATACGACCATCGGTCTGGCCGGGCTTTTCGACGTCGCCACGGATTGGGGCATGCCGCATCGCAGCCGCGATTTCGGCTTGACCCTGGGCGGTGTCGGCGTGCCGGAAGGTCCCTATCTGGTGATCCCCTTCGGCGGCTCCTCGGCGGTGCGTGACCTGGCCGGCTCCTATGTCGATGGCTATTTTTCGCCGCTGCGTTATGTCGGCCGCTTCAGCGGTCGCAACTATGTCGGCCTGTTCAAGAATGTGCTGGGCACGGTCGATACCCGCTCGGCCAACATCGAGACCTATCGCGAGATCGAGCGCAATTCGGTCGATTATTACGCCTCCATGCGGAACAACTATCTGCAACGGCGGGCGCGGCTGATCGAACAGAAGGCGGTGATGACCGCGGAATTGCCGGATTTCTGACCCGGTTTTCCGTCTGGTTTCGGTATGCAACCTGCTGATTTCTGGACATAAACACCGTTTGCGGTGATAAAGGCGGCCCCATCCGGCAAGGCCCGCGTTATAGCCCCATGTCCATCGTCCAGCACACCGTCGCTTTCTGCTGCCGCCATGCCGTTGCGGTGATCGCCCTGTGCGCGGCGCTCAGCGCCGGCACCGGCGTCTATGTGGCGAACAATTTCGCCATGAACACCGACTCCTCCCAGTTGATCACCGCCGAGGTGAGCTGGCGGATGAAGCAGGCCCAGTTCGACGCCGCTTTCCCCGGCCAGACCAATCTGGTGCTGGTGGTGATCGACGGCAAGACACCGGAACGAGCGGAATCCGCCGCGGCGCGGCTCTCGACCCGGCTGGCGCAGATGCCCCAGCTTTTCACCAGTGTGCGCCGTCCCGATGGCGGCACCTTCTTCAACCAGAACGGCATGCTGTTCCTGTCGGAAAAGGAGGTGGCCGACACCACGGCGCAGCTGATCAAGGCCCAGCCCTTCCTGGGCCCGCTGGCCTCCGATCCCTCGCTGCGCGGCCTGATGAGCAGCCTGGACACGGTGATGCTGGGCATCGGCGCAGGTGAAGCAACGCTGGCCGATATCGACACGCCGATGCGGGCCCTGACGCCGGTATTCGAAGACGCCGCCAAGGGCCGGGTAAACTACCTTTCCTGGCGCTCGCTGATCACCGGCGCCCCGGCCAAGCCGGAAGAACTGCGCCGCTTCATCACGGTGCAGCCGGTGCTGGATTTCACCGCGCTCGAGCCCGGCAGGGGCGCCACCGAAACAATCCGCGCCGAAGCCCGCAAGCTCAATATCGACCCGGCCCATGGCGTGACGGTGCGGCTGACCGGCGACGTTCCCATGTCGGACGAGGAATTCGCCACCCTGGCCGAGGGCGTCGAACTCATGACGGCCGCGATGCTGGTCGGTGTGCTGCTGATCCTGTGGCTGGCGCTGAAATCCGTCCGCCTGATCGCCGCGATCCTGCTGACCATCGGCGCCGGCCTGGTCATCACCATGGCGATCGGCCTGGCCGCGGTCGGGGTCTTCAACATCATTTCCATCGCCTTCATCGCGCTGTTCGTCGGCTTGGGCGTGGATTTCGGCATTCAGTTCGCGGTGCGCTACCGCCATGAGCGCTTCGTCACCGGCAAGCTGGAGGAAGCGCTGACCTGCACCGGCAAGGCGCTGGGCGCGCCGCTGGCGCTGGCCGCCGGCGCCACAGCCGCCGGCTTTTTCTCCTTCATTCCCACCACCTATACCGGCGTCGCCGAACTCGGAAAGGTGGCGGGCGCGGGCATGATCGTGGCCTTCCTGCTCTCCATCACCCTGCTGCCCGCCATGCTGCGGCTGATGGGGCTGGGCAAGGAACAGGATGAAGTCGGCTTTGCCTGGATGGCGCCCGCCGACCGTTTCCTGGTGAAGCACCGCCGCGAAATCGTGTGGGCGGCGGCGGCGGCGGGCGTCGTATCGATGGGTCTGATGTTCTTCCTGCGCTTCGATTCCGATCCGCTCAATTTGCGCAGCCCGAAAGTGGAATCGGTGTCGACGTTGTTCGACCTGATGAAGAATCCCCAGACCTCGCCCAATACCATCGATGTCGCCATGCCCAGCCTGGCCGAAGCCAACCGCATGGCGGAAAAACTCTCCGCCCAGCCGGAGGTGGGCCAGACCCTCACCCTGACCAGCTTCATTCCCGCCGGCCAGGAGAAAAAGCTGGCGCTGATCACCGACGCCAACAATCTTATCGGCGTGACGGTGGCGCCTTTCGAGGTGATGGACCCGCCTAGCGACGGCCAGATCGCCGCCAGCCTGTCCACCACCGCCGGCAAGCTGCGCGCCGCCGCGACCGGCAACAGCCGGCCGGAACAGAATGCCCGGCGCCTGGCCGCCGCGCTGGAGGCGGTGGTGAAAGCCGGC
>DATFFI010000132.1:0-2468 GCA_035250225.1 Rhizomicrobium sp. | reverse complement strand
ATGGCGATGGGGATGATACAGGACCGCTGCCGGAAAAAGGAAATAGCAATGCGGGTCTTGCTGGTGGGGTCGGGCGGCCGGGAACATGCGCTGGCCTGGGCGCTGGCCAAAAGCCCCCTCCTGACCAAGCTCTATTGTGCCCCCGGCAATGCCGGTATTGCCGCACAGGCCGAATGCGTGCCGATTCCCGCCACCGACTTTGCCGAGCTGGCAAGATTCGCGGTGGAGACGAAAATCGACTTCGCCGTGATCACAGCCGATGCCCAGCTCGTGGCTGGGCTGTGGGATGTGCTGGAAGCCGCCGGCATCCGGTCTTCAGGCCCCAGCAAGGCGGGCGCGGTGCTGGAAGGCTCCAAGGGCTTTGTCAAAGACCTTTGCGCCGAGGCCGGCATTCCCACCGCCGCCTATCGCCGCTTCCGCGACGCAGCAGCCGCCAAGAGCTTTGCCCATGGCCTGGGTTATCCGGTGGTGATCAAGGCCGACGGCCTGGCCGCCGGCAAAGGCGTGATCATCGCCACCAACGCGGCAGAAACCGACAAGGCGATCGACTTCATGTTCGAAGGCGGCTTCGGCGCTTCGGGCCATGAGATCGTGGTCGAAGAATTCATGGAGGGCGAAGAGGCCAGTTTCTTCGCGCTTTCCGACGGCAGGAATGTCATTCCGCTGGTCGGCGCGCAGGATCACAAGCGCGTCGGCGATGGCGACACAGGTCCCAATACCGGCGGCATGGGCGCCTATAGTCCGGCGCCGGTACTGACGCCGGCCCTGGAACAGGTGGCGATGGAACGCTTCATCAAGCCCACCGTGGCGGCGCTGGCGGCGCGCGGCATTGCCTACAAGGGCGTGATGTATCTGGGCCTGATGATGACAAAGGATGGCCCCAAGCTGGTCGAGTATAATTGCCGCTTCGGCGATCCCGAAGTGCAGGTGCTGATGCCGCGGCTGGAAAGCGACTTGCTGGCGGCGTTTCTGGCCTCGCGCGACGGCACGCTCGACACCATCGATTGGCGCTGGAAAAAGGATGCGGCGTTGACGGTGGTGATGGCGTCGCGCGGCTATCCGGGCACGCCGGAGAAGGGCCATGTCATCACCGGCCTGGACGAAGCCGCCGCTCTGCCGGGCGTCACCATCTTCCATGCCGGCACCGAAAAGCGTGGGCCCGACATTGTGGCCGTGGCCGGCCGGGTCCTGAATATTACCGCCACCGGCAAGGACGTGGCCGAAGCGCGCGATCGGGCCTATGAAGCGGTGGCCAAAATCCACTGGGAAGGCGCCTTCTGCCGGTCAGATATTGGCTGGCGGGCCCTGAACCGGTAACGAGAGACCCTATGCTGCTTTGGGCCGGATGGATTCTGATCGCACTGGGACTGGCGGCGCTGCCGCTGGACCGGCGGATCGCGCATTTCCTCTATGACCATGTCAGCCAGGCGGCACACAAAAAGCTGAACGGCATTACCCATATGGCAAAGGCCGGGCACTGGCTGGGCGCCGCCATCCTGGCGCTGGTGGTGGCCGCGGTCGCCCGCAATTTCGGCGCCACGGATCCCAAGATCGACATGCTGATCAATTACAGCCTGGCCTTCATCGCCAGCCTGACCATCGGCAGCGCCATCCTGCATGTCATCAAGCTGGTGCTGGGCCGCCGCCGCCCCCGCGACGACATGGAGATGGGGCTTTATGGCTTCGTTCCTTTCGCCTTCAACACCCATTTCAACTCCTTCCCCTCCGGCCATGCTCTCACCATCTTCTGCGTCGGGGTGATCTTCACCTGCGTCTGGCCGATGCTGTGGCCGTTCTGGTTCGCTACCTCCGCCTTCCTGGCGGGCGTGCGTGCGCTGCTGACGGCGCATTTCCTCAGCGATGTGCTGATCGGCGGCGGCATCGGCCTGATCGTGGCGCGGGAAGTGATGGTGCTGGGCTTCACCGGCTTCGCACCCGGCTGGTTCTAGGCTTTATACTTGTATTGCATCTGCCGCGCCGTTTTCGCGGCCGCTTCCGCGCCCAATATCTCGCCCACCAGATACAGGCTCATCTCGATACCCGCAGAGATTCCGGCCGAGGTGACGATGCTGCCCTGATCGACGAAGGGCACATTCTCGGCCACCGTCAGTTGAGGAAAAGCGGCGCGCAGAGCGGGGATGTCCTCCCAATGGGTCGTGACCGTACCGGAAAGCACGCCGGCCCTGGCCAGCAGGAAAGCCCCGGTGCAGACCGAGGCGGTCAGGTGCGCCTTGCCCGCGGCAATGGCGATCCAGTCGATCAGCACCGTATCCGTCATGGCGGCATCCACCACACCGCCGGGTACGATCAGGATATCGGCGGGATGATCGGCGAGCGATGCTGATGGCCGGACTTCAAGTCCATGCCGCGCCCGCACCTGCGTCGCTTGCGCAAACGTCCGCACCTGAAACGGCGCATGGCCGCCCCGCGCCATCAGCCGGGCGGCGACGGAGAAGACTTCAAAGGGA